>CAMVJE010000062.1 GCA_947167745.1 uncultured Treponema sp.
AAGCAAGCAAGCAAGCAAGCAAGCAAGCAAGCAAGCAAGCAAGCAAGCAAGCAAATTACGCCATACTTCAGAATTCTTGTCAAGAGGAAATTCACGACGATGTGATTCGACCAATTCTGAATGGCAAAAACATTTATCGCCGTGTATGTATCCGTCATCGACATCGATAGCTGGAATGATAAAAAACGCGGAAGGTAAAATTAACGGAAAAATTACTTATGCGCGGATTACAATTCGCCGTAAAAAATGAAAGACGGAGACCCTAAATGAAAATCAACTATCAGGAAATCACGGTTAAAGAACTTGCAGAAGATTATCTTGAAGATAAGGAAACTAACGGCGTAGTCGGCTATTCGGGAAAACTTAACATCCGCCCAAAGTATCAGCGTGAATTCGTTTATGACGATAAAAAAAGAAATTTGGTTATAGACAGTATCTTAAAAGATTATCCGCTTAATGTCTTTTACTGGGTTAAGAATTCCGACACGGATTTTGAAGTTTTGGACGGACAGCAACGCTCTATCTCAATCTGCCAGTTTGTGCATAATTATTTTTCAATTACTATCGACACAGATAAAAAAACGCCGTTTTATTTTCACACTTTGCCAGCCGACTTGCAAGAAAAAATCTTGAATTACAAATTAACGGTTTATTGGTGTGAGGGCAATGACAGCGAAAAATTAGCGTGGTTTGACAGAATCAATGTATCGGGCGAGCCGTTAAACGCACAGGAATTGTTAAACGCTACCTATTCGGGACCGTGGCTGACCGATGCAAAAAAATACTTTTCACGAAAAGGCGGCGCGGCTTACCAGTTAGGAAAAGACTTTTTGACAGGCTCGGAAATCAGACAGGATTATTTAGCGACCACGCTAAAATGGATTTCGGGCGGAGCTGATAAAGTCGGGCAGTTTATGGCAGACCACCAGCACGACCAAAACGCAAATAAACTTTGGACTTATTTTCAGAATGTCATAAACTGGATTCGCCTGACTTTTCCGAATTACAGAAAAGAAATTATGAAGGGCGTGGAATGGGGCTTTTTATACAATCTTTATAAAGATAAAGAAGTTAATACGGAAAAACTGGAAGAAGAAATTAAACGCCTGATTGACGATGATGATGTCACAAATTTAAAAGGAATTTTCTTTTATCTTTTTGACAATGACGAAAGCCATTTATCAATCAGAAAATTTGACGATAAGACAAAAAGAAAAGTTTTGGAAAGCCAAAACGGGAAATGCAAGAAATGCGGAAAAGCAATCACTTTTGAAGAAGCCGATGCAGACCACATAACGCCGTGGAGCAAGGGCGGACACACCACTATTGAAAATTGCCAAATTCTTTGCAAGTCTTGCAACCGCCGAAAAAGCGACAGTTAAACCACGCCCCGAAAGCAAATGCAAAAAAAATTTTTTTATAAGGAAACTACGGGCGAAACTAAATAATAAAATCAAAATTCAGGAGATTTTATTATTATGGTTTTTACTGGCGTAGGCAGATTAGACACAAAACAGTTTGGCTGGATTTATTTTGCAAATGAATTCCGCGAGCAGTTTAAGAAGATGCCGACTACTTTAATTTTCAGGGTTGATGACATCCCCTATTTATGCTTTTGCTATGCGAACGGCTGGATTAAAAAAGATTTTGCAGAATACAAAAACGGCAAAATTGAAGTTCGGCGTTATGCTTGCGATTACAACAAAATTATAGATTTTATCGGCAAAAAATAATTTTACGGGGCTTTTTTGAAATTGAATTGCTTTTACTAAATTATTGTATCAATCATAAAAACTTGCTTTTGCTTTTTGCTTGCCAGCGCTGGGCATTTAGCAAGTTAAAAAGCGGAGGCAATTTTTATGGATTTTAATTTTTTAGAAGCATTAAACAATTTATCAAATGAAACGGAAAATGAATTCAAAAATCATTTTTACGCCCACTATTCACACGAACTTATTACAAGCAAAATTCAAGAATTATTAAGCGTATCTTTTCCAAAAGATTTAGACCGTTATTTTAAAGGTTATTTTTCAACGGCAAGAAAGATGCAGAAACTTGTTGAAAAACTTTATCATTTTGCCCCGAAAAAAATAAATCAGCCGTTTTACATTTCACAAGATTACTGGGCGCAGAAATTACACATAAAGCAACAGACTTTAAGCGATTACATAAAGCGATTAAAAGTTTTAGGCGTTTTAATCTGCCTTGACGAAAAAAGCACTTTTGAATCAGAATCTACAAAAGAACTGTATGAGTATTGTTATGATTTTCAGGGCTATTGTAAGTATTATTTATGTTATAAAGATAGATGCAAGGCATTATTAGATTATTGTAACGGTAAGATTGATAAAGATAGTAAGATTGAATTAGAAATCAATGATAAGCAATGTATCATTAACACCGAAATTCTACCAAAGAAATTTGACTATGAAAAAAAGTATTTTGGCATAAACAGAATTCAGATGTTAAACACTATGGCAGAATTAAATAAAGAATTGCCTGACTATGAAAAAATGACCCTAAACAACGAAAAAGAATTCAGCCGTATCTACAGCCCGTTTTGCTCGTTGCCGACAGAAAAACATTTTTCAGAAAAAAGACTGGAATTAGAAAAACAGTATCACGACACATTTACACGGGAAATTTATCTTGAATCGTTTAATAAAGAATTTCAATCCTGGGACCGAAAAGCCAGCGTCCCGTTTATTACGCGGCTTGTAAATTACGGCATAATCACGCCAAACGACTATGACTTATACACGGACTTAAACGGCGAAGAATTCAAAAGCAAAGAAGAACGGGAAGCGTTTAAATCGTTTTTTATGCGCTTGTATTTTTGCAAGTCAAAAAAGCAATGTATCTCACAAGCAATTTATAGTTGGAATGAATGGTTTTATGGCGTTCAGACAAAAAAAGGATTTAAACACGCTACGCTTTATAACTGGTTACAAGAAACGGGCGACATAAAGATTGATGACAGGCATAAAAACAATTTAACAAAAGCCCGTGCAATCTTTTTTCTCTGCATAAAGCCGTATTTTGATAAAAATAAAGATTGCACCAAAGAAAAGCAAGCGCAGCTTATAGAAAACTATGTTAATGCAAAATACGACAACATTGAAAAAGTTTTAGGCAAAAGATTAGGAAGTGAAGTTTTTATGTATGAATCGGCGCTTTATCTGCAAGTAAGGATTAAAGCGCACGAAAAAAACATTGACATAAAGCAATGTTATGACGGTTTTTATTTTGATAAGAATGTTAATTTTGATGTTATGCAAGAAATTGAAAGCATAATCAAAAATCAAAATCCTTGAAGCCGTGAAGCCCCGTAAAACGCCGCTTGACAACGGACCGCGCCCACAGTAGTATTTAAATGTAAGAACTTAATCGTAAGTATGGGTAATTTTACTTACCAATTTACTTACTACTGAATTATAATTCTTTATAAAATAAAGAGTTAGGCATAAGCAGTTTGATTCGACTCCCTTCTGCCGCTTAAATCCTTGCAGAATAACAAAATATTCCGCAAGGATTTTTTTTATTTTAAAACAATTTTTCTTCTGTTAACACTTGTGTTACCAAAATGTGACCAATATAAATCGTTACTCTTAGAGCAAAAAAAATCCTGCCGGTAAGCAAAAACCAAAATAAGTTCGCGCACCAGACGGGATTTTTTGTTCAAGGACAAGCCTATTTTTTTTCGATAAAGCCCTTCTTTTTAAGGTAATCAAGAATCATATCGACAATCACTTCCGGGGTGCGGGTGGCGGTGTCGATTTTAAGGTCGGCAAATTCATACTCATTGTTGTCAATCTGATAGAGTTTCATGTAGCGGGCGCTGTCCTCACGGTCGCGCATGGCGGTGAAGTCCTTGATTTGCTGCAAGTCCCCGCCCTCCCGGTTTAGGATTCTCTTGGCACGGGTGTCGTCGCTTGCAATTAGGTAGACTTTCAAGTCAGCTTCTTTAAGCATCCAGATGGCAAGGCGGCTTCCCAGAACGCAAGGCTCAGCCTTTGCAAGCTCCACCTGATGGGTGTCAACGGCAACATCGTAGCTGTCATCGTTTTTGGCAGCCTCAATGACCTGGGCCAGCGTCATGCCTTTTTCTGAGGCAAGCTGGCGGAAAGTGTAATTTATAAGCTTGATTCCGAGTTTTTCTGCCAGCATGGTTGAGACAGTAGTATTCCCGCAGCCTGATTTCCCGGAAATAGCCACCCGAAGCTCTTTTTTAAGTTTGTATTCCGACATATTTTCTCCTTCATATTTAAGAATTTCTCACAGAGGGCACAGAGTTCACGGAGAGATGTTTGATAAAAACCACGCCTCGCGCCTTAATCATGAGATGCGAGATTCCCCATTCATGACTTTCTCTGTGCACTCCTAAGCTCTGTGAGGAATCAGCATTTTTATTCCACGTTTTTGCTTTGCTCGCGGATGTTTTCCAGGGCGTCTTTGGCGTTTACCACCATCGCGCCCACTTCCGTGAACTGGTTCTTGCTTCCGATTGTGTTGATTTCCCTGTTTGCTTCCTGACAGATGAAGTCAATCCGCTTGCCCGGGACCGGATTATCGCTGAATTCCTTTCGGAGCGCCGCCAGATGACTGTGCAGGCGGATGATTTCCTCATTGATAGTGTACTTTACCATCATGGCCGCCACTTCCGTCATTATGCGGTTTTCGTCCACGCTGTCGCCCAAAAGCTCCTTGAATCTCGTTGTAATCTGCTCCCGGAACTTCTCTTCCATTTTGGGCTGCCACTCCTTAAAGAAAACGGCACAAGAATCAAGGACATCGAGCTTTGAAAGCAGGTCTTTTTTAAGGTTCTCGCCTTCCCTCTTACGGTCGCTTACAAACTGTTCGAAAACTTCGTTGAAAACGCCCTCGATTTTTACCCAGTAAGACTCCGCGTCGTATTCGTGAGTGATGTTGAGGACTCCTTCCTGATTCACGATAAGCGAAAGGGGGACATCCTCGGCATTTTTCCCAAGAGCAAGGGCAATCTGGCCGATGGCCTCGGCGTACATTTTAGCCGCCTGAGGGTCAGCGCTCACCTTTGCTGTGCTTGCCATATCCTTTACGCGGATTGTCACATCCACCTTGCCACGGACGATTTTTTCTGAAATGATTTTCCTGATTTTTGATTCAAGAGGATTCAGGTAATACGGAATGTTTATGCTTAAATCTAAAAAGCGGTTGTTTACGCTCTTTATTTCGACACTAATCTGAGTGTCTTCGATAACGGCTTCCTTAAAGCCGTAGCCTGTCATGCTGTTCATTGCTTCAGTCTAGCATAAAAAAAGAATAGATAAAAGTAATTTTTTGAGTTAAACTATTTCTTAAGAATGATTCAACAATTTCATTCCAAATTTTATTCATCGAGGTGTTTTTTTATGAAAAAACTTTTGACTTTGGCTGCCATTGCCGCAATCGGAAGCACGGCATTTACCCTTGACTTGGGAGAAATCAACGGAACATGGCAGGATTCCAAGTACAATGCAAACTGGAATTTCGCCGCTGATGGAAAAATAATACTTTCTGATTCAGTGACAGGCGAAACATACTTCACTTTCACAGACGCAAATACCCAGAATTTCAAGCTTTCCGGCGGAGCAAGTGGAGCTACAATCACATTTGACTGCACGGAAACTCACCGCTCATATAAATTCAACAAGCCGCTCTCTCTCGGAACTGACTTGAAGATGACCGTAAACCCGGACTGGACTGACACTGATTACGAAACGACAATCAAATTCCAGAAATAAAGCAAAATGCGCCACACGAGTCTTGGTATTTTGAACCGGGATAAGGTGCTGTCGAAAATAAGCCAATAAAGCAGAAAGAATCAGCACTGCTTGCAGGAACGATTCGTGGAGCGACTTGGCTTGGGAGCGAGGGGAAGAGTCGCTTCGCTAATGAGTTTTGCTTTCGATTTTCATCGAGGCTAGCAAAACTCACTTTCCCCTCCCAATTTCTAACTGCTAATTCCTAATTCCTAATTCTATATCTCCATGTTCATCACATGGCGCACTTCAAGAAGGGTCTTCTCAGCGATTTCCCTTGCTTTCTCAACGCCCTCGTTCAGGACTTTTTTGATAAGCTCAGGCTGCTGCTCAAGCTCTGCCCGCTTTGTGCGCAACGGCCTCAAATGCTCGTTCAAAGCCTCCGTGAGCGTGTTCTTGAGCATTCCGCCGCCACCGTCACCGATTCGCTCGGCGATAGCCTCCGGGGTCTCGTCAGTACAGAGAGAAATAATGCGCAAGAGGTTTGCAACTTCCGGGCGGTTTACAGGATCGTAAGTGATATGTCTGTCCTGATCAGTCTTTGCCTTTTTGATAGCCTTTGCCGTCTCGTCGTCCGTAGCAGAAAGCATGATAGTGTTTCCGAGCGACTTTGACATTTTTGCGCTTCCGTCAAGGCCCATAATCATCGGAGTCTTTGAAAGAAGGGCGTGCGGCTCAGGGAAAATCGGGTCGATGCCCTTGCAGAATTTATTGTTGAAACGGCGGGCAATCTGGCGCGCAATCTCAAGATGCGGAAGCTGGTCCTTTCCGACAGGAACGACATTTCCTTTGCAGAAAAGGATATCCACAGCCTGATGAACAGGATAAGTGTACATGCCTGCGTTGAGCGGGATTGAAGACTTGGCCATCTCGTCCTTTACGGTCGGGTTTCGGTCAAGGTCACTCTTCGTTACGAGCGTGAGGAAAGGAACCATAAGCTGGTTTGCCTCAGGAACATGACTGTGCGGATAAATGCACACATTCTCGCCCGGCTCAATTCCAGCCGCAAGATAGTCAATCACAAGCTCCTTTGTATTCTCGCTGATTTTGTCGAAAGCGTCATGATCGGTCAAAACCTGATAATCCGCAATCAAAATCATCGTTGGAACGCCAAGTTTTGAAAGGCGGACGCGGTTTTTGAGCGAGCCGAAATAATGCCCGATGTGAAGGCGGCCAGTCGGTCGGTCACCGGTCAAAACACGGTATTTTTTGGGATTCTGGGCAATGTCTGCCTCGATTTTTTCGCTCATTCTCATGGCTTCAGCCAGGATTTTATCTGCATTTGTTTCTAATTCTTCTGACATAATTTCCTCTTTTAAAAACTTCCGAAATTATATCAGAATCGGGTGCTTTTATCTATAAGAATTTTAAGGCGCGAATCAACTTGCTACGGGCTATCCGCGGTTCCGCTGTTCGCTTCATTCACGGCGGTTGAACTGAACCCAAAAAGCTAGACACTTTTTGGAGGATGAAATGCAAAGAATATTCAGTTTTGAAACACGACTTGAAGTTGTAAGACTGTATGAAGAAGAAAAACTGTCACCAGGAATGATAGCAAAGAAAATTGGGACAGTTCACTCTGTTGTCGAAAGATGGCTAAAACTTTACAAGTACAATGGAATCGAAGGATTAAAAATCAAAAAGTATAATCAGGTTTATGATGAAGAGTTAAAGTCAAAAGTCATAAATCAAGTATCAGTTCAAAATATTCCGTATACAAGAGTGGCAGCTATAAACAATCTTTCCCCTTCAACAGTAAAGCGCTGGGTGGTAGAATCTACAAAAGGGCTAAAGATGAACGGAAAGAAAAACATGATAACGTCGGAAGAGGCGGCTGCAATTCGAGAAAAATTCAAGCATGTAAAAGATCCTGAAATAAGAAAAATCATGGAAAAGAATTACTGGCTTGAACTGGAGAATGAAGCATTAAAAAAATCGGAAGCCTTAACTCAGAATCAACAAAAGAAAAAGCATTAGCAATATCTGAGTTAAGGCAAAGATATAAACTAAAGGATCTTCTTTTGGTTTTCAATGTTAAACGCAGCACTTATTATGCAGTAACGCAGAAAAAAGCTGATAAATATGAATCAGAAAAAGAACTGATAAAGCAGGTTTTTCATTATCATAAAGGTCGTTATGGATACAGAAGGATAACCGAGGTTCTTCATAGGGCTGGTTTTCCACTGAATCATAAAACTGTAAAACGGCTTATGAATGAACTTGGATTAAAAAGCTGTGTCAGACCTAAAAAATATCATTCTTACAAAGGAATTGAAGGAAAAGGATTCCCAAATATTCTTAAGAGAAATTTCAAGGTTTCTGGATTCAATCAGAAATGGGTTACAGACGTAACGGAATTCAATGTCTGCGGACAAAGAATATACCTTTCAGCCTTAATTGATTTATACAATCAGGAGATTATTTCGTATACAATTTCAGACAGACCGAGCTTAAACTTTGTGTGCCAGATGATGAGTAATGTTTTTGAAAAATATGAAAAGCTTACAGGTCTGATTATTCATTCTGACCAGGGATGGCATTACAGGACAGAGAAATATGCTCAAATGCTGAAAGATAAAGGAATAATACAAAGCATGTCCAGAAAAGGAAACTGCCTTGATAACTGCATGGCTGAAAACTTTTTCGGACTTTTGAAAACCGAATTTTATTACATGAATAAATTCAGTTCGGTAGAAGAATTTAAAAAAGCTCTGATTGAATATATTACATATTACAATACAGAGCGTATTAAAATGGGATTAAAAGGGCATTCTCTCACCCTGCCGTTAAAAAACAAAAAGGCCCTGGGAT
>CAMVJE010000063.1 GCA_947167745.1 uncultured Treponema sp.
TGAGATTGTAGCTCAGTTGGATTAGAGCGCCACCCTGCGGAGGTGGAGGTCGCACGTTCGAATCGTGTCAGTCTCAATGTTGTAAGCTCATCAGTGGATGGGCTTTTTTTATTTTAAATCGTCTTTTTTAACAAATCTTTAAAAAAAATCATTTTTTTGTCTCCCTTTCCTTGAAAAGCCTAAAAAATCTCTTAAAATTCAATAAAGATATTCTAAAATTATGGTAAAAAACTTTAAATAAGTGTAAAATCCATAAAAAATGAGGTAAAAAAAAATGAAAAAGTTAATTCCATTAGTTCTTTTGATTACAACATTTCCAATTTTTGCACAAAAGATTGCTCAGCCTGTCTCAAATCTAAAGAATTCTTACACCATTGAAAATTCAGCTTACAGTCTTGGCTTTGCAGAAAATTATGGTCTTCCGGTTTGGGAAATGCATGTTCTTACGCCAAATATGCTGGAGGGAACTTTTAGCACGCAAAGTGAATGGAAACAAGATCAGAGGGTCAAGGGATTTCGAATTAGTAAAAAGGACATCGAGGGGCAAAAGCTGGAGCCTGTTCAGCTTTATCCGAAAACCCATGCCAAGCACGATTTGATGGCTCAGGATTCATGCTATTTGACATCAAATTTGCTTTTTATGTGCCGCGCCCTTAAAGATTCAGTCTGGGAGAAAATCACATATTCATTTGAGCTTTTGGCAAAGCAGTACGGCACGGTTTACACATATTCTGGCCCAGTTTTTGATAAAGATCCGTTAAAAATCAAGCACATGTTTAATAACAGGGTTGTCACTCCTTCGTATTTCTATCGCATTGCTTTGTATTTTGTTGATGGAAAGCCAGCCTACAAATGTTATCTGATTAAAAACCGAATCCCTACTGACTACGACCGTTCTTGTGAGGTGGAGGAATTTAACTACAATATTTTCCAGCTGGAAGCTGATACAGGAATTGATTTCTTTGAAAGCTTTATTGATGTAAACTTCCGTCAGGATAAAATGAAGTTCCTGGAGAACAGACACTAATTTAATTGCGAAAGTCCTCCTGTGAAGGACATGGGACAATAAAAAAGGTCAGGGTGACCATGCACAACTCTAATCTTCATAGTGCTGCTGCTTCCGCCCTGACACGGTTTTGAAGAAAGAATTTGCTGGCGCCTGACCAACGTTCATAATTTAACACAAATCTCCATGAAAAGCAACTGCCGGGATTTATATGTATTCAACCCCTGCTATTCTATGCTCTAAGAGCTTTGATTCGCTCCAAAAGAGGCGGATGGCTGTAATTAAAAACACTGTAAATTTTTGGAACCTGAATCTCGCTTAGATTTTCCTTGTTGAGCTTAACCAGAGCCGTGCAAAGAGGCTCACCCGTTCCGCAAATTTCCTTTGCGAAGGCATCTGCCTGAAACTCATCGTGACGACTCAGTGAATTCATTATTGGGCTTAGCAAAATTCCCCAGTCTCCAAAAACAAGACTCAGCAAGAAAATTCCTATGAACATCATCTGGTATGGGACAACCTCACCACTCACAAAACCGAAGCCCTTGTAAAGCAGGGGAAGATTTACGAGCAGGGAAATGACGAAAAGGCTTGCAAAGACGGCAGGAATCATAAAAAGCATTTTTTTGAGGATGTGATGATGTTTGTAGTGTCCCAGTTCGTGACCGAGAACAGCTTCAATTTCGTCTATGGTGAGCTGTTCAATCAGCGTGTCATAAAGTACGACCCGCTTTGACTTTCCGAAACCAGTGAAATATGCGTTTGAGTGTCCTGACCGGCGGGATGCGTCCATTACGAAAAGCCCGCTGGCTTTGAAACCGCATTTTTTCAGCAATTCTTCCAGACGGCTTTTCAGTTCTCCGTCTTCAAGTGGCGTAAATTTGTTGAAAATCGGTGCGATAAAAATAGGATAAATGATGGAAATTCCCAGACTGAAAACAAGGTAAACGCAGCCGAGAAGGAGCCACCACCAGCCTGCCGTATATTTGAAAAGAGCAATCATCGCCAAAAGAAGCGGAGTCAAAATAAGAAGGTTGACGAAAAAGCCCTTGATTTCATCGGCAATCCACATGCGAATGGTCATGTTGCTGAAGCCAAAATGTTTTTCAATGCCGAATTCTGAGTATAGGGCAAAGGGGATTGAAAGAAGTGCGCCCGGAATTCCTCCTAGAACCAGGAAAAGCAGGGCCGCAAAGAAAGGATTGTCTGTCCAAGTCCAGATTCGCTCTATTAAGGCCGGGTAAAAGCCGCAGAAGACAAGGTAAAGTGAAAGAATCGTCTCTAGAATGCTGCTGGGAATCCAGAGCCTGTATTTTGCGTCTTCATAGAGGCATGTTTTGTCCAGTGTCTGAAAATCGACATGCTGGCTTAAGATTTCGGGAATTTCACGCCCATGTTTTTTTCGGAAGGTAAAATCAAGGCGCTCCAGGAGCATGTTAAGGGAAAAGCTGAAAACAGTACCGATGATAAAAATGATAACGAAGATGTTTGAAAAATCCATAGGAAACGAATTTATCATTTTTATTTGATACAAGCAATAAATAAAAAACCGGTCTGCAAGAGACCGGTTTGAAGAAGATTAGCTGAAAATAAAACTTACGAGTTTTCCGATTGGGTCAAAGTCGAGAAGAAGCAAATCAACTGCGAAGAAAACCGCAAAGCCGACAACTGCGATAAGAATAAGTACTGCAATACCAATGAGCATCTGAACTGCGATTGGAAGAGAATCAAAACCTGACGTCTTTTTTGCCGTAACTGTATTTGAAGCCATAATTTACCTCTGTAAAAAAAGAAAATGAATCATAATTATATTAAAGGTTGGAGGCTTTGCCGTCAAGTAAAAAAACGACCAATATTTGAACTTTAAGAAGATTTGTACTATAGTGAATGAATCCATAGCTGGAGGAAAAAATGCTCTTTACCCCTGTTGAAATTCAAGAAACCGTGAATATGTTTTTGCGCCACAAACTAGATGTGCGCTGTATTACCATGGGAATCTCTCTTTTAGATTGTGCCGATTCTGACTCAAAAAAGGCCAATCAGCGGATTTATGACAAAATTATGAAAAAGGCCGGTAATCTCGTAAAGGTCGGTCAGGATATCGAAAAAGAGCTTGGTGTTCCTATCATCAACAAGCGAGTTTCCGTAACGCCGATAGCTTTGGTTGCAGGAGCCAGCAATGCCACTTCTTATGTCGAATATTGCAAGACCCTCGACAAATGCGCTATAGAACTGGGAATCAACTTTATCGGTGGTTTTTCTGCCCTGGTTCAGAAGGGAATTACTCCTGCCGACAGAATCCTGATTGACTCAATCCCGGAGGCCCTGGCAAGCACAGAATTTGTCTGTTCCAGCGTAAATGTAGGAAGCACTAAAAGCGGAATCAACATGGATGCCGTAAAACTCATGGGCGAGACAATCAAAAAGACCAGCGAGGCAAGCGCGCATTGCCCAATCAACGGCTGTTCAAAGCTGGTGGTTTTCTGTAATGCTCCAGAAGACAATCCCTTTATGGCAGGCGCCTTCCATGGTCCCGGCGAGGCTGACAGCGTAATCAATGTTGGTGTATCAGGACCTGGCGTAATTTTGGCCGCTGCCCGTGACTACAAGGGAAAACCAATCAATGAACTGGCTGAAGGAATCAAAAAGATGGCCTTCAAAATCACCCGTTTGGGCCAGCTGGTCGGTGCTGAGGCCGCAAGCCGCCTTGGCGTTGATTTTGGTATCCTTGACCTTTCACTTGCTCCGACTCCCGCTGTGGGGGACTCTGTTGCCCGAATTCTTGAGGAAATTGGTCTTGAAGGGGCTGGTTGTCCTGGAACAACTGCGGCTCTGGCTATGCTCACCGACATGGTCAAAAAAGGCGGCGTAATGGCTTCAACAAGCGTTGGCGGTCTTTCCGGCGCATTTATTCCTGTTTCAGAAGACGAGGGCATGATTAACGCCGTAAAACAAGGCTCAATCTGCCTTGAAAAGCTTGAGGCCATGACAACTGTATGCTCGGTCGGCCTTGATATGATTGCTATTCCCGGCGACACTCCTGCGACAACTATTTCAGGCATTATGGCTGACGAATTTGCAATCGGTATGGTCAACAACAAGACTACGGCAGTGCGCCTTATTCCGGCTCCTGGCAAAAAAGCCGGCGACTGGATTGAGTTCGGCGGCTTGCTCGGCGGTTGCCCTGTCATGCCTGTAAGCAAGTTCAGCTGCGCGGATTTCATCAACCGTGGCGGAAGAATCCCGGCTCCGATTCATAGTTTCAGGAATTAGCGAACCGAAAATCCATCCGTGGATTTTCGGATTCGTACGAGAATTTTCGAACGAAAATTCTCTCTTTACTCTTACCCTACATCCTGTAGGGCTTTTATGAACAAACATTTGTTGAATGGTTTTTACAAAACACTTTTCTCTATTGCGATTCCGATAATTTTGCAGAATCTTTTGCAGACTTTCGTGAACATGATTGATACCGTTATGGTCGGGCGGCTTGGTTCAGTGGCAATAGCTTCAGTTGGATTGGGAAACCAGATTTTCTTCATGCTGAATATGGTCGTGTTCGGCGTTTCTTCCGGGGCATCAATTTTCATTTCGCAGTATTGGGGTGCGGAAGATTTTAAGGGAATCAGGAAAGCCTTTGGAATCATGCTGCTCTTTTGCTTCCTTGTCTCCCTTCTTTTTCTTTTTGCTTCTGTTTTTGTCCCTGAGCGACTTCTTTCCTTCTATTCAAAGGACGAGGCTGTAGTTTCCGGTGGTGTGGCTTATCTTAAGATTGTCGCCTTTTGTTATCCTCTCCTTGCAATATCATTTTCCTGTCAGATGGCTTTCCGAAGCACGGAGCATGTCGTCTTGCCTATGGTTACGACGGCTGTTTCTTTTGTCACAAATGTCATTCTTAATGCGATTTTTATCTTCGGTTTTTCTCCCCTTGGAATTCCAAGACTGGGCGTTCGGGGTGCGGCTCTTGCCACAGTGATTTCCCGTGCAATAGAAATGATTATCACTCTGTCTGTGGGAATCTGCCGAAAATTTGAGGTTATGGGAAAAATTCGGGAGCTTTTTGCTTTTGACAAGGAATTTGTCATAAAACTGCTGAAAATCGCAACGCCCGTGCTTCTTTCAGAAACGCTTTGGGGGCTTGGAATCACCACACAGAATTCAATTTTTGCCCATGCCGGGACAGATTCTTTTGCGGCCTTCAGCATTATGAACACGGTAAGTCAGCTAACTTGGGTATTCTTCATCGGAATGGGAAGTGCGTCAGGCATCATTTTGGGAAAGAAAATCGGTGCTGGCGAAGAAGATGGGGCAAGGGCTTATACCCACAGGTACTGCTGGTTCTTCCCCTTAATGGGAGCTTTTATCGGTCTTTTCCTCTTCCCAATTTCCATGACACTTCCGGCCATATTCAATGTTGAGCCTCACATTATTATGATTACGCAGTCAATGCTTTATGTGCTCATGGCGACCTATCCATTCAGAGCTTTTAACATGCTGATTATTGTCGGCGTTTGTAGGAGCGGCGGGGATACGGTCTTTGCCTCAATCATCGATAACGGCTGGATGTGGTTGCTTGCAATTCCGCTGGGGCTTCTGGCGACATTTGTATGGAAATTGCCGCCCTGGACGATTTTGCTTTGCCTTGAAAGCGAGCAAGTCCTGAAAACGCTTTGCGGTGTAATTCGAGTTCAGTCTGGAAAGTGGCTGAAAAATATTACCAGGTGAGTTTATATTAGACAAAGAGAAGCTTGATTTTTGATTCTGGAAGAAGATTGAGGGCTGCGGCAACCATGATGCAGCAATTCATTTCGTATTCTGCCCAGAGAGCGCTTTCTTTTAGACGGTCGAATGTGATAAGACCAAGAGGGTTTTCTTGTGAGCCGATGACACATTGAATGGAAGATTTGACTCCTCTTTCATCCAAAATTTTTCCAAAATCTGGTGATATAACTTCCGTGGTAAAATCAATCCTGATGAAGGCCTGTGAGCCCAAGGCATTTTTGAATATGTCGGAGTAAACATAGCGGGCTTCTGAAAGCAAATCTGACTTCTGGCCGAGGCAGAATTTGCGCTCCATGGCCTCGCCATAGTAGATGTTTATTGAGTCTAGGTTGTAAGTTTTAAGCATGTGACCAAGAACCGTCTCCGCCGCACTTTTTGTTGATGCGCTCAGGTTCAAGAGGAAGCTGGACATGCTCTTTAGTTCCCGAACTTCCCTTACATCATATTTGATTCCTTCGGTCTTTGCTTCACAGGCTTTTTTATAAAGCTCGCTGTGCAAGTCTTCACGGAAGAAAACATACCTGTCCCGACCCTTGTCTTTTGCCCTGTAAAGACAGAAATCGGCTTTTTTAAAAAGTTCATCGAATGTGGAACCGTCTTTCGGGAACCTTGCCGCTCCGATTGAAACAGTTACCTTGATGTCAGGGAACATGTCTTCGAAGGCCATCCTCATGTCGTTGTTAATCGTACGGAATATTCCGCGGAAAACAGTCTCTTCCTGCATGTCTTCGAGAATAATAAGAAATTCGTCGCCACCATATCGGCCTATTACGCCGTCTTCGCCAAGTATGTTGCGCAGTATTTCACCGGCTCTTGCAAGAACTTTATCGCCTGCAAGGTGGCCATAAGCGTCGTTTACAGGCTTGAAGTGATCCAAATCGACGATGGCGAGAAGGGCATTTTCTTTTGCGCCAGTAACGAACCTCTTTTGGGCAAGGTCTGAGATTGCCTTTTTGTTGAAAACGCCTGTCAGTGCGTCGAATTTTAGCTCCTGGAGCAACATTGCCGATTTTTCAGACTGATTCATTACGATTTCTGGGAGCATTCGTCCCAGCATGTAGACTTCGCCATTGTCGATGAACTTGACGGCTTTAAGGCTCATGTGCTCAAAAACGCTTTTGTTGGAGCGAAGGGAACAGACAAACCTTGCCCAGAAAATTTCGTTACATTCTTTTAATTCTTCGATTTTGCCTTCAAATTCTTTGACATCAGACTCAGCAATAAAGCCGTCTGTGATAACCTGACTTTTCCATGCATCGATGTCCTGATTGTAGACCGTGACTCTCTTGTTCTGAATGTAGTTGTACATCGTAAAGTTGTTGGTGGACTTTTGATAAGAAAAGAGATATTCACTGGTGAGCGAGAGAACATGGGCTACTTTTTTTTCGTAGAATTCAGCCTCGCTAAAAGTTTTAAAAGCATTTGAAATATCTATTAGTTTGAGAACGGTTAAATTCTGGCAGCGGAAGTCTTCTTTTGCCTTTGTGACAATGTTGTATTTGTATTCACCGGAAATTTCCTTAAATTTGAAGGCTACAATATCTTTTGAATCGCCACTTTTGATGAATTTTAGCAGGTCTGCCTTGTGTTTCGGGAAAACCACATCAGTTATGGAAGTATAAATGAAGCCAACTTTTTCGAAAGTTGAGTAAAATTCCTTGTTTCTTTCGATTATTTTGAGATTTTCATCAAGATATGCGATTTTGACTTCAAGAGTTCTCATATTCTTCCGTAGCGATGTTTCATTTATTGTAAATCAATATTAAAATTTTTTAAAGTAATTTTTTAAAAATAAGGGTAACTAAAGTTGAGATACGTTGAGAGGCGTTTGCAGTAAAAATGGCGCAAAGGAGTAAATCGAGTTACGGTAACATTCGTTTTGTGCTGCCGCGGAAGCGGCAAATGTATAAAATTACAAGCACAAAACGCATGTAGCAGGCGAGCCTGCGATACCGATAAGTCGATTTTACGACTGGAAGCCATTTTTGGGGCAGAAAAAGTTATAATGAGTTTACTCTGAAAAGAATTTGTAAACCAAAAGAAAATTCTGTATAATCATATAATCTTATAAAATAGTGAATATCGTGCGCGCTGAGACAGCTTGGCCGACACGGCAAAAAGGAAAGTAACATGGAAAAACTTCGCATATTGTTGGCAAAAGGCAGAATTTACGAGTCCGTTTATGAACTTTTGAGTGATGTAGGTATCTCCCTAAAACTTGCTGACCGCACATATTTCCCAACGACAAATCAGGATGACCTGGCTTTTCAGGTCGTAAAGCCACAGATTGCAAGCGCATTGCTCGCTTCAAACAAGGCTGATGTCGGTTTTTCTGGCAAAGACTGGGTTTACGAAAATGGCGTTCAGGACGGAGTAGAAGAAATCATGGATTTGGGATTTGACCCTGTCCGAATCGTAGCCGCAATTCCCAACACGGTCGATTTCGAGGCTCTCGTGCAAAAGCCGGTCACAATCGCCACTGAATATCAGACCCTTTCAAAAAAATGGCTCTCAGACAAAAAAATCGACGGAACGATTTTCCGCACATGGGGCACTTCAGAAGGCTTCGTTCAGGACAACGAGGACTCTCTGGCTCAGATTTTGATTGACAACACTTCGACAGGTTCGAGCCTCCGAGCAAACAACCTCAAAATCGTCGATACCCTTATGACTTCTTCCACAAGAATGTACGCATCAAAAGAAGCCCTCAAAGACCCGGAGAAAAAACAGAAAATCATGGAGCTCAAAATGCTCTTTGAGTCTGTTTTGAATGCCCGTGGCCGGGTAATGCT
>CAMVJE010000064.1 GCA_947167745.1 uncultured Treponema sp.
CATAGGCAGATTCTAGCAAATTTTAGAAAATTATACAAATACTTGCATTGAATGCCTTTGCCCTAAACTTTTCCTTGACAATCCTTTCTTTCAAATATAAACTAATGTTTGTTAGTCTTTTGGAACTTTTGTTCCTAAATTGGGTGGGAAAATGGCTAAATCAGAAAAAGTTACTCGCGAGAAGATTATCCTCGCATTTTTGGATTCATGCTTTGCAAAAAACGCAGGCGGAACTTCACTTTCAGATGTCGCAGACAGGCTGGGAATCAAAAAAGCCTCTCTCTACAATCATTATGAGAGCAGGGATGCAATGGTCGAGGACTGTATCCGCTGGTGCGGCGACTATTACCGTAAAACTTACTTCATCCCGACAGACATCGAGGCAATCTCAGAACGATACCCTGCCGAAAATGTAATGAAGGCAATCGTTAACCGCTGGTTCAAGATGAACGAAAAAGAACCTCTCATGCAGATTTATTCTTTCATCGAGAGCGAAAAATACATCTCAACTGCGGCAGCAAAAATCGCTCAGGAAACTCGGGAAAAACTTTCAAATCAGGCAAAACAGGCTCTCCGCAGCCTTGCAAAGGCAAAAAAAATCATCGACTTGGAAGAAAATGACCTTGAAACACTGGCAGAAATGTTCGCCTCACTCACAGTTTCAAGTCTGGACTCATACATAGTCGCCAAAAAAATTGAAATCCGCTCGAACCCGGAAGGCGGAGAAGGCTCCCTCTTTGATGTCAAGAGCGAATCTGACTACAGTGCAGTAGACGAGCTGGTCACAACCTTCTGCTCAATGCTCAAATAAAAAAACAAAAAAAAGAGCGTAGAAGGGGAAAATCTCCTCTCCTACGCTCTTCAGTCAAAATCTAGTCAATCAAATCAATCGACCCATTCAAACTCAAAGAAGAAAAGCATTTCACCACCAGAACTATGCTGGCAATAGTGCTTATACGACTCTTTCTCGCCGACCTTTAGCTTGCCTCCACTGCTGTATCCGACCCCTGATGATATTTTTGTGGTTGGCCCCTGCCATTTCTTTTCACTGGCATCGTAGGTGAAAGTTAGCGTCCTGAAATTGCTCTGCACAAGCTGGTGATTAGAGAAAGTTCCATTCATATAAAGCGACTGTTCCAAATCCAAAGTATGAGATTTTGATGTGTCAAACTCAAACTCATAGATAGCATTATTGAAAGATTCGGTCTTGTGCTTTGTCATGTGGAAGGCTACGCACTGATCCTGACTCTTTTCACTCAGAGTCTTTATATTTGTGCCGTCAGCCTTTGCCCGGTATGTCCAGAAGTATTTCGGCCACCAGACCGTAGTATTCGGATCATACATAAGCTCCAGGTAATTCAAAGTAAGCCTAACCCTACCCTTGCTTGGAGTTGCCGTAGTACAATCCCCGCTTCCAAGCAAGCCATATTCAAACTCGCTGCCAGTTCCCCGGTATGCAAATACTGAGGCGTAATACTTTTGAACCGGCTTCATGTTGACTACCTGGAATGCGCCGCCTTTCAAATCATCTGCCGAAAGTTTGCAGGCAAAATCTCCCGTCTTTCCAGAAACATTTGTTTCCAGACGCTCTGCCGAAGTCACCATTGCCGGATCCAATGTCGTTACCTTGGCACTTGGAGAGAATACAACGACATAACCTTCTGCCCGGCTATCCATATGGGTGTTATAGGTGAAAATCATGCGGGATGTTTTTGTGTCATTACCTTTTGTCGTCACTTTCAGGGATGCAAGCTCCTTGAATTTTGACTCGACAGGCAAGGTGTAGTCGTAAACAGTGGCATTGTCCGGAGCCGTTGAGCGAAGGAAGATGTAGGTTTCTTTTACGCTCTCCAGCTTGATTCCCTGAGTACAAGAAAGTGTCTTAAACGCACTATCTTGTGGAAGAGAATTGACCGTGTTTACCGCATATTTTACAGTCGTGCCCAGCAATTTCGGCGTTACATCAAGATAAATGACATCGCTCTTAGCACCCGTTGAAATCTTATCAAAAGTAGCTTTCTTATTGCTTACCGCAGGAATCGAGCTTATCGAAGTAATAGTTTCCCCGGTGGAACCCATTTTGATTGAGCCTGAGAAGGTGTAGCGAATTGCCTTGATGCTGGCATCGGTAATGTCACGAGGCTTTATCGGGTTAGGGTCTTCGCTGTCCTTCCAGTCGTCGCCGTCAGTGTCCTCATTGTTTGGATGACTGCGCACCGTGTTCGTTATAGCCGAAATTCCGTCCCTTGTGCAGCCAGTCTTTTCGCTTGGTTTCCAGCCAAAAATCTCTTCGTAATCGCTAATGCCGTCACCATCTGTATCCGGGTTTTCATCAGAAGAATTGTATTTCTTTTCGATACGGAGGGGCACATTGTCACCATCCTTGTCGATGTCGAAGAAAATCGTAAGAGTATCCCGTGAATGAACCTCAAGTTTTGAGATGTCGCCGACCGCCGGATTATACATCGCCGTGACTGGCGTGGTTGAGCCGTCTTTATAGTAGGTGTGCATGATAAACCAGGCACCATCTTTCTGATAATCCGAAGCATTCTCCATGTCACGGATTTTTGAAATGATGAAACATTCCTTGTTCTTATCGGCAAGACCATTGCCTACCGAATAATTATCAGCTCCAACACAAATCGAAAGAACTTCTCCCAAAAGCATTGTCCGATAAATGTTTGATGAAGAAGGATTCGTATCCAAAAGCCTGTTTGTGGCCACATGGAAAGACTCTGTTTTGTACTGAGATGTCGGTCCATAATCGATTGTGACGAGAGCCGTCTGCTGGGCTGATGTCGTGAATTCCTGAGTGAAATCCTTGCCGTTCATTTTAATCGCATAACCAGCAAGACCGATTTCAAGACCTGCTGAATTTCTCAACAATTCTTCAGTTTCGCTCTGAGTTAAATTCAATTCGTAGTTCAAGTAGCCAGAAGATGAATTTGGCTCCAAAGTGATGTTCACGCTCTTCTTTTCAAGAGTTCCCACCGGCTCGATGATGGATTTTGTAGGATCAAGAGTTGCACTTACAATACGGCAGGCTTCAAGATTCGCATTTGTAATATTGTAAGCAATGCTGCTGGGGTTCTTGAACTTAACCACCATTTTTACCATGCCACCGCTGATGCTTCTTGTCTGACCATTCGAGCTGACTTTTCCACTTGCCATAGCCTTTGCGAAAGTCGCCGTCTCACCTTTTGAGAATGAATATGAATCGCTGGAATTCCAGTTCTGTCCAGAACCGAAACTCATTTCACTTGAAGTCTCTGAAGGAACAGAGTTTGCCGCATATTTTGCTGCGCTCCTCATTGATTCGCTAAGAGAGAAAGAGAATGAAGAACTTCTGGAGTTGGTAGAATTTGTGCTGTGAGAGAAAGTTCCTGTCTCTGTAGTATTCAGGCTTTCCTGCTGGGTTTTGCTTTCCGAAGTCGTGTATTTATAGAAAATCTTTGGTGCACTTACCAGCTCAATCTCTAGCTTTGGCAAATCAGCAATAAGCGGGTTGAATGTGTTCGTCTCTTTATTCCAGAGCTTTATGATTTCCTCATAATCGTCCCAGCCGTCTCCATCAGTATCTTTATTGAAAGGGTTTGTGCCGTATGTATAGACTTCATCATAATCGGTCAGGCCGTCCTTATCGGTATCGGTCGTTTCCCCTTGCTGAGGATTGAGTTTTTTGGTACCACCAAAGACTGCAAACAAATCAAGGTCTTCACTTACAGTACATGCGCCTCCATCTGCATAAACCGTTTCGCCAGATTCTGTATAGCTCCAGCCAATAAAGGCATTTGTTGAAGAGAAATTGCTTTCAAAAAGGGCGAGAGGAGTTGCGACACCTTCGGTAACAACCTGTGTGGCAGTATTCTCGCCTGAATGGAATGTGACGGTACATTTTTTAAGCCACCTTGCATAGAGAGTTTTGTTTCCATACATTCCATCGCTGATGTAAGAAAGAGGATTGCCGGAGAAATCTTCGTTTTCATACCAGGCGTCAAAAATGTATCCATCTTTTGAAATCCATGCAGGATAGACCTCACTTGTAGATTCTGCATCTCCTGGAGGAAGAATGACTGATGGATCGATTCTGGTATAGCTTGCGGGAAGAACGGTGTTTTCTGGAGAAATTTTACCTCCGTTCAATTCGTATGTAATCGTATATAAGTCATTTAGCCGATTGATTGTATGACTGCCGACACTGGCCATTCCATCAACAATCACAATGTAGTCCTGCCATACTCCAAGATAATTGCCCATACCGTCGCTTTCAGCAGAAAAATAGAAGGCGGCACGATAAGTTGCAGAAGGAAGGGCTTCAGCATAAGTCAGGCTTCCACTACCGTCAGGAGTAAAAGACCTCAATGAAGTCTCCCTTTCAGGCTCTTCGACCACATCTCCGTTGATATCATAAAGAATAACCTTAATGTTCTTGACAGGTGCATCTTTAGGGTATTTAAGCGTAACGGCAGCATTTCCAGTTCCTGCCTGATATATATTGTCCAGAGAGAGAACAAAAGAAAGCTCTGTGTTGCCACCATCAATATTTTTGTCGGTGAGTAGGGAACTGTATAAAAGAGAGCCGTTTGTAGCCGTAAGTTTGAATGTCCACACTCCGGTTTCAAGCGAAACTTTTTCGGACATCATGCTTGCATAAGAAAGCCATATTCCCAGACTCGTAAATTCGCTTTGGCCACTTTTTTTACCCAAAAGCTCATATTTTGAAAAGCTTTCAATAGAAGAAACGCTTGGCATAATGGTTCTTTCTGAATCTGACTCAAAGCGGACAGAAACAGTTGCTCCAAGCTGACTGCTCACGGACTTATCTTTATAGTCGTTCTCGGTAAAATCACTAATTCCAGAACAAGAAGCAAACAAAATTAAAAAGGCAAGAATTGGTAGTAAAAATTTCTTCATAGCATTCTCCTATTCTGCGTTTACAGAAAAATCATAGCTGGTGAAATACAAGAGAGGATTACCGGAATCGCTGCTTTTTTCTTCCGCACGCACGGTAACAGTATAAATGCCGCTAGGATCCCAGAAAGGGTCGTCCAAATCGATCGTGATAGCGGAGTCGTCTTCATCACTGTCAAAAGTTACAAGCTGACAACGGGATTTCTCAGAAAAGAACAAATCTTCGTTATCTCTTTCAAGAGTCGTACCATCGACAGTCCATGTATATTTCCAATCGCTGACATTGGGATTTTTGAGCTGGGCTTTTAAAAGCAGTTTCTTTTCAGACCTTTCCTCAATAATTTCAATATCATCATTGTTCATAGTGTTTTCTGCAGGAACATAAGTTCCGATATTTTCTTTATTGACGGTAATTGATTTTGGCTCAGAGGCCTCAAGGTAGCCTTCCTCACCTGCCTGACCGAAAGCTACCTTACGAACTTGAATAACAGAACCTTCCGAAAGACCCGCTATGGGCGAATCAAAATCATCGCTCCAGCTTCCGTCTGAAGACAAAGAATACTCAAATTCTCCGACAATCTGCTCGAATTTTACACAACCAGACTGAATAGAAGCTGTGTCTGTGGAAAGTTTAGGCATTTCATAGTCAGAAAACACTTGCTTTACGGTGACATACTTCGAAACATATTTTCCTAAATATCCCGGTGCAGTCACAAGAATTGGAATATTGCCTGATTCTGACAAAGTGTTTTCATAAGGGAGGGCAAAAATGATTGTCTCACCTTCAGAACTATCGCCTTCCAAATCTACAAATTGAGCCGTAACATTTGCCACCGTATTCCCGTCACACTTTGCGCTCGCATTTGAAAGCATTGTTGAAGAATTTAGTTTTTGTTCCGTGGTAAGAGTTCCGCCAGTGTAAGATACATCCGCTTCAGCCAGCTTTCCTAAAATAGGGGCTGTTTCTTTTTTATAAGTCTTTCCGCCGCAGGTAATTGTCACGCGGATTTTCTTTGACTTGTCAGTTTCTTCACTATACTTGTAATAGGCTTCAGTCTGACCGTCAATTGTCGTCCAGGTATTAGAATCTCCCGAACTGCGCTCCCAGACAAAAGTTGCGTCTTCAACCTCAGGAACGCTTAAATAACCGGGATTCTTAACCAGTGAAGCAACGAAATAATCTTCTACAGAAGAAATGTAAGCTTCGGTCGTAGAAGTCGCTTTCGACGGCTGTGAAGAAGGGGAAGAATCACCATCGTCATCTTCACTACAAGAAGCAAAATAAATCCCCGCAAAAGCGGCCATAAAGATAAGTAGTAATTTTTTCACGAAGCTACCTCCTGATGAATTCTTTATTTAAACTTTAACCTTAAAATAGGCTTTTTGCAAGAAAATTCTCGGAAAAATTCATTTATCTTGCATTTTTCATTGCTAATTCCTTATTGATAATTTATAATGATAGTGTGTCTATTTTATACATCGTTGGAACACCGATTGGTAATCTTGGTGATATTACATTTCGAGCCGTTGAGACTTTCAAATCTGTTGATGTGGTTGCTGCGGAAGACACCCGGCACACTCTCCAGTTATTGAATCACCTCGAAATCAAAAAGCCCCTTGTTTCCTGTCGTTCTCAGAACGAGGAAGTTGCGAGCCAAAAGATTATCAGGATGCTTGACGAAGGTCAGACGGTAGCCTATGCAAGCGATGCAGGCACCCCGGGCATTTCCGACCCGGGAGCAATTCTTGCAGGGCTGGCACGAAAAGCAGGACACACAGTAGTTCCAATTCCGGGAGCAAGCGCCTTTGCCTCACTGGTAAGCGTTGCAGGAGCCGGCGGCAAAACCCTTGTTTTTGAGGGTTTTCTTTCGCCAAAACCCGGGCGGCGTCGAAGCCGTTTAAAGGAGCTAATGGAAATGGAAGCGGCAATAGTTCTGTACGAATCTCCGTTCAGAATTGTTAAACTTTTAACTGATATTGCCGATATTGATAGTGAACGGCGTGTAGTTGTAGGTCGCGAGCTGACCAAAATGCACGAAGAGATAGTAGAGGGGACTGCTCAGGAATTGCTTGAAAATTTTGCCTCAAGAAGCAAAATTCAAGGTGAATTCGCAGTATTTATCTCAAAATAGAGGCTCTAAAAACTTCAGTTTTTGAGCCAACTTTGAAAATGCGAGTTTTAAGTCGCGCTATTTTAGCAACTAAAACTCGTCGGAATCTCGCAAAAGATGACAAAAATCTTCAAAAAATTCTAAAGAATTTTCTGAAGATACCGATAATTAAAGAGTAAAAGGCAGGTTAGCTATGATGATTGGAAGAATTGACAATGTAAATCCTCTTAACAATGTTCAGAATACTCGTCGCACTACAGCTAAGGAAAATACATACTCTACAGCAGATCAGGTCAGCGTTTCTGACGAAGCAAAAGCAGCGGCAGAAGCTTACTACCTGAATCAGGTTGCGGCAGAAACTCCGGACATTCGTCAGGATCTCGTTGCCGCCATCAAAGAAAAGATTAAGGATCCAAACTACTTGAATCAGGCTGTTATTGCTTCAACAGCTGACAGAATTCTTGCAAGCTATGGGCTTTAATTAAAAGGCAACGGTGTCGCTTACAGAAAGACGGATTTTTTCCGTCTTTTTTTTTATAATATGTAAAGTATCGGAATGGAAGTAAAACAAGTTAGGTGTACAGATTGTTCAAAAACAGGCGGAGGCGAGGTTATGACACAAACTCGCCTGAACTTGTTCACAGCGAGTTTGATGGCATGTTCTCGCCGGGAGCCTGTTTTTAAATCTGCCAGAGAAATTAACTTGTTTTTCTTACAATAGGAGACGCAATGGCAGATTTTTCATTTAAGGTTTCACCAAATATTCTTTTAGGTTCTTATTCAGCAAGCAGAATTGGCTCGTCTCTTCTTTCTTACGGCACAAAATTCATGGTGATTTTGGACCCGATTCTTCGGGAAAACGGAACTTCAGAAAAAATCACAAAGGCACTGGACGACAAAAAAATCAATTATTTTCTTTTCGACGAGCTTTCAGCAGCTGGGGATTCAGAAATTTTAGGCCGCTGCCTCAAACTTGCCCGGGAAGCTCATATTCACGGAGTTATTGCTGTCGGCGGAGGAAAGCCAATCAGCATCGCTCGTGCTACCTGTGCCCTCTACAATGAAATCCACGACCTCTACGACTTTCTCGACGGCTCTCTTCCACAAACAGCTCCCCTTCCACTAATCTGCATACCGACCACAATTCGTGATGCCTTTGTATTCACGGATACAATTCCCCTTGTGGACGCTCGAAGCTCTACCCTAAAACTCTTGAAAGCTCAGCACGGAATTTCCAAGCTGGTTCTCTTTGACCCGACTTTGACGGCAACACTCACCGAAAATCAGATTGATTCCATGTCCCTTGAAACTCTCTGCCTTGCCACAGAAAGCTACCTTTCCCAAAGGGAGAATTTTTTCAGCGACATGATGGCAGAAAAAGCCGTTGAGATTCTGGGCTATGCCCTGGAAGGCTCACAAACCCTTACAATCACCACTCCAAAAGAAGAATTATTGTCAGAAGGCGGCTGCATGGCTTCCCTCGCGGCGGCAACATCATCAGTTGGAATAGCTTCCCTTCTTTCAATGTGCATTAATGCCCGATATAAAATTTC
>CAMVJE010000065.1 GCA_947167745.1 uncultured Treponema sp.
GAGCGCATTTCAGGTCCCAAAATCGGGTCTACTCCAGGGAAGCGTGCCCATGGCAGTACGGCTTCTTTTGCTCCGTAGTAAGGAATCTTCTTGTCTTTGAGGCCGAGTGATTCAAGTGATTCACCAAGCATCATACGTGTTGCAAGGCGGGCCATCTGAGTGTCACAAACTTTTGATACGAGCGGAACGGTGCGGCTTGCACGAGGGTTAGCTTCGATTACATAAACCTTTCCGTTTTCAATTGCGTACTGCATGTTCATCAAACCGCAAACGTGGAGGCTTTCTGCAATCTTCTTTGTATATTCTTTGATTGTTGCAAGGTTATCAGCAGGAATTGAAACTGGAGGAATTACACAGAAAAAATACAAAGGGGAAAGCCTTCCCCTCGCTCCAGCCCGCTTCGCGGTCTTACGCTACCCCTTCTAGCGGGGACACCCCGCAACGCCCCGGTGAAAGGTAAATTGCTGTCGCAATTTGCTATTTACTTTTGTACTCTCTACACTTTTCTTCAAGCAATTTAAAATTATTGCACCGTTGGCTTAGTTTTGATTTTCCGTCATTTATAAGCTTATGGTCATAAACTATTCTTGCATTGCTTACAATTTGTTCAGATTTCTGTTTAATGATACGGTATTCGGCTCTTATAAGGTTTTTATAATGCTCGTTCTTTATGTCAGAAATAAGAACAGGTTTACAGATATTTAAAGGAGCAGGAAACATATTATTCAAATTGATAACGGCATAGACACCAATCTTGATAAAATCGTCAGTTTCGCAAAGTCGTTTGTGTTTGGGTTTAAAAGATGAAAGGGGCGCAAAATATTTGAATCCTTCAATTTCAAGTATAATTCCAATATATTTTCGAGAGAAGTCTTGAGTTACCTTTTTGTTCCTGAAAAGATGCTCTTCAAATGCAGAAAGATATTCAATATAAGCTGAATCGATTTCGTAGATTTCTAAGTCTGCCATAAAAAAAAGCGCCGAAGCAATAAAAACTGCCTCGGCCGTATAAATTTCGCAGTCAAAGGTGCGATATCCTTATGGTTAGAATATAATGCAGAAATAGGCGTAAGTCAAGAGGAGATTTTCACCGCTCAAACTTGGATTATTGTTCATTAATCTTTAGTTTTACCGCAATTGCCTGACTTTTTTCATCTCGCAAAATATACTCAACCTCTAATTTCTCTTCAGATATATTTCCTTTTTCCTTCGCCTCTTTAATGACGAGTTCTGTTATTTCTTTGTCACTTGCTTTAAGCAAAGTTTTCATAGATGTCTCGTCATCAAGAGTAAGAGGCTTCTTTTCGCAAGAAAAGAAAAATACTGACAATATAAATGATATAGTAGTTAATAATTTTAAAAGCTTTTTCACATTTTCCTCCGAATTTAATCAAACATATGATTTAAACTTTCCATCGATGAGAAAACTGTATATTTATATCCGCCGTCGAAGAAAGAAATTTCAATGGCGGCTTCCTTATTTCCTAAGACAACAACCTGTTCTTTTTTATTTTCGATTTTAAAAAGCAGATTATCTTTTTCTACAACTTCTTCATTATCAACAATATCTACATCTTGCCATGATTTAAATGAAAGTGTTTCATCGTAGACCTTATCGCTGAGCATAGAAACATAATTATTTACAACCTTTTCTCCGTCTTTTCCTACCGTTACTACCGACAATACTTCATCACAACTAGTAACTAAGAATACAAGTAAACTTAAGCAAAGACCTATTCCTAATTTTTTCTTCATAAAAACATCCAAAGTTCGTTTTTTACCACTACAGTAAATACTATGCTAAAATTAGTCCTTTATCAATCCCAACACGACAGGCATTTTTACAATTCCTTTTCCGCCTGCGACAACAACTTTCAGAGGAATTTCTATCGTCTGTCCAAAAAGTGATTGCACGCCAGCCTCTACAACTTCGGCTTTTACTTTTTGGTTTATGTAATCAACATAAACAGGTGAACTTCGGGAAGAAAAGAAAAATCCGTCACCATATTCGATTGCCGCCATGCTTCCGCTATATTTTACGACAAAACCCGAAATATAATATGCATGACCTTCTTCCAACGCACCGTTCGCAAAAAGTTTGGAACTCTTGTCATCTTCTTCAACTCCGTGATACACATACCCCTTTGCAATCGTTTTTCCTTTGGCATTGGCGGCGGCTCTCGCTTCTGTTTTAGCCTTTGCGTCTGCGGCTTCTTTTTCGGCTTTTAGTCTTGCTTCTTCCGCTTTGTCCGCATCAATCTGCTCTTGGCTTGGAATGCCCTCAATATTGTAGACTATCACCTTTGAGGTATAACCGACCCATGCGTTGCCTTCTTCCTTGCAATACAAGTAGACTGTGTAGTGTCCGTTGTACTTTTCATTGTTTCCTACGGCATCAAGCCTTTCTGCCCAAGTCGAATCCGAACTGTTCATATTTTTCACAAAATCGGTAGCATATACCGAAACGCTGTTCCAACTATTTTTTTCAGATGCCAATTTCAGAAGTGCTTCTGTCGAGCCGTTTTCGACTTTCGTATCAGCACCGAGAATATACACATCGGAAACTTTGTATCCTTTTGATGCAGATGGATACAAATCTGTGTTTTTTGAACTAAAATATGTTTTGGCGGAAATTTCTGTGTATTCGATTTCGCTCGGACTTATGGCAACATTCGTTGATGCGCAACCAAAAAAAGCGAAAATTACAAAAGTTGTAGAAAGTGTCTTTACCAAGTTTTTCATTTTTATCTCCCGATATTTACTTTCCAATTGAATCCAACGAATCAGAAAGGCTGTTTATTGAGTCGGATAAATTTTTCATGCTGTCCGAGGTTTCCTGTAATTTCTGAATCGTATTCGGGTCGGCAAGTTTTTTTGTCGCTGACCAGCCGACATAAGTCCGCCATCCTGCTACAGCAAGAAAAAGAACGCAGATTATTGTTCCCGCAATCGAAGTACCACGTTTTTCTTTCGGCTTTTTACATACTCCGATGATACCGCACAACAGCCCAATCACGAGCATCGGAATACTAAAAAAATTCATGATTCCCAAAAACGGAATCAAGCCAAGCAAGGTGAAAAACGCACCCAGAATTCCCCAAATGACAGCTCCCATAAACAAAATCCTCCTACAAGGTTCATAATGTGAAAACTATATTTTTCCATTGAATTTATCAATGGAAAACCATTATGTAATATAATGCTATTTCGTGTTGTTTGTCAATGAAATTCCGTGCATATTATAAAAAATGATTGAAGAGGAATATAAAAAGCAACTTAATTTTGTGCTTTCTCGTTTGCGTGAAGAAAGACAAAAAGCCAATATGTCACAGATAGAGCTTTCGTTTGCTGCTGGATTGTCTCAAAATCAAGTAAACTGCATTGAGTCAGGAAGGAACATTCCCAATTTATATACGCTTATAAAACTGTGTGATGCACTTAAAATCAAGCCTGAAATTTTGTTTTCATCTACAAATGAAGAACGGGAAAATGCACGAAATGAAATCATCACTCTTGTAAAAAAATATGTATAAATAAAATTTATTGTCGTATAAAAATCTCTCACACATGAAAAGTGAATACAATTGTTTTTCATGGAAAAAGGACTACTTGAAAAAAATAGAAACTTTGTGAAAGTATGCTAGAATATAAAAATGGAAATTGAAAAAATAAAGATTTGCACATGGAATTGTTTAGGACCTCGAAAAGACACCGAAACAGAAATGAACATTTGGATTGAAAAAATTAAGTGGTTAAAAGAAAATTTTAAGGCAGACATGTATGTAATACAAGAATGTTCAAAAGCACAGGTTGATTATATTCGTGGCACTGGAAGTGGCTGGAATTACGCAGCATGGTATGGTGATGAAATTGATTGGTTTATGCGGGGAACTGCCATTTTTTCTGACAAAAGATATTTTACTGAAAGGGAAGAGTTTTTTCATAATTCAAAATTTCGTTATATAGTTCCTTATCGTATTAAAACTAAAAAATTGAATTTTATACTTTTCAATGTCTGGACTAAGGCAAAACCTCAGAATCCAGAATACGAAAGAGAAGCTTATTTTTTTTATGAAAACAATGTTAAAGAAGCGTTAAACTATTATGATTCGAAAGGTTATCTTGATAAAGCATTACTTGTTGGCGATTTTAATTTCGGTAGAAGTGTATCAGAAGTAAAAGAATCATTTGGAAAAATCCTTGATAAGTATGAATTTTCACTTTCAGATGGAGTGACAGACGCATTGGTTACATACCATCACAATAATGGCAAATATTATTTTAATGACATTTGTTATGGAAAAAATCTAAAAATTGCTTTGTTAAAAAAAGGAGATTTTGAAGATCCTGGTAATACAAGCGACCACATTCCTTTGGTCTTTGAAATAACATCGGAACATTAGTTAATGAAATGGCATAAGTAAAAAAACAGATTTGACTTAGAAAAGAACAGCAGAAAAAACTTGCTGATTTTTGGATTCTGTACTTTTAATAAAAACGCCAGCCCTGCCACAAAAGCAAGACTGGCGTTATAGATAACTGAATTAAGAGATTGCCATGAGCGTTCCGCAGCTTCGTACGAGTACGGCAATGACAGTTTTTTGTGTCATTCCCCGGCGTGACCGGGGAATATCTTATTTAATTAACGAATGATATTCCTGCAGAGATTTAACTCCACCTTCTCCACCATTACCGTTCTTTACAGCCTCAATTCCCTTAACCGCAGCGAGTGCACCGGCGATTGTAGTGATGTAAGATACCTTGTACTTGAGACAAGCTTTACGTATCGTCTTCCTGTCTTCAGCATAGTTGCGTTTAGCCTTTGGTGTGTTGATTACCAAACAAACTTCTTTGTTCATAATCAAGTCCACTACATCCGGGCGGCCGGCACCAATCTTGTTTACAACGTCGCACTTGATTCCGTTTGCGTTGTAGAAGTCTGCGGTGCCCTGTGTTCCAACCAGTGTAAAGCCCAGGTTCTTCAAAGTCTTTCCGATTTCGAGAACCTGATCTTTCTGGCCTTCCTTGTTGCTGAGGGAAATAAGAACCTTCTTGTTTTCCCAGGCAGCAGGTGCGTGTGGGAGTTCTGAACCTGCAGCTTCCTGTGATTTATAGAATGCCAGTGGGAAGTTTTCAGCAAGACCGAGAACTTCGCCAGTTGAACGCATTTCAGGTCCAAGGATTGGGTCAACTCCAGGGAAACGAGCCCATGGCAATACAGCCTCTTTTGCTCCGTAGTAAGGAATCTTTTTATCTTTGAGGCCGAGTGATTCAAGTGATTCACCAAGCATCATTCGGGTTGCAAGGCGGGCCATCTGTGTGTCACAAACCTTTGATACGAGTGGCACAGTGCGGCTTGCACGTGGGTTAGCTTCGATTACATAAACCTTTCCGTTTTCAATTGCGTACTGCATGTTCATCAAACCGCAAACGTGGAGGCTTTCTGCAATCTTCTTTGTATATTCTTTGATTGTTGCAAGGTTGTCAGCTGGAATCGAAACTGGAGGAATTACACAAGCTGAGTCACCAGAGTGAATACCTGCAAGCTCAACATGCTCCATAACGGCCGGGATGTAAACGTGTGTGCTGTCAGCCAAAGCATCAGCTTCACATTCAAGGGCATTCTTCAAGAAGCGGTCAATGAGGAGCGGGCGGTCCGGTGTTACACCAACAGCCTTTTCAACATATTCTTTCAAAGTTGCTTCGTCGTAGATTACTTCCATTCCGCGTCCGCCCAAAACGAAGCTTGGACGAATCATGATAGGGTAGCCAATCTTATCAGCGCAAGCCTTAGCCTCATTAAAGTCAATTGCCATTCCGCTTTCAGGCATCGGGATTTCAAGTTTTTCCATCATGTGGCGGAAGAGGTCGCGGTCTTCGGCGATGTCGATTGAGTCGATGCTTGTACCGAGGATGTTTACGCCGTTTTCCTGAAGTTCGCGGGCAATGTTAAGTGGAGTCTGTCCACCAAACTGAACGATAACTCCGAATGGCTTTTCCTTTTCATAAATCTGAAGAACGTCTTCTGTAGTAACTGGCTCGAAGTAAAGCTTATCAGAAGTATCATAGTCAGTAGAAACAGTTTCTGGGTTACAGTTTACGATGATTGTTTCGTAGCCAAGTTCCTTGAGCTGCATAGCCGCATGACAGCAACAGTAGTCAAATTCAATACCCTGACCAATTCTGTTAGGACCACCGCCCAAAATCATAATCTTCTTCTTGTTGTCTGTTGCAACAGAAGTGTCTTTTTCTGCATTGTAAGTTGAGTAGTAGTAGCAGGCATTTTCAACACCGCTTACAGGAACGCGTAGCCATGCTTCTTTAATACCAAGCTCATTGCGTCTCTTGCGGATATCTTTTTCAGCAACCTTCAAAATCTTTGACAAATACTTGTCGCTGAAACCGTCCTTCTTAGCCTGAATAAGAAGCTTGTCTTCTGGAACGCGTCCAGGATTCTTAAGCATTTCCTCTTCAAGGTCAACAAGCTCTTTCATCTGCTGGAGGAAGAACTCTTTAACGTATGTAATTTCAGAAAGCTTAGCCAGAGGAACACCCTTACGGATTGCTTCGTAAAGCTGGAAGTAGCGCTCGCTCGAAGCAGTCTTAAGCATTTCGCAAAGTTCATCAGCGCTCTTCTTATTAAAGTCTTTTGCAAAACCAAGACCAGAGCGGCCGTTTTCAAGACCACGGATAGCCTTCTGGAAAGTTTCCTTAAAGTTCTTACCGATGGCCATAACTTCACCAACGGCCTTCATAGAAGTTCCAAGTTCATCTTTTGTTCCGCGGAACTTTTCAAATGCCCAGCGAGCAAACTTAAGAACAACGTAGTCTCCATCAGGAGCGCCGCCCAAAGTATATTTTTCAAGAGTACCATCACGCCAGTAAGGAATCTCGTCGAGAGTCAAACCACTGGCAAGTTTTGCAGAAATCAGCGCGATAGGGAAACCTGTAGCCTTAGAAGCCAAAGCAGAAGAACGAGAAGTACGTGGGTTAATCTCAATAATAACAACACGGCCAGTCTTAGGATTGTGAGCAAACTGAACGTTAGTTCCACCGATAACACCGATGTTCTCAACAATCTTAAATGCCATTTCCTGAAGCTTCTTTTCCAGGTCTTTGTCGATAGTCATGAAAGGAGCGGCACAGAAAGAGTCACCAGTGTGAACACCAACCGCATCAATATTTTCGATAGTACAGATTGCAACCATCTGATTCTTAGAGTCGCGGACAACTTCAACTTCAAGCTCTTCCCAACCAAGAATAGACTCTTCAATCAAACACTGGTGAGTCATAGAAAGATCCAGACCGTTGGCAACAATAGTGCGCAGCTCTTCAACATTGTAGCAGAAACCGCCGCCCTGACCGCCCATTGTATAAGCAGGGCGAACAACCAAAGGGAAGCCGATTTCTTCAGCAATCTTTTCAGCACCTTCAACAGTGTGACAGATTCCCGAGCGAGGAGTGTCGATACCAAGGCTCTTCATTGTCTCCTTGAAAATCTCACGGTCCTCACCGCGCTCAATAGCATCAAGGTTTACACCAATAACTTTTACACCGTATTTATCAAGAACGCCAGCCTTGTTCAGCTCCATAGCCATGTTCAAACCTGTCTGACCACCAAGGTTTGGTAAAAGTGCATCAGGTCGTTCCTTTTCAATAATCTGAGAAAGACGCTCAACATTCAGCGGCTCAATGTAAGTAGCGTCCGCCATAACCGGGTCAGTCATAATAGTAGCCGGGTTAGAGTTTACCAACACAATCTTGTAGCCCAGTTCGCGCAAAGCTTTACAAGCCTGAGTTCCCGAATAGTCAAATTCGCAAGCCTGCCCGATAACAATTGGACCCGAACCAATAATCAAAACCTTTTTGATGTCTTCTCGTTTCATCTATATCTCCTGTGTCATGTTCGGGCTTGACCCGGACATCTTAAAAACCAATTTTTGGGCGTTCCCCTCCAGTCTGTCATTGCCGTGCCTGACACGGCAATCCCATCCTTACAGGCCGGGCTTTTCGGGGTTCCGCTATCGCTTCATTGCGTCGTTCGCTTCGCTCACTAAGCAACGGCTTCGCCGCCCCTACAATCCCTAACGCAAAAAAAAAGCGAACTCTAAAAAAGAATTCGCCGTTAAATTCAAATAATAATAGT
>CAMVJE010000066.1 GCA_947167745.1 uncultured Treponema sp.
CACAATGTAATTATACATGCAAAAAAAATCCCCTACAAGAAAAACTTGCAGGGGAAATCAGCTATCTTTCTAAAAGACTACCATTTCTTCTCGATCTCTGGTTCACAGATGTTGACTTCTGTGTCGAGGTCGAAGAATTTTGCTTTTTCCATATCTGGAGTGAAGTTGATGGTATCACCGAGCTGAACAACTACTTCAGGAGCAACTTTTGCTACGATGTTTGCGTCCTTAACCTGAACGAATACATGTGTTTCTGCACCGAGTGGCTCTTTGTTTGTAACTTTAACCTGCATGTTGTTCTCTGCAGCTGGAGCTGCCTGATAGTGCAAGTCTTCTGGGCGAATACCGAAAGTAACTTCTTTACCAACATATGCCTTGAGATGTTTCTGCTGAGCTTCTGTTGGAATAAGAGTGAATGAACCTTCGTTTGCGATTATCTTTCCGTCTTTTTCTTCGATTGTAAGTTTGAAGAAGTTCATCGGAGGTGTACCAATGAAGCCTGCAACGAATTTGTTGATCGGGTGGTTGTAAAGATACAATGGCTCACCAATCTGCTGGATTCGTTTTTCAGACATAACGACGATTTTTGTACCCATAGTCATAGCTTCAACCTGGTCGTGAGTAACATAAATCATTGTTGCCTGCAAGCGGTGATGGAGAGAAGAAATCTCACCACGCATTGTAACACGGAGTTTTGCGTCGAGGTTAGAAAGAGGCTCGTCGAACAAGAATACTTTTGGAGAACGAACGATTGCTCGTCCTACAGCAACACGCTGACGCTGACCACCAGAGAGTGCCTTTGGTTTTCGGTCGAGGTACTGAGTCAAGTCGAGCATTTTTGCAGCTTCTTCGACTTTGCGCTGAATTTCGATTTTTGGCTCTTTGCGGATTTTGAGACCGAATGCCATGTTGTCAAATACGGTCATGTGTGGGTAAAGAGCGTAGTTCTGGAATACCATTGCGATATTGCGGTCTTTTGGCGGAACGTCGTTCATGAGCTCGCCGTCGATAAGAAGCTCACCGTCAGTGATGTCTTCAAGACCAGCAACCATGCGGAGTGTTGTTGACTTACCGCATCCAGATGGACCTACGAATACACAGAATTCGCGGTCTTCGATTGTTACGTTTGACTTTTCGACAGCAAGAACATTGCCATCATAAACTTTTGTAACGCCTTTAAGCTCTACTTTTGCCATTTTTTCCTCCTGTGGCAAGGGATTATAACTATGAATTCAGTATAAATGACAACGAAAGAGAATTCAAGGGTAAAAAATCAAAAAAACGGAATTTTTATAAGCCCAGCAAATTTTTGACAAAAGGCTGGCAGAGAACGAAAATCACGCTAAAAAGCACAGACGGAAGATAATTGGCAGTCCTCACTTTTTTGATTCCCATGAGATTGATTCCTATAAGAATGATAAGGGCACCACCGCTTCCCGTAAGCTCTGCAATCATCTGCTCGCTCACATAGGGGGCAATAAAAAGCGAAAGCATAGTCAGCGCCCCCTGATAAAGGAAAATCGCGATGATGCTGAATGCCGTTCCCACACCCATTGCCACCGCAAATCCAATCGAAATAAAGCCGTCCAAAATCGATTTTAAGAAAATAATAGAATAATCATGCTCAATTCCGGCCTTAAAACTGCCCACAATGGCCATGGCTCCCACGCAGAAAAGCACCGAAGCGTTCAAAAAGGCATAGGCGAAATTTTTCTGAGGCCTGCCAGATGAAAAAGATTCAGGAGCAGAAGGGGAAAGCCTTCCCCTCGCTTCAAGCGCATTCGCGTTTTCCGCTACCCCTTCTGCGGGGTATCCCCGCAACGCCCCGTCATTTTTCTTCATAAAAATCTTTTCCAGAAATTTGCCGAAGGCGAGGATTTTTCCGTCGATATCTAGCAAAGTGCCCACAATTCCGCCCAGAATCAATGCCAGAGCCAGGTATACGACATTCTGATATTTAAATGACATCTGGACGCCCATAACGAATGAAACGAGACCGCAGGCCAGTTGAATGGAATCAGTGACTTTCTGGGGAATTTTCTTAGCAAAAAGAAGACCTATAATCGAACCGATTAAAATCGTAGCGCAATTAACAAAAACGGCAATCATTTTTAAAACCTGACTTGAACATAGGGAGGCGTTTGAAGCTGTGCTTCGGGCGACACAGTTTGCGCCACTAGCCCCACATAAAAAATTGAGGCCTCCCATTTGGGAAGCCTCATAAACTAGTGCGGAGAACCTGACTTGAACAGGCACAGCTTGCGCCACTAGCACCTCAAGCTAGCGTGTCTACCAATTCCACCATCCCCGCAACTGATGTTAGATATATTATAGAAATCCCTAAAAAGTGTCAATAGAAGTAGCACAAAATTTCCCCAATTTTCTCAAATATTTTTTTAGGAAAAGCAAGATATTTTCCTATCAATATATTGAAAACAGATGTATAATTTAAAATGAATTTAAGGAAAATGCGGGGAAATTCATGTATTATTCTAGCATCGGAATAGTGGCATTTTTAGTTCATGTAATCATCAACTATGATGTTCTGACAAAATCTAAGCATGAGCAAACTTCTGAATCACACAAGGCCTACAAAGCCTTTCTCTCCTGCGTTCTAATCTATTATATTTTTGATATTCTTTGGGGAGTCATCTACACTCTTAAATTACCTCTTCTTTCCTACGCATGGACAGAACTTTATTTTCTGACCGTGGCAATTACTGTTTTTTTATGGACTCGATATGTAATCATTTATCTAAACAAAGAAACATTTTTTTCAAAAATCATAAAATATGCGGGAATCATTTTTCTCGTCTTTGAATTTCTTTCCATAATTTTAAATTTATTTATCCCGATTATGTTTTACTATGACGAGGATGGCGGCTATCACACCGGAAAAGCCCGCACTGCCACAATGTTCGCCCAAATTCTGCTTTTTTTGGTGACTTCTATTTATACGCTTACAATCACGGTCAAAAATCATGGAAAAATCCGCCACCGTCACCGCACTATCGGGGGATTCGGCATAGCCATGACAATATTTGTTATTTTTTCGGCGATATACCCGATTCTCCCTTTTTATTCCTTAGGCTACTTACTGGGAATCTGCCTTATCCACACATTTGTCCTTGAAGACGAAAAAGAAGACCGTCGGGAAAAGCTCGAAAATCTCCTTCAAGTCGAAAAAATCCGCGAGGCAGAGCTTGGATCAGCACGATTAATGGCTTACACGGACTCTCTTACGGGAGTCAAAAGCAAAACAGCCTATCAGGAAGACATAATCGGAATCGGAAAACGAATTGAAGACGGAATTTTAAAAGATTTCGCCGTTGCGGTCTTTGATGTGAACGGCTTGAAACTGGTAAACGATACAAAAGGCCACGATGAGGGCGATAAAGTCATAAAAGAAGCCTGTGCCATAATCTGCAAAACTTTCAAACACAGCCCCATTTACCGAATTGGCGGAGACGAATTCGTCGCATTTCTCATGGGAGAGGATTTTAAGCACAAGACAGAATTAGTAAAGGCTTTTGACAGCCAGATGGAAAAGAATCTGACGGACAAGCATGTGGTCGTCTCATGCGGATTTACTGAATTTGAGGCCGGGCAAGACAAGTCCTACCCGACGGTTTTCAGCAGAGCCGACATGAAAATGTATGAGCGCAAAAAGCAGCTCAAAGACCTTTAGTAAGCTGAGTCAAGCCCGCCAGCTTTTACCTGGAAATGGGCGAATTCCATTGAGAAGCTTGCACGCCCCTGGGTTACGGAACGCAGGTTCGTTGAGAAGCCGAACATTTTTGCCATAGGCGCGATGCAGTGAACGATTTCGCCAGAGGCTTTTGAGTCCTGACCAGCAATCTGCCCGCCACGCTGGGTAATCTGGCTGATTGCGTCTCCCACGAATTCAAGCGGACAGGAAATATCAACATTCATGACAGGCTCAAGAATCTGAGGTGAGGCTTTGGCAGCCGCCTCGTCAAAAGCCTGGGCCGCACATGCCGTAAAGGCAAAGGGAGTGCCTGTAAGCTCGTTGTAGTCGATTTTTGTGACCGTAACGCCCACATCGGCGCAAGGATAGCCGTATTTGATTCCAGAAGCGAAGGAATTTTCGATTCCGGCCTTGACAGCATCGTAAATCTCTTCGGGAATCTGAGCGTCATGAACTTCACAAGAATAGGTATTTCCAACCCCCTGCTCATTATGACGGATTTTGAGAGTGAGGCCTGCGGTGTTGTCTTTTCCTGCAAGATTCTTTTCCCAGGTTGAAGAAACTTCGGCTTCGTTGGTGACGCTTTCGCGGTAAGTTACCTGTGGGGCGCCGACATTCGCCTTTACGCCAAAATCTTCCTTCATGCGGGTAACGAGAACATCAAGGTGAAGCTCGCCCATGCCGCTGATGATGAGCTGGCCTGTCTCGGCATCTTCATGGCTGGTGAATGTTGGGTCTTCCCGGCTCATGACGGCAAGGGTTTCAACGAGCTTGTCTTTGTCGCTCAAAGTCTCAGGCTCGATTGCGATTGAGATTACCGGCTCCGGGAATTTAAGGCTTTCAAGAAGGATTGGCATTCCTTCGCTTCCCAAAGTGTCGCCAGTCTGAGAAATTTTAAGACCTACGAAAACCGCGATGTCACCGGCCTGAACGCTGTCCATCTGCTCCATGTGATTGGCGTTTACGCGCAAGATTCGGTTGATTCGCTCCCGCTTTTTCTTACCCACATTGAGACACTGACTTCCAGTGGTAAATTTTCCTGAATAAACGCGGACAAAGCAAAGGGCTCCCATTTCACGATCCTGCTGAATCTTAAAGACAAGACCGAGGGGCATTTTTTTGTCATCACAAGGAATCTCAACTTCCTCTTCTTTGTCTTTTTTGACATGAATGCCTTTTGCTGGCGGAACATCTGTCGGGCAAGGAAGATAATCGATTACCGCGTCGATGAGCGGCTGAACGCCTTTGTTACGCCGTGCAGTGCCACACAAGCAGGGAACAAGGGTGCGGTTGATTGTAAGGGTGCGCAAAACTTTTTTGAGCTGCTCGTTTGTGATTTCGCCACCCTCAAGATAAATCATTCCCAATTCGTCGTCGTTTGAAGCAACGGTGTCGATGAGTTTTGCCCGCCATTCATTTGCCAAATCTTTATATTTGTCAGAAATATCAGATTCAGTGAAAGTTTCGCCCTCGTCTTCCTCGTTCCAGCGGATTTCTTTCATTGTGAGAAGGTCGATTACGCCCTCAAAATCCTCGCCCTGCCCCATCGGGACCTGAAGAGCTACAGTATTGACTCCAAATTTTTCGTGAACATCATTGATTGAATAGAAGAAATCAGCTCCAATCCGGTCCATTTTATTGACGAAACACAAGCGGGGAACAGAGAATTCATCAGCCTGCTTCCATACAGTCTCGGTCTGTGGCTGAACACCATCTACCGCGCAGATTACAGCAACAGCACCGTCCAAAACGCGCAAGGAACGCTCAACTTCGGCCGTAAAATCAACATGACCCGGGGTATCAATAATATTGATTGTGTAACCTTTCCAGTCTGTTGTGATTGCTGCCGATGCAATTGTGATTCCACGCTCCTGCTCCTGCTTCATGAAGTCCATTGTGGCAGCACCGTCATCAATCTCGCCGATACGGTGAATTTTACCTGTATAATAGAGGATTCGTTCTGTAGTAGTTGTTTTTCCTGCGTCGATATGCGCCATAATTCCAATATTGCGCATTTTCTGTAAGTTAATTGCCATAATCACATACCCATAAAAAAATGTGAAAAAATTATAGAAGAAAACGAGATGATTTACAAGATAAGGAGAAAAGGATGAAAAAAGCGAATAATTATGCTAAATCCTTCAAATCAATCAGGGCAAGGCTTGAAGCTAGAATTCGCGCACAGTTGACCTCATAATCTGCAAAACGGGCGGGAATCCTGATTTTATTGAAAGCAAGAACACCGTAAAAATCATCTCTTGAACCGATGACACAATGAACAGATGAGAAAATCTCACGGGCGCGGAGAGCATCTCCAAAAACATTGTTTTCCGGAATTTCAGAAGTAAAATTGTAGAGGGTAACTCCGTCGGCATCGAGGGCCTTCTTAAAATCTTCAGTCAAAGTATATTCTGCTGTTTTAAGTTCAGGTCTTTCTTCTCCAACATAAACTATGCTCTTCATTTCTGGTCCGGCATAAATTGAAATGCAGTCAACAGAATAGAGACCGATCATATGTTTGAGAAGTTTCATTACAGCTTCCCGAGGATTTACATACAGATTATGCATATAATCTGCCATGTGTTTCAATTCCTGAACTTCTCGGCCTTCGGCAGCCTTTCCTTCTCCATTTTCTTTTAAACGCTCCGCATAAGCCTGTGCATGAAGGTCGTCGCGGTAGAAAACATATCGGTCCCGGCCTTTATCTTTCGCACGATAGAGACAAAAATCAGCCTTTCTAAAGAGTTCATCATAAGTCGTTCCGTTAGCAGGATAGACAGCAGCCCCCACAGAACAACTAAGCACGATATCATCAAAATTACCTTCAAATTCTTTTTTTATTTGAACTAGAATAGCCCGAAGAGCACCGCGCAGAATGCTGACATTCGCCACATTTTCAAGGACAAGCATGAACTCATCACCGCCAAAACGTCCGACAACACCGTCCTCTCCCACAATTTCCTTAATTTTTTGAGCAGTACGGGTTATAACCTTATCACCAGCAAGATGTCCGAAACGGTCGTTTATAGGTTTAAAGTGATCCAGATCAATTATGACAAGCGCAAAAGATTCCTGCAGACCAGACTTGATTTTTTGCTGAGCATAAGAAGTTATGGTCTTTTTGTTGTAAACCTGAGAAAGCGAATCAAGCTGAAGTTCTTCAATCAGGGTATGAGAACCATGAAGCTTTGTCATATCTTCGTCTGACAGAATGCGACCAATCATGGTTGTTTCATTAAGGCCATCATAACGGGTACCAATCAGTCGTAGTTTTTCATTTACAGCCCCGGAAGTTCTGAAAGAGCCTTCCATCTTTGTCATTATGGAATTTGGGACTTTTGCAATATCGTTACAAAATACATTTAGATTATCAAGGCTTTTTTTGGAAACAAGATTGTCTTTAGCAAGCAGATTCTTCCAATCCTCAAGATGCATTTTGTAGAGGACAATTTCTTTTCCCTGACTATAATAAGCAAGAGTGAACAAATCCGCTGCCTTCTGGTAACTGAAAAGATAGTCATTTGTAAGACTGAGTGCTGTATGAATTTTATTGTTTTCGTCTACAGCAGTACGGGTAAATTCTATGGCATCGTAAATATCAAACAGACGAATTCTGGCAAGATATGGCTTACTGACATTTCGGACAGTAACAAAGTTGTAGCAATATTCGTTTGTATTTCTTAAAAGATGAAAGATGTCACTTCGGTTATCAGATTTGTCGTATTTACCCGTAACAAGGTCAACGAAGCGGTCTTTTTCGTCCGGACGAACAAAATCAAGGATGTTTTCGCATAAATAGTCAAAATAAGTGAAAAAATCTTTTGTTGTGTCAGTTTCGACAAGACGGAAATTTTCGTCAAGCAAAGCACTTCGATTTTTTACCGACAGAATCATTTACAGCATACCTCAGTTTATATTATAACCCAGATTTCTGAAAAAGCAAAAAAAAAGACTCCTGAATATTCAGAAGTCTTATGTGAGCTATGATGGATTCGAACCATCGACAGCCGCCTTAAAAGGGCGGTGCTC
>CAMVJE010000067.1 GCA_947167745.1 uncultured Treponema sp.
TGCTTCCGGCACGGGCTGCATATTCCCATTCGGCTTCGGTTGGAAGGCGGTAGCCGTTTGCGCTTCTGCTCCATGTGACAGTCTTGCCGCCGTCCGTGATTGTGTAAACAGGAGTGCGTCCGTCGCGCCTGCTCAAGGCGTTGCAAAACTCGATTGCTTCAAGCCATGTGACGCTTTCTACAGGAAGTTTGTCGCCAGTGAAGTTTGAAGGATTTTTGCCGGTGATTTCCCGCCACTCTTTTTGGGTCACTTCGAACTTTGCCATATAAAAAGAAGCGACAGTAACACTGTGCTGAGTCTCATCATTGCTGCGCCAGTCTTCGCTTTCTGGGCTTCCCATTGAAAATGTTCCGCCTTTTATAAGAGCAAAATCGGAGCCAGGGGTACTGAATGTTGACGCAGCTGCTATTGTGAATATTCCCAAAAGTGTGATTAAAAAAGCTGATAGTTTTTTCATAAAGTTCCTCTTTTTGTTTACCAGTTCTCGTATCGCTTTCCTGTATTCAGTTTTGCAAGTTCTTTCATTTGTGAATCAGTCAGCTCAAAATCCCAGATGTTAAAATTTTCTGCAATGTGAGAAGGATTACTGCTGCCCGGTATTGCGATGTATCCTGCCTGTAAATGCCAGCGTACAATTATTTGTGCGGTGGTTTTATTGTGTTTCTTTGCAATTTCAAGAACCTGCGGATTTTTCAGATGCTCAGCTGTGTGGCCGCGGCCACCGAAAGGATAATAGCTTTCTATGTAGATTCCTTTTTTTGCTGCCCAGTCCTGCAAAGTCTTGTTCTGATATTTGAGATGATTTTCGTTTTGAATTACAGCAGGCGGAATTTCAAAATCGTTGATGAAATGCGAGACTGATTTCTCCGTATAAAAGTTTGATATTCCGATTGAACGGATTTTTCCCTCTTTTACTCCACGAATCATTGCACTGTAAACCGCATCATCGCCAGAAACAGAACCGTGCTGGTGTAAAAGACAAAGGTCGATATAAGAAAGTCCAAGTTTCTGCAGAGAGTCTTCAATATCGCGGTCGGGATTGCTTGACCAGGGAACAAGTTTCGTGGTGATAAAGATTTCTTCCCGCTTACAGATTCCATCAGAAATGGCTCGTGCAATGGCCTTACCAACCTCGCTTTCGTTACCGTAATATCTTGCAGTATCAATAAGCCGGTACCCGGATTTGAGGGCTGCATATACTGCTTCCTCGCAAACCTGGCCGGTTAGAGTCCAGGTACCAAGTCCAAGAATTGGCATATTGAAACCTGAATTTAGTTGGATTGTATCTGCGAGTTTTTGCTTGTCAAAAACTCGGGAAGCACGCTCCTGCGTGCGACGCATTTCGTATCCGGAATTTAATTTTACCACTTTTTCAGGCTCCTTTGCTGTAAGAAAAGAGAAAGATAAGAAACTTAAAATAAATATGAACGATAACCGCTTGTTCAATTATGTTTTTCTCCTAGAGCGCAAGATTTAATGCGGATTTAATGTCTTCAATAATCTGCTCAGTTGTTATGCCGCAGTCACGTAAAAGTTCTTCCGGCTTGTAGCGGTCGTAGAATTTCTTTTCAAGGCCGTAATTCTTTACCAGCATTTTGCTTGGGCCATAGAAAGAAGCAATCTTCTGGCCAAAACCGCCTTCAAGAATTCCGTCTTCAAGTGTGATTACAAGCTCATGGTCTTTTTCGAGGCTGGCAAGCAATTCATTGTCCAGACTAGATGCGAAACGAGGATTGATAAGGCTTGGAGTAAATCCACATTTTTCTTTTATTGCCGCTGCAAGTTCCTGTCCTTTCTGGAAAAAATCTCCCAGAGCGATTACCGCAACTTTTTCGCCTTTTTCTTCTGTCTTAAAATGATTCAGGTTGCTGTAATTTTTGTCGGCTGGGCGGTGTGTAACTTCGTTTCCCGGAATCAGAATCAGAACAGGATTTTCCTTCTGTTCAAGGCTCCAGTCAAGCATTGAAATATATTCTTCTGCACTTGAAGGGCAGAGCACTACAAGATTTGGAATATTACTGAAGGCTGCAAGCCCGAAAATTCCTAAGTGAGTAACATCGGTAAGTCCGTCGAAAGATGTGTAGTTCATCAGCATGGTAACCGGAGTTTTGTTGATGCAGACATCTTGGGAAATCTGATCGTAAGCCCTCTGCAAGAAAGTCATGTTTGTCACGACAAGCGGCTTTGCACCTCGGCGGGCAATTCCAGAAGCAATGGCAACTGCCGCTTCTTCCGCAATGCCTGTGTCGATGTACTGGCTGCCAAGTTTTGCTCTTTCCTCAGGTCCAAGTCCTACAGACATTGGCATAGCAGGCGTTACTACCACAAGGTCTTTGTCCTTTTTTGCTTTTTCCATTATGTACTGACTTGTCATACCGAAATAAGATTCGCCGTTTCCGAAGTTGAATGTCGGCTTTCCTGTAGCTCTGTCAAATGGAACGCACCAGTGCCAGCTTTCCTTGTCCTTTTCGGCAAGCTCGTAGCCTTTGCCTTTCTGAGTGTGAATATGAACCACAACCGGATGATTTGAATCGCAGACTTTTTCAAAAACCTTGATTAAAGAGGCGATGTCGTTTCCGTTTTCTTCATAAATATAATCAAGACCGAACGCTGTGAACCAGTTGTTTTCTGCCTTGCCCTTGGAATCGCGGAGGGCTTTCAGATTTTTGTAGATTCCCCCGTGGGTTTCTGCGATTGCCATTTCGTTGTCGTTCACCACGATAATGAAATTCGAGTTCAGTTCGCTACCGGCCACGCTAAGAGCTTCCATTGCCTCTCCGCCTGAAAGCGAGCCGTCGCCGATAACCGCGATGATGTTTTCTTTTTCGCCCAAAATGTCGCGGCCTTTTGCAAGTCCCAAAGCAAGAGCAATTGAAGTTGAAGTGTGTCCGATGTTGAAAAAGTCGTGTTCGCTTTCGTCAGGATTGGTGTAGCCTGAATCCTCTGAAAAACGCTTGTCGTCAAAGTAACCGGCTTTTCGTCCGGTGAGCATTTTGTGGGCATAAGACTGATGAGAAACGTCAAAAACGAATTTGTCCTTTGGAGAATTAAAAACATAGTGCAGAGCGATTGTTGCTTCAACAAAGCCAAAGTTAGGACCAAAATGTCCGCCGATTTTTGTAAGTCGGTTGAAAAGCCCCTCGCGGATTTCCTGAGCCACAGTTGGAAGTTCGGAAACTGAAAGTTTTTTCAAATCTGCTGGTGAATTAATCTTGTCCAAAATCATCTGTATTTACTCCTTCTATTGTCCTATTTCAAAAGTCCATCGATATATTTCTTTACGTCCGCGCCGCTTCCGCGGGTAAAGTCCCTGCCGCCCTTGAAGTCAACGCCTTTCGCGAATTTTGCAAGGTCGCTGCCGCTGCGTCCAAGTCCGCTTCCGCCACTTGTGCAGAGGGCAATCATCTTTTTGCCGCTCCAGTTCTGGCTCTCGACAAAGGTGTAGACGATTTTTGGAGCGTAAGACCACCAGATGGGGTAGCAGACCACAACGGTGTCGTAGGCAGAAATGTCGATTTTGTTCGCGATTTCAGGACGGCTTTTCGGGTCGTTGCATTCGATTGACGAAAGCGATTTTTTGTCGTGCCAGTTGAGGTCTGCGTCGCTGTACTTGTGAACCGGCTGGATTTCAAAAATGTCGGCTCCCATCGTCTTTGCCGCGTTCTTCGCCATGCGCTCTGTTGTTCCAGTTGCGCTGAAATAGACAAACGCTGTTTTTGCAGAAAGTCCCGTCATAATAAGTCCTCCGATTAAAAGGGTAAGAATAAGTTTTTTCATAAAGTCTCCTCCATAGTATAGTATACATATTTTTTTGTTACGGTTACTGATTATTAATTCAATTTTCCGTAATCTTTTTCACTCACCGACTCGCACCAGGTCGTGCTTCCTTCTTCCGCCGGAATCTCCAAAGCAAGATGGCTGAACCAGGAGTCTTTTGCAGCGCCGTGCCAGTGCTTTACTCCGACAGGAATATTCACCACGCTTCCGGGAAGGAGTTCGACGGCATCTTTTCCTTCTTCTTGATACCAGCCACGACCACCCACACAGATGAGCATCTGACCGCCACCTGATTTAGAGTTGTGTATGTGCCAGTTGTTGCGGCAGCCCGGCTCAAAAGTTACATTGAAAACCGGAATCTGCTCTTTTGAAACCTGGGCCAGGTAGCTTTGTCCCACAAAATACTTTCCATAGGGATTTGGCTCTCCAATCGGGAAGAAAATCGAGTTCTGGTGGCGGTCTTTTTCGCTTGAAGCAGGTTCTCTTTCGTTCCACACTTCCTTTGCCTGCCTGAAAACCGCCCAGCCTTTCGGCCAGCCTGTGTACATCGTGGCATGGGTGATGATTGCAGCGATTTCTTCCTTTGTAACGCCGTGCGCCTTAGCGTTCTGCAAATGGTAGGTGAGGGAAGAATCAGTGATTCCGCTTGCCATAAGCGAAACCACCGTGATGATGCACTTTGTTTTTATATCGATTGCCTCTGCGTTCCATACTTCGCCGAAGAGTACATCGTCGTTCAGGTGTGCGAACATCGGAGCAAAGTCTCCAAGCTGATCCCGACCTGCTGTCTGTGTAATTTTCATTGTGTCTCCTGAATTTTTATTTTATTTCCACGAGCCGATAGTTTCTGCTTCCAAAGCCGATTTTCTCTGCATGTTCTAGAGTGTGAATTCCGTTTCTGCTTTCAATGCGTTCAATAAGGCTACCGGAATCCTTTGCCTTGTATACTAAATCTACACAGGCCTGGTCTAAAGCTACCGGGTCCAAGCTTGCAAGAATTCCGATGTCGTGCATGTCTGGCTCTGCGGGATTTGAATCGCAGTCGCAGTCTACAGAAAGTCGGTTCATCACATTTACGCAAACAATGCCTTTTCCGTCTTGCATGTAATTGCAGACTGATTTTGCAGCCTCTGCCATTGATTCAAGGAATTCATCCTGAGGGCAGCTGGTCCACCTTGTTACGGAACGTCCAGCACTGTGAATGTTCAGTTTACCTGATTTTTTGCAGCTCATGCCTGAAGCAAATCCGATCGAAAGATTTTTGATTGCCCCTCCAAAGCCGCCCATTGCATGACCTTTGAAGTGAGAAAGAATCAGATAGGTGTTGTAATCCTTAAAATGTGTTCCAACATAGTTTTCTTTAAGGTGAACCCCACCTTTTACAGGAATGGTCATGTAACCTTCGGCATCCTGAAGGTCAAAGCCGTTTGCTACATCCAGAAAGCCGTGATCGCGGGCAATTTTCATGTGGTCAATATTGTTGCTTCTGTTTCCGCCGTAAGCTGTGTTACATTCTACGATGGTTGCGTTCAGCTCATCCTTTACAAGATTTTTTATGAGGGCAGGACGAAGATAATTTGAGTTTTCGCTTTCGCCTGTGCTTACCTTTACGCCTGTTTTTCCGTGAGTCTTGTAACCTGTAGCCTGATAGACTTTTACCAGAGCTTCTGGAGTAATGTCCCTGATAAAATAGACTACAGGAACTGTCTTGTCATTTGCAGAGACCTCGTGTGTTTTGTAACTTGCCGCCTTGGGATTGTCCTTTGCAAAAACACAAGATAAAGCCAGCATGAAAATTGCTGCTGATAAAAATGATTTTGCTTTCATTCATTCTTCCTTATTCTGTAATTTCAAAAATGGCCGTCACATCGCCTTTGCCCAAAATCTGTTTGAGCTCGCTTTGTGTCACTCCATTCACCTTTCCAAGGCGGGTGTAACTCCAGCTGTTATTGTTATAAAAAATTGTAATCTGGTTTCCCTGATAGAGCATTATGTCACCGGCTGTAGTTGCAATCTGCTTGTCGTTGCGTGGCAGACTGCTTCCTATGTAACCGACTTTTTCAAAACCACCGTATTCGTTCAGTTTGATTGTGAGTGGGGCTTTTTGCAAAAGCTTGTAAAATGCTGTAGCTGAAGAATTGTTTGCAAGTGTGGCGGTAAGTTTGTGACTGCTACTGCCTGTTTGTCCGGCAGATAGGTCACTTGTAATTTGGATTGAGATATGCATGTTTGAAAGTCCTCCATTTGCGCAAGCAGTTGAGACGAAAATAAGAATTGCCAGTATAAATAAAAGTATTCTTTTCATTACATGTTTTCCTTCAAAACCTGCACAACTTCATCCTTTGTATAATCTATTTGTTGTTTAGTTGCATTTTGTTACTTAACTATAGTGTATGGCATAAATGGTGACTTGTCAATCTTAAAATGTGGTTTTAGTGACAAAAAGTTGCTTATTTTGTATGCCAGAGCTATGACAATATCGTTGTTGCAAGTAACATTGAGCCTTATTCGATTAATCTTGGAAATCATGCCGGATAATCAAAAAGCGTTTCGATGATGAGCTGAAGATTGAAGGATGGATTGTAATGGCTTCCACAAAAGAAATGCTTCTGGTAGATCTATTCCGCAAAAATGAAAAATATTTAAAATTGCGGAATGAAATTTGATTTCTGTTCCGCAAAATCAAATTTTTCTTGAAAATGCGGAATAGAAAGCGTATAATACTTGTATGAAAGTATTGGAACGGCAAGATTTTCTGCAAAAACTGATTAACACAATTTACACTCCCGACATAAAGGTCATAACAGGGATTCGTCGAAGCGGCAAATCTAAGCTTTTGGAAATCTTTATTGAATACCTAAAAAAGCAGATTCCAAACGCAAATATCATTCACATCAATTACAATCTTTTTCAATTTTCTACTCTAAAAAATGCCGCTGCTTTGAATGAATATGTGGAAAATCTTTATTCCTCAGAAAAAGAAAATTTTCTTTTAATTGACGAAGTTCAGCTTTGTGTGGATTTTGAGCAGGCTGTCAATTCTTTTCACGCTTCAGAAAAATATCATATCTATATAACTGGTTCCAATGCCTTTCTTCTTTCAAATGATTTGGCAACTTTGTTTACCGGCAGAACATTTTCTATAGAAGTATTTCCTTTCAGCTTCAAAGAGTTTATTTCTTATTTTGAATGTCAGGATTTGCAGCAGGCTTTTGACCGTTTTGTGATGGAAGGAGGTATGTCGGGTTCTTATCTGTATGATTCACTTGATGATAAGTATAATTATCTGAATGAAGTTTTTGAGACTTTAATCGTCCGCGATATTCAGCAAAAGTATAAAATAAAAAATATTTCTCTTCTGGATATGCTGAATGATTTTCTTGTGGATAACATTTCTTCGGAAATTTCTGCAAGAAGCCTTGCAAACACTTTGACTTCAAGAGGTAGCAAAGTTGATGATAAAACAGTTTCTTCCTATATAAAATATCTTTGCGCCTCTTATGCCTTTTACAAAGTCCGCCGCTACGATATAAAAGGAAAAAAATATCTTGCAAGCCAGGACAAATATTATCTTGCTGACCATTCTTTTAAGTATGCAAAACTGGGAACTAAGAATTACGACTACGGGCGGATTTACGAAAACATTGTTTGCATTGAGCTTTTACGCCGAGGCTATGAAGTTTACACGGGAGTGCTTTATCAGAAAGAAATTGATTTTGTCGCCATAAAGCGAAATGAGAAAATCTACATTCAGGTGAGTGATGACATTTCCCGCCCGGAAACAATGGAAAGGGAAACGGCTCCGCTTTT
>CAMVJE010000068.1 GCA_947167745.1 uncultured Treponema sp.
TGAAAAAGCCTTTTCGGATAAGCTTGCAGAGGCACACTGTGATTTTGAGAAAAGGGTTTTGAATCTTGCGGATTGGTATCGAAAGATAAGAGATATGAGAGATGAAAAAAAATTGAAAGATGCCCTGAACGCATGGAAAAACAATTTCGGAAATATCAGAAAATATCACGGAACTATAGAAATTGCAGAAAAATATAATCAGGAGATTGAATCTAAAATCTCTGCAATAAAAAAATTGAACGGAGGGAAAAAATGAGCCACGAATACGATGCAAGATATGAACTTGAGCGCAAACGACGGGAAGAGCTGGAGCGGAAGCGTGCTGCTGACTTTTCAGAAAAAGCGTTCAAAGAAATTTCGGCCAGATTTTCGGAAATGAAAAATGAAGAATACGACTCCTACATTCCAGATGAAATGGGCGAACTTGAACGGAATATGAAATCTATTGCTAATCTTTTACAGACAGATATTTTTGAAGCAAGGAGATTATGTTATCAAGTACAAAATTCCTTAGACTCAATGGCTTTTCTTATTCGTTCTGCGAAAGAAGAATTTGCAAGACAGGAGCGACTTCGCTACGAGGAAATTCAACGACAAAAAGCAGATGCAAAATCAAAACTGGAAGAGTTTTTTTATGCGCAGTTGTCACAAATCAAAAATCCAGCCATTGCAAATTTTGCAGTTCAGGATTTAGAAAATGTAAAAGCAAAAATTCAGAACGAGGAAATATCTTCTGAAGAAGAAGTCGTGCAGGAAATAAAAAACGTTTGTGAGCAGGCTGATGAAAAGGCAAGAAAATGGAAAGAAGAAAAACTTGCAAAAGAAAAGGTCACAATTCTTATTGGACAAATTGATTCAGCCATAAAAGATGCTGAAAGCGAAAAATTTGAAAATGCTGATAACAAGAAAAGGCTAATCAGCGAAATGGAAACGCTGAAAGATTGTGTTACGGCAGACTCTTCTGAATTTGAAATTACAGAAAAGCTTAATTCGATTCGTTCATCTGTCGATGATTCTTTGATTGATGAAGAAGTCCGCCGTGAGACGGTAAAAGCGATTATAAAAGAACTTAAATCCCAGGAATTTACGGTTGAAAAGCCACAGATTTTCGGAACTGGAAAAGATTCCTATGTGCTTATTAAGGCAAAGAAACCGTCCGGCAAGCAGGCAAGCTGTAAAATCAGCCTTGAAGGTAAACTGAACTATCGCTTTGACAAATATGAGGGAATGACTTGTCTTAAAGACATAGAAAAATTTAATGTGGATTTGGAAAAAATATATTCCGTTAAATTTTCCGATGAGCGCGTAATCTGGGAAAATCCAGACCGTCTTTCACGAACTCAAGAAGCTGCTAGCGATACACAAAGGAGGAATATGTAAATGGCAGAAAACAAAATGGCTTGGCTTGAACGGTTTAACCGAGATTCTGGAATCAAATCTTCAATCATCGTTTTCGGCAACACGGACGATATTTATTTTGATTCATTGAATAGTGGCAAATATGGAAATCTTGTAGAGCTTCTCATAAGGAATTTAAAAAACAAAGGCTACGAGAAAATCGTCAAATGGGACAGGGTAAGCGGAATCGACGGAAACCTTTCTGACAAAATTGAGATTGCCGAAGAAACAGCGCAATCTGGTGGAAATGATTATGATTTGGGTGATGATGACGACTCGTCTTATGAGCAGAATACGAACCAGTATCCTAATCCTGCAGAATTCTTCCCTTATATGATGCAGACTATCAAAGGTGGCAGTGGAAAAACAGCGTTCATCCTAGATTATTCTGATTTTATTTTTGGGAATGCGAATTCTCTTTCTGATGCGGAGCGACAGTATCTTACAACTTTGGGAAAGACGCTCAAAGATTCCCAGTCTTATGATATGCTTTCTCCGAAGTTTGATGCGGTCGGAAATATCGTTGTTCTTGTTACAAAGAATAATGCGATGATTCCTCCGGCATACTATCTGAATAATCCGCTTGTAAGTTCCGTAAACATTCCGCTTCCATCTAGAAGCGAGCGAGAAAGTTTTATTTCGGAAAATAAGACTTGCCTTAAAATTAGTCAGAATATTGATGACAAGAAAATTTTTGACGATTTGGTTGATGCTCTCGACGGCTTTTCTCTCAAAGAAATTGTACAGCTTATGAAACTTTCAAGGCAGAATGCAGAGTTGATGAGTTTTGAAAAGCTGATAAACCTTTATAAATACGGTGAAAAAGTCAGCCCATGGGAAGAACTTTCAAAAGAAAAACTTGCACAGGTTGAGGAGAGGCTTTCTAGAAGAGTAAAAGGTCAGCCGCAAGCAATCGACAAGGTAAAGGATGTGATTATCCGTGCGTATACAGGATTCTCAGGTCTACAACATTCTGCAAAACAGAAAAAACCGAAAGGAACATTATTTTTTGTTGGACCGACCGGTGTTGGAAAAACAGAGCTCGCAAAGGCTCTTGCGGAATTTGTTTTCGGTGATGAAAATGCCTGTATCCGTTTTGATATGTCCGAGTACAACCATGAGCAGAGTGACCAGCGACTTGTTGGTGCGCCTCCGGGATATGTCGGCTACGAGGCAGGTGGTCAGCTTACAAATGCCGTAAAAGAAAAGCCTTTTTGCGTAATCTTGTTTGATGAGATTGAAAAAGCGCATGGGCGAATTCTCGATAAATTCTTGCAAATCCTAGAAGACGGTCGGCTTACCGATGGCAAGGGAGAGACAGTTTCTTTTGCAGAAACAATCATTATTTTTACATCTAATATTGGTGCCGCAGATGTAAATCCGAGCGGTATGGATTCAAAGCAGATTCGCGAAACTTTTGTCTCAAAAGTCAAAGAACATTTTGTAACAGAATTGAAACGTCCTGAGCTTTTAAACAGAATCGGGGACAATATCGTAGCCTTCAATTTTATCAGTGACCCGAATGTATTTATTCAGATCGCAAAAACGAAATTTATTGCCGTTGAGAATTTTGTCAAGGAAAAATACAAGGCAATTCTGGAATTTGATGATGAAAATGAAGCGTTTGCTTTTATCGCCGAAAAAGCGGGAATAGCAAACGGAGGTCGTGGTCTTTTAAATACAATAGAAACTTTTATTGTGAATCCGCTCGCTGAATGGATTTTTATGCGTTCTGATGGGGTAGAGGGGCGAAGAATAAAAATCACGCTTACAAAGTCGATTTTTGAATTTGATTTTGCGTAAATAATGAAATCATATTTGAATCTTGCGGCAGTCAGACTTTGTACTGAATCCGAAGGCCCTGGAAAGCGTTTTGCTTTGTGGGTTCAAGGATGTAAACAAAGATGTCCTGACTGCTGCAATCAGCAAATGCAGGAATTCAAAAAAGCTCATATTGTAGAAGCCGATGATTTGATTCATCTGATTCATAAATCAAAAGGTGATTTTGATATAGAAGGGGTCTCATTCATTGGTGGCGAACCTCTTTTACAGGCAGAAGGATTGAGTTTTGTTGCAGAATGGTGCAGAAAAAACAATCTTTCTGTTTTGGTTTTTACTGGATTTTTGTACGAAACTCTTTTGAAAACTGATGATTTGTTTGTAAAAAAACTTTTGGCAAATACGGATATTCTTGTTGATGGTTTGTATGACAAAAATCATCCCGATTTGGAACGCGATTGGGTAGGCTCAAAAAATCAGAAAGTAGTTTTTTTGTCTGATAGATATAAGAACGGCATTGAATATGAGAAAAAAGAGCGTTCAATGGAATTGTTGATTTCAGAAAAAGAAATCTTGAGCAATGGCTGGCCATTTATTTAAAAAAATAAAGGAGCCGAACGCATCCGCTCCTTTCTTAAGTGTCGCCCGAAAGCTCCACCGTAAACTAGGCTTAATGTATTATTTTTTGGGGAAAAAGTCAACACCAAGGATTTTCCCCAAAGCATTTATGACAGTTTCAAATTCTGCGCCTCTGACCTGCATTTTTGTACCTACCGGCATTTTATTCAGCATTTCTTGCAAGGTCAGGAATTCGCGTACCAGACTCTTGCATCGCTTTGATTCTTCCATTCTGTTCAGAAGAAAAATTATCAATGCGATATAAGAAACAATGTAGTTGAAATCAAGGGTCTTTATATTAAGTTCCTGTTCAAGCATTTTCTTTATGCGGTCTGGCACTTTTTGTGTTGCGAATCGTGTGTCAAAAATTATACCGTTATGTGCTATTGCGTTCCGTAAATCTTTGAGGGCAAAAATTATATCTGCGAGTAAAAAGCCGTCATCATCAAAATTCTTTGGAAGAATCAGTTGCTTAGAAACAGCTTCGCGAATCTTTTTATTTGCACATGAATAAAAATTGCCGAATTCACCCAGGGTAAGGCTTTCAAATGCAGCCCAAATCGGAATGTCCCGGTCTTGATTATAAAAATGATTGACGAAATCTTTCCCCAGCATATAGTCGCGTGTAAGGGAAGAGTTGATTTTCATTTCCAAATCCATTCTCTTTTTAAATTCTTTTTTATAATTGTTGCTGCCTTGTTGAAATTCATCTTTATAATAGGTGAGGGCTTCCTTATAAATGTCAGAGAGCCTTTCGCTCTGTACTTCCGCAAGCGTCGCTTCCAGAACATAGCTTTTCAAGGCATTTTCTATGAACATGAGATTTGGATAAATTAAGCCCTTTAGCTGCATGTCAAAATTATTGAGAGAAACTATCTGTGAGAATGCGGTGAATTTAATCGGGCTGTTTGACTTTCGGATAAACCGATACCCTTTGTACCCGTGATAATACCCAATGTTCCGTAAATCTTGAATCTGATTTTCTTGAACCGGGAGACCGTGAGTTTCTTTAAGATGTTCCGACAAATCCTGCAAACTGTACATGAGTGTATTATTTCACATGTTATTGTATTTTTCAATTCGCTCAAAAAAGCCGTCCAGAATGTGCCTTGCACGAGATTTTGTGTAGCCGAATGAAATTGCGACTTCTGTTTGTGTCGGAAGAATCCTATTCGTAAAGAAGTTTTCCCAGATTATTGGATTTATAAAACGATATTTTTGTGCAAAAAACTTGATTCTATTTTCCAGACCGCCAAAACTTGCTTTATTCAAATCCTGCAGAAGAAGCTGAGTCAGCAATGCAGATTCTGTTTTTATTGTCTTTTGTTCCAGTTTCTTGTTTTTTAATTCCGACTTCATCGCTTCATCATATTTTTTGAATTCATTTTCCAGAATTGATAAAAGCAGAATGTTTTTTTCGGGGGTGTTTTCATGAATTTCACATGCTTTTAACGAAATCTTATCTAAAAGTGAAATTTCCTTGTCAGCGTTTGATTCTTGTTCGATAGCGGTCTCGTTGTGTGTGATTTTTTGTTCTTTTCTTTCTGCTTTCTGAAGTTCCTGTTTTAATGCTTTTAGCAGATAGTGTGAGAATTCTTTATTTTTTGTGCAATCGAAGTTTTTAAGGCAGTTTTGCGTCGTCATTGTGATTTCAAGATTATAATCTTCAATCCGATACTTTTGAGACCACTTTAAGTTCACTTCCTTCCAGACTTCAACGATAAGTTTTTGTGAGAGGATTTTCTTTTCGCCTGGATTTTGTTCTTCCTGTATCTGCCTGTGAATTTTGTCTATCTTTTCACAAAATCCGTTCTCTTTGATTTCTTCCATATTGTGTCCTAATCAAAGAGAAAAGAATGTTTCGAGCGATTTTAAGGCTTTTTCAGCTGAATTTGACTGCATGTTGTATGTGAGCGAATTGAGATAGTACAAAGAAGTGATGTCATACAGCTCAGGATTCTTTGGTTCGCCTTTTATCCAATCCACCTTGCCATAAATGATTTTTTTGATGTCCGCATCGTAGAATTTCTCGGCAAATGCAAAGGCGCAAAGCATGACCATTGGAACGGTTCGTGGTCCGAAAGTAATGTCTCCGTAAAGTTCCGCACCATTTTCCATTTTTGAAAGCATTGCAGTGATTCGTTTTTCATGATTTGGTTTTGATTCGTCAAAATCAGACTCTACATATTCATAAATGATTTTTGCCCCAATAGTTTGATTGATGCCGTCAAGTTCATTTTTGAAAATTTCCGTATTTTCGGCAACTCTTTTTTCATCGCCTTTTGTCTGAATCAGAACGACTTTTACTTCATCATCTTTCTGCAGTTTTTCCGCAAGAATTGCATTTATCGGATATACAACGGCTTTTTCATATTCACAGAAAGCATTTCCCGTACCCTTGTAACATACGGCTTTGAGTTCTTCTTTCATTGCGATGTCGGCGAAAACAATTTTTTTCATGGAAAAATTCTAGCATAAAATCAAGAATTTTTCCACGAATCTGTCAACTTTCTCTAGCGTCGGGGCTAGTTATAAATAGATGTAATTATATTATAGGAGAAGGCAAACCATGAAAAAGAACGCAAACAAAATCTTGCTTTCTGTCGCAGCAATAATCTGCGCAGGTATGGGAGTTATTACAGGACTTTCTGTCTATAACTCGGTTAAATTCAACACGCTTTCAAAGAAGATGGAAAATCTTGCCGCTGAAAAATTTATTTCGTTGCAAGGAGAAGGGGACGATCTTCGTTCGAGGAACTTCAAAAATGATTTCGTCGCAAGGGATGAACTTTCTGAACGCATCCGAGACGAGCTTTCTTTCAAGGGCTGGAAATTAGAATCAAAAGACTCAATTGAATGTGATGCGCCAAAAATCATCTACAAAGGGAATGTGGAAGGCACTTACACTTTGAACGGAGAGAATGCTGAACAATATTGTTACAGAAGTGAAAAATATTCCCTTCCAGAAACAAATAACGACGGAACTCGAAAAAGAGAATACACCCCAAAAACCGCAGAAGAACTTGAGCAAGTACGACTTACAGTTGTAAATGCAATTAACAATGTTCTGGAAGGAAAGGTTTCTCCTGTCCGTTTCAGAAAATCAGGCCGATTTACAAAAAATGAAAATGAGAATCTTGATAAAAACAAGGAATCTGAATATACAGACATTCAGGTTACGATAACAAGCGAACCAGATTTTGACAAATTCATTCCGCAGGATTACAGATTCTACAAAAATGGGTTTGATGAGAACAGAAGTAACGCCCTGTTTTACACCCTGATACTTTGTTTTTACATAATCTGCTTTCTTTCGTATTTTCTTTCTTACAAGACAAAAAAATCTTTCATGGTAAAGCGGATTTTTGCGATTGTGGCTTTGGCAGGAATTTGCGTCTTTGTAAAATTTGATTTTAATAAAATCTTTCCGATTTTCCTGCAGTTTCTCGTAATCGTCATTATTTTGGACTGGGCTCTGAAAATTCTTACAAAAAACAATTTCTCGCGCAGAACATTTTTTAATTTTCTCGGAACCATTACAGCTTTCCTCTGGTTATATGTTCCTTTTGCACATAACGGATATTTCTTTAGCAGATTCAATGAAAATCAGACAGACTTTATTGTTGTAGTCTTCATTTTCTTAAGTTCGGTAATTACTTTCTGTATGCTCGCACAGAGCTGGCGAGTGATTCTGGATGAACGCCCTCAATAGGGTAATTATTTGTAGCACAGG
>CAMVJE010000069.1 GCA_947167745.1 uncultured Treponema sp.
GAATCAGGACAGAAGATTTATTTTGAGAATTATTCGGATTGTCAAATTTATTCAGCTCATCCCGAAGCAAAATGCAGAGAAAAGACTGTTCTTCGGTAAGTGGAATCTGTCGTATTAATCTTGAAACACTGTCATCTTCCTCATTCAAGTCATTCTGCTGCAAAAATGCAAAACCATCAGCCTTGTCAATTGCAACACTTACACCAAGAATTGCAAAAAATGCTTGAATGTCGCTTTCGTACATTTCAAGTTTTTCCCACAACTTGTCGTTTACATTCTGCCGGAAAATTGGACCCTGCAACAGTTTTACACAGACTTGTGACCACGGTTTTAAATTTGAATCAGCCATTGAGGTCTCCTTTGAAAATTAATTTAGGCACAGTCACCTTTATTATATTTTCGTTATTTTCATACTGAATCTGTTCCTTTGAATTTTCATCAATTGTCAAATCTTTTTCGGAATTGATTAAATCATAATAGACAGCAATTTCTGCCATTCCTTTTGTGATAGGGAATTCTGAGAGTAAGTCTCCCAAAGTAAACTGCGTAATGTGTTTTTTTCGGTATGCAGATATATTCTGAATCAGCTGTTTTCGGTCAACAAAAAATTGAGTGAGTAAATCGTTATAATCAGAAATATTAATGTCAGATGAATCAAACTTTTCCATTTCGCTGAATTCCTTCTGCATATTCGGAAGAACAGGCGCAAAAGAGCGTGTAAGCATCGCTCTGGTGTCAAAATTCATAAAGTCGCGTCGGTTTGTGTACTCGTTTGCTTTAAATTTTTCCGATGCAGTTTTCTTTATGTCATTGATGAGTGAGTTGAGTTTCTGATAGTTTCCGTTCTGATTCTGCTGGAGAACACGACTCAATCTGTCTGTGATTCCATGCTTCGTGTCTATGATTTTGCTTCCTGCTTCAAAGAGATTTTTCTTGAAGTTCAAAAGAAAATCGGTGTCTAGAGTATCTAGCTGATTTATTTCGGATGTTGAGGAAACTTTTTCTATGATTACGTTTGCGATTGAATTAATTTCGTTGTCATTGTCTTCTGCGATGAATTTCCAGAAGGCATCAAAAGATTGTCCCTGCGGAGATTCACGCAATTTTTCATCAGTATCAAGCGCAAAGCCAAGAATGTCACCCTTTGAATAGTTAAGTTCACTCTGCTTTTTGTAAATCTCTGCACCTGCCTGTCTGAAATTATCCTCGACTTGGCGGAAATCGTTCAGTAAATCTTTTCCGTTTCTGAGACATAAGTCAACCATTTCAAAAATCTGTACGGGAGAATAGGATTCGACTTTACCACCTTCTTCCAGCCGTTTAATTTCTTTTTCAATATTTGCTTTTTCCTGACGTAATGCTTTTAGCCGTGTAGCCGTGTCTTCCGTAATGTGCTGATACAAATCGTGCAGCTGGTCTAAAATTGATTTGAACTGGGATTCCGTGCCGATGAATTTTTTTGGTTTTAAGTCATCAAGCCAGTTGAAAAGCTTTAAAATGCTCGGAGTCAGCTCAAGAACCGCCTCACGCTCGTTGTTGTGGTAGCGCATAAGATAGCCTTTCTTACACCATTTTTCAACATATGCTCGGATTTTCTGTTTTCTGTCTTTTTGTTCTAAAGAAGACTCGTCAGATTCATCTAAATTTTCTGCATCAAAATCATTAAGTTCTTCTTTGTGGTCTTTTAGGAAGTTGCCGAGATGAATTTCAAAATCTGCTGCCAGTACAGACAACTTGCTGAAAACAATGAACTCCTGATAAAAGAAAGAAATAACAAGGCTTGCAGAATTTGACTTTAGGAGTGAGTAGCCGGGATCATTTTTTATAAGATTTTCAAAATAATTGCTGTCTGTCCTTATCATTCCATCTACTCCTGTTTCCCTCTCAGCCCGATATAAAACTCAAGGCGTTCCAGCAGGGCTTTTGCAAAAAGGGATTCCATTGCGCCAAGATTGTGGTGGACATGGTATGAGTCAAATGCGTCGTAGTAGGCAAGACGGTCTGCAAACTTGATGTTTATTGGCGGAAAACCGGCCTTCATAAGTTCAAGATTTACTAAAAGCCGTCCAGTTCTTCCGTTGCCGTCAATAAAAGGATGAATTGCTTCAAAGTCAATATGGAACCGGGCTAATTTTGTGACTATGTGACTTTCATCCCTTGCAAAATCTTGAAGAAGACTTTCTAATTTTGGCTGAATCAAATATGGCTGGACAGGTTCGTGGGCTGCTCCTGCTATTATTACAGGAATTTTTCTGTATATGCCGCGGTCTTCTTTTTTATCTGCAAGGACAAGATAGTGAATGTCTTTTATGACACGCTCTGAAAGTGGCTCGTTTTTCTGAACAAGGCTTGCAACATAGTCGAACGCTTCTTTATGACCGATTGCCTCAAGGTGATGGGAAAGAGGCTTCCTGTCTATTGTAAGCCCCCGAAGAACAAGGTCGGTTTCCCTCAGCGTAAGAGTGTTGCCTTCTATGGCATTTGAGTTGTAAGTATATTCGGTGACAAATTGTTCGTTAAGGCGTTCGAGTTCACCTTGGGTGAAAGGCCGAAGAGTGTCAAGGTGTCGCTTCTTTTCATCGATAAGGGAAAGAAGATTTTCCTGTTTTGTAAGCCGCCCGTCGCGGGGTTTTACAGCATCAAGGGGAATACGCCAGCCACGACCGATTTGCATGGCTCCAGGAATTTTTCCCTGTGAACACAAGACCCGGATTCTTCGCTCTGAGATATTCCATTTTTCCGCAGCCTGACTAGCTGTCAAAAAGGTTCCGTCTGATTTCATCATTATGATTATAGCATGTATCGGAACAATCTGCAATTATCGGAATAAAAGAATTGTGTTTAGCGGAATGATATGTTTTGCGCTTACGGGATTTGCACATTCAGCTGTTTTTTTCATATTCCTCGCAGGATGATTTTTTTAAGAAGGTTACCTGCGACAGTCGTTTTGACTATATCCGCGAAAGGATGCAGAACCGCGTTACAAAGCAGAGTGCGGATTCTTCAAATTTTGGAAATGCAGACGAGTGCGTAAAAAATATCCTGCTCGTTTTTAATAATTGCTTGCTGTATCTTTACCGCCAGTGGGTTTCTGACGGACGTAAGATTCCTATGGAAGAAATGATTGAGCTTGCAACAACGCTATTGGAAAATGGAATGAAGGGATTCAGAAATAAGTGAGAGTGAAGAAACGCCCTTACTCTTAGATTTTCATATGCTCAGATTCTCTTTCCAGTTCTTCCATGCTGTGGTGATGACCGTGTTTTTCATCAGTTATAAAATGCTTGTGAAGGTGGGTATGGACTATGGTGTGTGTATGAGTTGAGCCGTTATGGGTATGGGTAAAGGTGTGGCTGTGCTGGTGCTGATGAGCGCGAAGCAGGGTGTCGTAAACAACAAAAGCAGTTCCAACAATCATCACAAGAAGGGCTATGAAATACTGTGCTGAAAGTTTTTCGTGTAGAAGAATAAAGGCTAAAAATACACCAATGAATGGAGCAATTGAATAGTAGGAACTTGTCTTTGCGGCTCCTAAAACTTTCTGTGCGCGGATGTATGTAAAGATGCTGAGTCCGTAGGCAACAAAGCCCAAAAGCAAGGCAAAAGGAATGTACTGAAGAATAAACTTAGTTTCTCCGGTGATGAAAGAAAGTACCAGAGATCCGAATCCCGAACAGAGTCCTTTTATCGTTACAATCTGGTAAGTGCTTTTTTCAGAAATCTTTCTGGTACAGTTATTTTCAAGCCCCCAGCAAAGGGTTGCTCCAAGGACTAAAAGTGAACCGACAGAAAAATTCATACCGTCTGTGCTTTCAAAAGTGAGGATTATGCTTGAAGCGGTGATTAAAAGAATTGCAGTCCAAAGCCGCCAGGTAACTTTCTCTTTAAAAATCAGCATGGCAATCAGCGTGGTTGCAACTATCTCAAAGTTCCCAAGAAGGGATGCATTCCCAGAAGTGCCGTATTTTACACCCAGCATGAGAAGAATCGGCGCGATTATATCAAGAAGAACCATGCCGATGGTGTAGGGCAGATCACTTTTGTTCAGCCGTTCAGATTTTTCTTCCTTTTTGAAATGGAAGAGATACATGATTCCAACCCCTGTTCCTGCTCCAAGATATAAAACTCCTGCGAGGAAAACCGGTGAAAGTTCCGAAAGAAGTATTTTAGAGCAGGGAACATTCAGTGCGTAAAAACAGGCTGCTGCAATGGCGTATATGATGGCGATGATTTTGCTGTTCATTGTTTATTCCTATGACTCGTTCACCAGTTTGCCGGTCATATGTTCAATTTCAAACTCAAGGCACTGAACACGGTTTTTTGCGTTTTCCCATTCAATCTGAACGGCTTCTGCTGTAGGATGATATTTTTCTCCTAATTTGCAGACTTTTTCTTTTGTTTTTTCAAAATCTTCTACTTTTTTGATACGACCAAAACATACAACGCTTGTAATGTTCAAGGCCCATTCACCTTCTTTCTTAAATCCCTGATCCATCACGCAGAATGAAGCCTTGTCGTACTTTTCGATTGCATCGATTTTGTGGCCTTCCTTTGCGCCGTGAAAATAGATTTTTCCATCGCTTTCGTCATAGTAAAAATCCATGGGAACAGTGTAGGGGTAGCCGTCGTCACCAAGAAGGGCAAGAACTCCACGCCATTCATTTTTTAAAATTTCAATGCATTTTTCTGTGCTTATCTGCTGCTTGAATCTTCTCATTGGTCGGAACATATGTTTACTCCTATTTTCTATTAATAAAATACAATCCCAAAAGGCAGATTGCAACTCCAAGAACTTTGCTCCAGCTGATTGATTCATGATAGCCGACAAGTCCCACAAAAATCAGGATGACTGCAAGAGCCGCATTTGAAACTGTTGCCAGTGTGCTGACTTTCCAGCCGACTTTGTAAGCAAAGATGAAGCCCACTTCAAGACCTGTAATCACGATTCCTAAGACGATTGTGGCCCAGTTGGTGAGGGAAAATTCTTTGAGAATGTTTCCGCCTTTTGTGGTGACAAAGAAGGCCAGAGCCGAAAAAAGCGTTGCCACAGCATAAGTGATTGTCATGCTGGCATAAGTGTTCATTTGCTCAGGGATTCCCTTTGCGCAAATCTGATAAAGTGTGTTTGCAAATATAATGATTAAAAGCGGCCAGAAGTAATTGAACATAATTTGATTATAGCGGAAAATGGGGGAGAGTGTCAGTTGCTTCAATTCCATTGAGGTAGCCGGAAATCAGTTCCTGTGCCAGAAAGTAGGGCACTTCTGAATCCCTAGGCTCGCAGTGGTAATGAATGCCAAGCTTACTTGCCAGGCCAAAACCTGCATGGATGTAAAAATTGATGTTGCCTTCCATGCAGATAAATCCGATTCCCAAAGCTTTGGCTTTTTTAAGCGCATGCTTCAGAATTAATACGAGACAGGGGCGTAAGCTGAGCGAAAAAAACTAAAATTTGCAATACAATTTGCTTATTTCTTGCAAAGACACAATAATTGAATTATGAAAAGCTCTAAAATCACATACACAATTTCCCTTCACTTTCCTCAAGCAGTCAACGAAATTATTAGCTCAGCGGTGGAATCTATTTCTGATTTAACAGGAAATCATTTCATTACAGAAAACAAGATTCCGCCGCATATCACGATCGGTGCTTTTCATGCAGCAAAGGACGAAGAATCAAAACTTCTGCAGCTTGTCGAGGATTTCGCTAAGAAAATGGAACCTGGCATCATTCATTTCTGTGAGACAGGAAACTTCAACAACAAAGTACTTTTCTTACGACCTGAAAAAGATGACTTTCTTGCTAAGATAAATGCTGACCTTCATTCAATTCTTCTTGCTAAATTTGAAAAGGCTGAGAATGGCTATTATCTTCCTGAAATCTGGTTCCCGCACACTACTCTTGCAACAAGATTGAATCAAAGTCAGTTTGAAAAAGCAAAGGAAATTGCAGGAAAGATTAAATTGCCGTTAGAAGCTGAAATCAGCGAAATTTCTGTTTATCAGCGTTCACCTCTTGAAGAACTAAAACGGCTTACAATTCTGCCACGATAAGCCGGCAGGCAATCACAGGCTGCAGTTTTAGAGATACTTTTCGAGCTCTAAAATTTTTTCCTGACTTGTTGCCCAGCTTGTGGCGAATCTTACGACTGTATTATTTTCATCGTATTTTTCCCAGAAGGCGAACTTTACTTTTTTTTGAAGTTCCTGGAGCCTGCTGTTCTCAAGAATGACAAACTGCTGGTTCGTGGGTGAGTCCATAAAAAATCTATAGCCCTTTTTGGAGAATAATTTTTTCAGTTCTTCGGCCCGGTCAATGGCATTGCGGCTGATTTCAAAATACAAGTCATCAGTAAAAAGAGTGTCAAACTGAATGGCCAGAAGACGCCCCTTGGCCAAAAGCGCGCCGTGTTTTTTTAACAGATGCTCAAAATGAAGGGGCATGTTCTTCTTTGTGAATACAATTGCTTCCCCGCACAAGGCTCCCACTTTTGTTCCGCCGATATAAAAAACATCGCAAAGTTCTGCAATGTCCGGAAGCGTTAAATCTGATTCCCGGCTCATTAAGCCGTAACCAAGGCGGGCTCCGTCAAGAAAAAGAGGAATTTTATGCTTTTTGCAGACTTTTGAAATTTCCTGCATTTCTTTTTTTGAGTATAAGGTTCCGTATTCCGTTGGATGGGAAATATATGTAAGACCCGGAAAAACCATATGCTCATGATTTCCGTCATTATAAAAATCCCGGATATATGAATCAAGCTCGGCTGCGTCAATCTTGCCATTGTGGGAAGGCAGGGTTAAAACCTTTCTTCCTGTGTATTCAATTGCTCCTGCCTCGTGAACGCTTACGTGTCCACTCTGAGCTGCAATCACGCCTTCATACTGGTGGAGCATAGTGTCAATCACAATCTGGTTGGTCTGGGTTCCGCCTGTCAAAAAAGCAATCTGTGCATCAGACAAGGCACAGGCAGCGGCAATTTTTTCTTTTGCGGCTTTTGTATATTCGTCGGCACCATAGCCAGAAAGGCTTTCCATATTAGTTTTTGCCAGTGCCTCTAAAATTTTTGGATGTGCACCTTCAATATAATCACTTTCAAATGACAGCATTTTTCGCTCCTGTTTCCTCCTATTCTACAGCAGTTATGCCTTCTTTCTCAACTGTTACGGAATCACAGGTCAGCAGACAGTGCATTTGCATTGCATTTCATCGGCTTAAGTCTGCATCTTGTCTAAAAACTATTGCTTTATAGCCTTCTTTTTTATATGTTGTAAATATCTTCTATAAAATAGAAAACATGGATAAAGACTGGACGGAAAAATTATGGTGAGTATCTGTCTTTTAAGGCAAAATTCTGAATCATCATTTTGCATACGAAAACTTACTAAAACAGAGATTCCAGAAGCACATT
>CAMVJE010000070.1 GCA_947167745.1 uncultured Treponema sp.
TTTAATAATGATGTTATACCCTTTATTACCTACTATGTCAATGGGTAGTGAGCGTTAAAAAAACAGTCCAGTGGACTGTTTTTAGCGAGTCTCGTTCGAAGCTGTGCTTCGAGTGCGGTAGGGACTCATACTTATTGGTCATCCCTATTTTTCTTCCCCTTTACATCTCCAAAGCTCTTCCATAATTTTCCGTCATGCTCTTAACGCTCTCGTCAAACTTCGCCTTTTCCTCCGCATTAAGATTCAGCTCAATCACTTCGGCCACGCCCTCATTATTCAGGCGGCATGGAACGCTGGCAAAAACATCGCGGTATCCGTACTGCCCGGTCAAAAGAGTCGAAACCGGCAGAATCCTGTTTTCATCTCCAAAAATCGCCTTGACCACATTGGCGATGCTGGCTCCGATTCCGAATTCCGTGCTTCCTTTTCCGCCAAGGATAATCCAGCCCGCCTTTTTTGCCCGCAAGGCAATTTCTTCAAGGTCGAGCTTTCCGAATCGCTGTGGCTGCTCTTTAATCAGCTCTAAAAGGGGCTTTCCCGCCACCGTCACAAGGCTCCATGGCACGAACTGCGTTTCTCCATGTTCGCTCAAAGCATAAGCCTGAATTGATTTCTGATCGTAGCCTGTTGCCTCGCTGATTGCACGGCGTACGCGGGCTGAGTCCAGAGTTGTGCTTGTGGAAAGGATGCGTTTTGGAGACCAGCCGAGTTTTTCCTGCAGGTAATGGGCCACCACATCAGCAGGATTTGAAATGTTTATGATGATTCCGTCAAAACCGCTCGCCTTGATTTTTGGCACAATGTCCTTCAAAATCTCAACCGTCGCCCCCAAAGTCTGCTGGCGGTCGTTCTGACCAGCCTTCATGTCGGGCAAAGGACCTGCCGCCACAATCAAAATGTCCGCGTCGGCAATGTCAGGATAATCGCCCGCATAGACCTTCACATGGCGGTCAAGATAAGTCGATGAGTCAAACAAATCCAAAGCCTGAGCCTCGGCCTTTTTCTGGTCAATATCGATATAAACAATTTCTTCTGCCAAGCCCTGCGAAATCAAGGCATATCCACCGTGACTTCCGACATGCCCAGCACCAATAATTGCGATTTTTCGTCGATTCAAACTCATTTTCTTACCCCTGTTTTCCTAGTAAGTAAGTAGGTTTATTTAATGTGATTGTTATACAGCCTTTTTACCTAGTCCGTCAATGGGTAGTGAGCCGTTCCGAAGGAAAAAAATCACGAGGTGATTTTTTAGGCGAGTCTCGTTCGAAGCTATGCTTCGAGCGCGGAAGGGAGCTTTATCTGAATACCGCCTAAAACGAATGGCGTTCCCCTGCTTCGCAGGGTCGGCTGTTCCACCCTTCGCTTACGCTCATTCCTACGCAGGTTTCGGCTCCGCTCAACCAGCTTCGGAACTCTGGGATTCCATAGCCTAACGCAAAAACACAGTTTTAACTTTACAAAACATCATTCAATGCATCTTTTGCATCATCATGGTTCAAAAATTCATATTCAAGCCAAATATATGCTCTTGAAATTAAAGTGACATCAATCCCCAGCAAAATTCCTGTAAGTCCATCATAGTCTTGATAATTGTCTTTGGTTGCATACCATTCAGCTCTATAAGTTCTTGCTCCATCTCGTAGAGCCATCATAAAATCTTTTTCATCTTTAAAGTAATAATCTGATTTTACAGTATCTGTTTTAGAAAATTTTCCGTATTTTCTTTCCAATGGAGCAAGGATTTTATCGAATTCTCTTTTTACTTCTGTTCCATATTCTGAAGAATAAATGTCATGGCTTATGGCTTTTATGTAATAAAGACCATATTCATCACTTATCCATACAATATATTTTTCAAAAAGGGGATGTGATTTTTTTGGTTTTACATAATACCTGTCATCGGAAATATGCTCTAATTCAGTTCCGTTACAAGCCTTTTTTACTTGTTCATAGGTCATACCGATGTCAAAGCCAAACGGCCCTTTTCCTTCTCCAGATTTGTTTAATTTAGAATAATCTCGTTTCTTTTTTATTAATTCAATTTCATAGCAAGAGGAAATATCAATTTCATCATTTTTATTTGTGCTAAAACAATAAGTAAAATTTGAATTATTTTTACACAAGGCAAAAGGCGATGAGCTTAAATAATGCTTGTTTTTCAAATTTTCAATAATACTATATCCATCACTGCTTTTTGTGAAATTATATTTTCGTATTTTTGCAGAATATGATTCGTTCCAATCTACAGGCTCTTCCTTTGATTTTTCTGCATATTCTTCCAAATCGTTGTACCAACACATTCTAGAACTTAGCCAATAATTTTCAGATACAGAATACTTTCCTTCTTCGTCAAATTGTAGAAAAGTCCATTTTACAGGCTTTTTGGTGTTTGGATCGTAAACAAGTCGCTCAATGGAATTACCAGTTTCTTTGTCATAGAAAGTTTGAGTTTTGATTGTGCAGTCTTTGTTATATTCGGTTGTTTTTGCTTTTCTTCCATGTTTATTATCAAATTCTGTTAAAAAAACTAATTGATTGTTTTCGTTATACTCTAAAAGTTTTGTTCGAATACCTGTTTTTTTGTCATAGGAATACTGAGAAGTACCTGTTAATGAATTATTGCCGTCGTAAGTTGCTGTCTTTAGCAATTTATCCTTATCATATTCAAACAATATAGAAGAATCCACAGAATTATCCTTGTAATAAATTGTCTTAAGAATTGCTCCTGAGAATTTGTCAAAGTCAAAAGAAAAGATTTTTAAATCCCCATTGGTCAAACTGATATAAAGCTTCTCCTTGTCCTCAGAAATTGTTCCAACACACATACTATTCTCTGTTTCGTACAAGTTACCATCACGAATAATCATAGAAACTTTTCCTTCTTTATCAAGAATTTTGTCTTCATTTATTTCAAAGGCAATTTCTGAGTCCAAATATAATTTCATATTTGGAAATGCAAATGATAAAAATGACATTACAGCAAACAGTACACAAAATAATAATTTTTTCATTCAAAAATCTCCTTTCCATATTAATTATACCATGTCTTCTAGCAGAAATCATCGAAAACAGCTCCTCCAGTCCATTCTTTGCCCTGAAGAATAGTAAAATACTTTTGGGAGCTGTCTTCATGAAAGCAAGAACAATAAAGTTCATGGACGAAAGTATTATTTACCAAAGAAACTGTTGATACATGAAATTTTTTAATTGCATTTAAATCAGCCGCTCTAGTCCTTACAATTATTTTATTTTTATGAATAACAGCTTCTTCAACTAAAGACTTTGAATATGCTGTTTTAAAGAACAAGTCACCATGTTTTAAATTCGCAAGATATTCATCTAAGGTGTGTTCATGCTCTCCAGTTGGGCAACTTGGATATTCAGACGGAAGTTTCATTCGATTTCTATCATGTACTGCATTTTCTGTTTTGGTATAAATCAAATGATTATCCTTATTGATTTCTGCAAAAAATCTTCTCTGATAAATCCATTCCCCAATTTTTCCTCTTTTCTCTGTTGCCCGGATTGTATCTTCATTTGCCCAATGAAGCAGATTTTCATAACAGTTTTTGCTTTCCTGTGCAGTGACAGATCTCATCCAAGAGATATCTGGCGAAAGTTCAATATTATGCAATATTTCAATATGGTTAAGAACATAATCAATAGGTTTACCTGTCAAACACATAATTTTTTTACAGGTGATGGGATTAAGGATTATATTCTCAAGTTTTGTTACCCAGCGTAGATTTTCAGGTCTGTTATCCTGTTTATTTGTATTTTTATGGTCTACGACATGTTCTTTGGAAGGTGCTTCTCCGTGAAAAGCTGTCGCAACAATTCTATGGATTTGGATTCCAGCAATAAATAAGTATCCATTGCTTTTATCTGGATTTCCAAAAGTCCATTCGTTATCAAGCGGTCGTTTTCTTCCAGAATCTCGAGAATGTCGCATGACGGCACCATTATCACGGACTGAATAGATTTCATTCCTGTATGTACAAGTTTTCTCTTGTGTATAATCATTTACATTTATTGTACTAATCATTATTCTTGCCCCCAGTTCGGAAATGCTTTTTCAAATTCTGCATCATTTTTTGCCTTTTCTTCGTCAGACCAAAATCTGCACATTCCAGAATACAAGTGAGGTATATCCCATTTATCAGATTTCTCAATAACGGTGTCCGTGATGAAACGCAACAATTTTAGTGATACATCTTGTTTCACTTGTTTTTTTGAGATGTTTTCCGCTGAAAATTGTCCGTAACCTTCCAAAAAAGCCTTGCAGTTCCAGATTGGATTTCCATTTTCGTCATGGTATTCTGTAAACTCATAGCGAACTTCCATGATGACTTTCTTTTGAATCAATTCATGTAGTGTGCTTGCAGGATTCGAGAAATCAAGATTTTGAAAATTTCTTTTTATTTCTTCCTGACATAAAAAGTGATATGCTTTTTTATCCGCATCAAGTTTTGCCTGAAAAGTACCGTCTCCAGTTCCCTTGAATTTATTGCCGCCAATGTCTACCCAATATTCATGCAGGCCTGTTTTTGGATTTTTTGAAGTACAATATTCATGCACTCCTAAGTAACCGTTATTAAAAAAGTTATGAGGTTCTATATCTTTTCCATTTTCGATTTGCCAATACATTGGATGGTATCCAGGCTCTCCAAAGCCTAGTTTATGCGATTTTTCCTTAACCAGAATTGTCAGGTAATTGTTTACCGTTTCCATCTGCAACATGGTCTTGCAGACTTTTTCCAGTTGCGGATAGTCCCAGTTACAATCAGCTGCAACCGCCCCGATAATTGCCTCAAACAAATCTTCGTTTACGGAAGCAGACTTTCTGACATCATTTTCCTCATCACTTTTTCCGAGATACAGAAACTCAGAGAAACCAAAATTGTACATACAATGAGCAAGGCTATCTTTGCTGACGAGAATCGATTTTAACTTTGTCAATTCACCTTCATTTTTTTCAGAAACAAGCTCTTTGTTTACGATTTTTGAGAATCGCTCATACAGTTGCTTTGTAACAAAGAAGTCGAGAATTTCATCACCATAAAACTCAAGGACTTCATTATTCTGAACTTCCGGGTGTTCAGATGAATAAGATTTGCGAGTGAAAGCTTGCTCCAAAAGCTGCAAGTTTTTGAATGTGTAGTTGATTCCGCTTTGTACAAAATCAATGTCTGGACGTGTCATAAAATGCTCCTAAAATTAAATTTAGGCACAATAATCCTAACAAACAAAATGAGAAAATTAAAATGTCTGGCTTAGGAAAAAGAATCAGAAAATAGAAAAACTAAGAAAACTCTGATTGCTACGCTCAACTTGCATCAAGACATGACAAACAAAATAATTTTAGAAATGCTACTTTGGCTCTTTTGTGCCTGTAATTTGTATTCTACGGAAATTCTTGGATTTGTCAAGCTACTCATTCTCCATAAAGGAAAGCTCGAAAAGTGTTTTTTCATGCAAGGCTTCAAGAGTCTATATGCCAAAAAGTGTAATTTTCAATAGAAATTTCACACTTTTTGACACATAATTTTTCAAAATTCTTACACTTTTTGACACCACTTTTAATGCCGATTTCTCTTAATAATCCGGTTTCCCCCCAGCTGAATCAGGTTCACCACAATCACAAGCACGACAATCGTAAGCCATGTAACATCAAGCTGATTCCTGTCGTGACCGTACATAATCGCGTAATTTCCCAAACCGCCGGCACCAACCGCACCCGCCATCGCAGTCAGGCCAATCAAGCTCACCGTTGTAATCGTCGTTCCCCGTACAATCGGGCCAACGCTTTCCTTGAGGTAGACACGGAAAATAACGTCGAGCGGGCTGAGTCCCATGCTTTCGGCAGCTTCAACGAGGCCGTCATCGACTTCGGCAAGGGCAGTCTCAATCTGGCGGCTGAAAAAAGGCACCGTTCCGAAAATCAGGGGCACAATCGCACCCCGCACGCCAATGGCCGTTCCCATAATCAAGCGGCTCAAAGGCATTACGCCGGTCAGCAGAATAATGAAGGGAATCGAGCGGAAGAGGTTAATCAGCTTGTCAAAAATCTGATAGACCGGCCTGTTCTCTAAGATAGCGCCTTTTTTTGTCACGGTAATCGTAATTCCAATCAAGAGGCCCAGCACAAAACTAATCGCCCCCGACCAAATCGTCATGATAAAAGTTTCCAGAAGCCCGTTAAAAAATCGCTCCGGGTGTTTTGCCACATTGGGCAGAATCGTCTCAATAAAATCAGTCATAAAATCCTCCATATTTAAAAAAGGGGAAAGCCTTCCCCCTGCGTCGCACTTCGTTGCGCCGACACCCCCATCTGCGGGGACACCCTGCAACGCCCCAAAGTATTAGACGCAGATAAACGCAGATGCACGCAGATGAATATTTCATCTATATAATATCTGCGAAAATCTGCGTCTATCCGCGTCTAATTATTTCGTCCCTGTCTTTAGCACCTCAACCCCGACATCCATAGCCGCAATGTGCTTTAGAGCGCGGTCAATCGTTTCTTTCTCCCCGCTCACAATGGCCACCGTCCCGCCAATCGGGGCGTCCTGTACGATTTCAATCTCAGCAAAGATGATGTTAATCGTCACCTCATAAAGCCTTGAAATTGCCGAAATCAGCGGCTCGGAAACATTCTTCTTTATATAAGTGAATCGCACCAGCTTTTCGTCCTTTTCAAGGTGCACCACCGGCGAATCTTCTGCAATCAGCTCCTCCACTTTTGAAAGATTTGAAGTGGAGCGGATGAATCGCTTGGTCACTTCGTCCTGTGGGTTTGCAAAGATTGAGAAAACATCTCCCTGCTCGACAATCCGGCCTTTTTCCATGACCGCAACCTTGTCGCAGATCTCTTTAATCACTTCCATTTGATGGGTGATGATTACGATTGTAAGGGAAAGCTGCTCTTTGAGCTTTTTCAGCAGTTTCAGGATTGATTTTGTCGTGGTGGGGTCAAGCGCACTCGTTGCCTCGTCGCACAAAAGAATGTCAGGCTCGTTGGCAAGGGCACGGGCAATGGCAACCCTCTGCTTCTGTCCGCCGGAAAGCTGACTTGGGAAATTCGCCGCCTTATCATCGATTTCCACCAGCTTCAAAAGCGAATGGACTTTTTCTGAAATTTCGCTCTTAGTCAGTCCGCTCCTTTTCAGGGGAAAAGCTACATTGTCAAAAACATTACGGCTTTTCATCAGGTTGAAGTGCTGGAAAATCATTCCGATTTTTTTTCTTTCTTCACGAAGGTCTTTTGCAGAAAGCGAAAGAAAATCCTTCCCCTTAACGGTGACGCTTCCCGAAGTGGGGCGGCCCAAAA
>CAMVJE010000071.1 GCA_947167745.1 uncultured Treponema sp.
AATATAGAAAGTTGAAAACTGAAAGTGGAAAGTTGAAAGCTAAAATCTTTGTAAGTGAGAAATCTAGTTTTCCGTTTTCCGTTTTCCGTTTTCCGTTTTTGAACCTATGAAACGACACATAATTCTATTTCTAACAATGATTTCTCTTTTAAGCCCGCTTTTCGCTCAGTCGGCAAATTTGAATTTAATCACTGAGTCAGAAAAACTTGGTGCTTCGGTTTACTGGGATTCTTTGAGCGGCTCTGGTCTCCTAGAAAAAAACGGCCATCAGATTTCTTTTAGGGCAGGGGACGGCTTTGTCTTGCAGGATTACAAAAAACTTGCCCTTACGGACGCTCCCGTGGTAAAAGACGGTGTTCTTTATGTAACCAAAGCCTTCCTTGACAGCGCTGACAAACTCTTCAAAACCGAAACGAACGAAAGTAATGGTTATAAAATCGGCGCAATTCTCATTGATCCCGGTCACGGCGGAAAAGACCCCGGTGCTCAGATGACTCATAAAATCAAAGGGAAAAATGTCACGGTACGCGAAAAAGACATAAATCTTGCTGTCGGTAAAATGCTTTACTCGCGCCTCAAAGCCGCCTATCCTGACAAAAAAATCCTCATGACCCGCAACACTGATGTATTCCTCTCGCTTGCAGAACGCACTGAAATCGCAAACGGTGTTAAACTTGCCGACAAGGAAGCAGTTCTCTATGTCTCAGTGCATGTCAATTCTTCCCTCGACAAAAAGGCCAGCGGCTACGAGACCTGGTATCTTTCTCCTGGATACCGACGCACAGTTCTCGAAAAGACAGGGGATGTAGACAAGAATCTTTTTAATGTAATGAATTCCATGATGGAAGAAGAATACACCACAGAAAGCATTCTTATCGCAAAATTCATCATGGACGGAATCGCCGCTCAGGTCGGAAATCTTTCCACTCCCCGAGGAATCAAGGCTGAAGAGTGGTTTGTCGTCAAAAATTCAAACATGCCGGCCGTCCTCGTCGAAGTCGGCTTCCTTTCAAACGAAAAAGAAGCCGCTCTCTTGGCTGATAATTCATACTTGCAAAAAATGTCTCTCGGAATATATAATGGTTTGTCCGCTTTTGTGACTCACTTTGAGCGTTCCCGCGGATTCACCGGTCATTAAAAACGGATGCCTGAAATGAAAATCGAAAATTGCATACAGTTCCTTCAAAAAAATAAAATAAAGATTGCTCTCGCAGCTGGTGGAATCATCCTTCTTTTTTTCGCGCTTTATTTTTTCTCACATCTTGGAAGAGACAGGCGTGTTTTTATCTATCCTGTTTCCGGTTCATCAAAAACCCAGAAGGAAGTGCGATATCTCAATTCTCAGCCTGTTCAGGGCAAAATTAATTACTATGTTGATGAATTGATCTTGGGGCCGTCATTTTACAGGGGTAGGGCTCTTTTTACACCAGGTACTGCTGTTGAATTTTGCTTTTTAAGTGAAAAAACACTATATGTAGGGCTTTCAAAAGAGGCCGTGCTTCAAGAAAACGGAGCTCCTCTTCTTTCTGAGGCGGTTGCACTTTTCAGAAAAAACATAAAAAAGAATTTTACAGGTATCAAAGATATAGAAATTTTTGTCAGTGGAAACTGCATTTCAAATTGAAAATCACTTTAAATTTTCATTGACAAAAAAGAATATATATTAGATACTGTAAGATATACAAGGCTACATCAATAGAGTAAAAAGGAGCTTCGAAAAATGAAGAAAACTTTAGTTTTATCGGCAGCATTGATGACGCTCGTAGGACTTTCATCTTTCGCAGAAGAGAGAACCCTTATCGACTTCACAACGCTCAAAGCAGACATCGCTGTTTATCCTCAGGATTACGACGGTGAGAAAAAGGAGAACCAGAACAAGCGTACTATTATGAATTACGCTGGTGCAGCTGGTGCATCATTCAGTTCAGAGCAGAAACAGCTCATGAAATCATCTCTCGCTCTCGATCAGTGGGAAGTTGTTCTCAACAGTTCAGCACGCAATGTAAGCAGCTTGGCTCAGTCTCAGGTTAGACCAGCTCCAGTTAGTGCAAACTCTAAACAGCCATTTGCTGGTGGAGAGGTTATGGGTGTACGAGTTGTATTCCCTTCTGGTGCATATAATGCAAATGCAAAAATCGTTCCACCGTTCTCAATTCCTGCTTATGAGCCATACTCACAGGCTGATGACAATGGTGACCGACAGCCTGCTGAAAAAGCTGAAAATGGCGAATCTTCAGGACCAAAATGGTTGTTCGAAGCTGATGATCCATCAGACAAAGCTTCTCCTGCTTACGGTCTCGTTAAGAATGTTGGCACACTCAAAAAGATTGCTGTTACAACACAGGGTATGAACTACCCACACGCTCTCTATGTTCTTTTGAGCGATACAGACGGTGTTGTTCGCCGCTACTTCATGGGTTACCTCGGATTCGATGGTTGGAAAACTCTTGAATGGAACAACCCAGAGTACATCACAGAAGTTCGCACTCGCGAAATCCGTGTATATCCAATCTATCCACGTGGAGAGCCATTTGTTAAGTTCGAAGGCTTCCAGGTTTGCCGTGACGCAGCTCATGTTGGAGATGACTTCATCGGTTACTTCAAAGACGTAAAGATTATCTACGACAAAGCTAACCTTACTTCAGAGCGCGATATCGCTGATGAAGATATTTGGGGAATCATCGGTCGTAAAGAATCTGCACGCCAGGCTCTCGAAATGTCTCGCTTCGGTAACAAACAGGTTAACCGCTATGTTGAGAAACAGAAGATGGCTGTAGAAGAGAACTTCACTGCTTCACTCGCTGAAGATGGTGAATCAAACGCTCAGTCAAACGGCGGTCAGGCAGCTGACGCAAAATAATTAAACTAGATTCCTAGTTAAACCGCTTGCAATTAGCAGGCGGTTTTTTTTATATATAAATTATTCACTTGCTTTAATATAATTTTATGATATGATTCAGATATGGAAAATTTTGTAAATTCATTGCCTAGCAAGAATAATATTAAAGCAACTTACGAGTCTTACAAACCGGTTTTTTCAGAAATCGTTGCAAATGTAGAGAATAAACTTCGTAACAATCTTCATCTTTCTTCAAATCCAACTTATAAATCACGAGTTAAATCCTTTAACAGTTATTATCGAAAAGTTCTTCGCCTTAAATCTGATGAGGCAGAAAAGAATAATTTTGTTGAACTTACTGATATGATGGGAATTCGTGTCATCTGTGCCTTCCTTGAGGATTTGACTGAAGTAGAGCAGCAGATTAAAGAAAATTTTGTCGTCAAAGAAGTTGAATATAAGGGCGCCCAACAGTCTTTCCGGGAATTCGGTTATGAGTCAGTTCATGTCTTGGTGTCAATTCCAGCCGACTGTATGCCGAAAAAATGTGACCTTCCTCTTCCCGAATCTTTGGTTTGCGAGATTCAAATTCGTACAATTTTGCAGGATGCATGGGCTGAGGTTGAGCATGAACTTATTTATAAGTCGGAATTTACGCCTTTTGACATGCCTCTCCGGCGAAAACTTGCTTCAATGAATGCAAGCCTTACATTAGCTGATATTATATTTCAGGAAATTCGTGATTATCAGAAAAAACTTCAAGGTGAGGTTGAGGCTCGCCGAGCTTCATTTTATGAAAAGGCCGATGAACTTACACTTGTTTCAAGCGGCAAAAAGATTGAAAATCTTGAACCAAAAAGCATCAGTAGGGTATCCCCCTATGTCCACGGAACAATTGATGATATGATTCTTGAAGCAATCCAGGCCCACAATCACGGGGATTTAGAAAAAGCTGTTGAGATTTACAGCATTATCATCAATTCAGAGCCAACCCCGCAGGCTCCAGTTCTTGCCGTTATACACAAACATCGCGGTATGGCATATTTCTCGCAGAATAATTACACTGCCTCCCTTGAGGATTTCCAGAAAAGCGTAATTTATGATCCCAACGCTTTCCGCTCTTATTATTATATTGGAATTGTTTTGAGCATTATGAACAAGCATGAAGATGCGATTGCGGCTTATACAGAGTCAATTCGAATCAATGAGTACCAGTCTCATGCTCATTTCAGACGGGCTGTTTCATATTACAAACTTGGGGATTTTGATGCTGCTCTCAAAGATCTCACTGATGCACAGAGCCTTGGTTTAAATGACTCAGAAACAGAAAGCCTTCACGCTAAACTGATGGAAAAATTCGGAATGAAAATGTAGGGAGCCGGTCGCTGAAAGCGAACAAACTCACGAGGTGAGTTTTTAGGCGAGTCTCGGAAAAATCTGTGATTTTTCCGCGTAAGGGAGCGACGATGAAGCCTCCAAATCCTGATAAGAAAATATCAAAGATCGATTTGTATGTTTGCCTGTCTGTAAATCACTCCCGGAATGGATTTTTCTGACGTTTTTTGGTAAGATTTCAAGTTATGGAAATAAATCGTCGCTTTTCCCTTGAGGTCCGCCAGGAAATGAAACGCCAGATTGATGAGGCGGGCGGTAACGAAGTTTTTTTTGCAGGAATCATAAATGCTGAAGGTGTCGTTATTTCCGTTAAAGCGGGTAGTCGGGGAAATTCTGATTCAGTGCCGGTTAATTTATCTTTTGCCTATGAAGCATCTGTATTAATTCATAATCATCCTTCAGGAAATCTTCATCCTTCTGATGCTGATTTAATGGTGGCCAGTGATTGCAGTGAAAGGGCTCAGGGCTTTTATATTGTGAACAATTCGGTGAGCGAAGTTTATGTTGTCATGGAACCCATTAAGCCTGCCGTTACGAAAAAACTTGATTCTGATGATACAGCTTTATTTCTTTCTTCTTCAGGACCTTTGGCTAAACTTTCCCCTTATTTTGAGGAGCGGCCGAGTCAGATTGAACTTGTTAAGGAAATTTCAAGAACTTTCAATGATGACGGTGTAGGTGTTTTTGAAGCTGGTACTGGAGTCGGAAAATCTTTTGCCTATCTTATTCCTTCCATGCTTTGGGCACTTAATAATAAAGAGCGGGTAGTTATTTCAACGGGGACTATAAATCTCCAGCAGCAGCTTTCTGAAAAAGACATTCCTCAGGCAGAAAAAATCATTGGCAAAAAAGTGAAGTCAATTCTCGTAAAAGGACGGCAAAATTATGTCTGTTTGCGCCGTCTTTCGGAAGTTGGCTCTGAACGTGATTTATTCAGCGATGAAACTGAAATTTTTGATAAAATCGATGCTTGGGCAAAGGAAAGTAAAAGTGGCAGCAAGAGCGACTTGTCTTTTATGCCACCGGAAAATCTCTGGCAGCGAGTAAACTCCGAGGCTGATGCCTGTATGGGAATGCGCTGTAAATTTCGTGAAAAATGTTTCGTTATGAAGGTTCGTAAAGAAGCTGCCGACGCAAATATTTTGGTTGTTAACCATCACATGCTCTTTGCAGATATTGAAAGCAGAATGAATGGTGCTGGCTATGATGATACGGCAGTACTTCCTCCTTATAAACGGATTATTTTTGATGAAGCCCACGGGATTGAGGATGCGGCGACCAGTTTCTTTTCTAATTCCCTAAATCGTTTTAGAATTTTAAAACAACTCAATCTTTTGTACCGCCAGAGAAAGAGCAGTGTAACGGGATACCTTTTTACGCTTTCAGCACTTTCTAGAATTGAAGATAAATCTGATACCGTGAAGATTGAGATTGAAGAAATAAAGTCTTCCATTCAAGCTCTTGAAGAAGAGACGGCATCGGTTTTGTCAAGGGATTTTAACCTGCGCCTTTTTCAGGGGAGTGCTGCAAGGTTTACGGGTATCATTCAAAAAATCAGAAAAGTTCAGTCTCATATCGCTATGGTTACAGGATTGATTCGTGAGATTATTGATGGAATTGATGAGGATGATTTGGATTCTCCTGTAATTTACGAGTCTAAGGCCGTCCTCCGCCGTTTGGATGACATGGTTTCTACGGCTCAGAATTTTGTTTCCTGGGAAGAACATCCAGAGAGCGTTTTCTGGGTACAGGCTTCGAGGCTTCCTCCTTCAATGGCAAAAAGTTCCGATAATCCTGTTTATTATGTCTTCAATGAAACTCCTCTTGATATTGCTCCAATGATGAATAAAGGTGTTTTCGAACCCATGAAGAGTATTGTCTGCACCTCAGCAACGATTTCTATAAGCAGGAGTTTTGATTTTTGGAAAAAGCGTGTTGGAATTAATTTTATCGAGAAGGAAAGAGTAAAATCCGGTGAATTTGAGTCTCCTTTTCCCTATAAAGAGAATATGATTCTTGCCGTTCCAAGCGATGTACCCTTTCCTGATAACGAAAATTTTCAGTCTTACATTGAAGATTCCATTGTACGAATGATAGAGACGGCAGGAGGAAAGACTCTCGTACTGTTTACTGCCTATGATTCCTTGCGACATGCATGTGATACAGCGCGTACTCGTCTTCGTTCTAGCGGAATTACAATTCTAAAACAGGGGGATGATGACCGTTTCCGACTTTTATCGCAATTTAAGGACGATACGGTAAGTTGTCTTTTTGCAACCGATTCTTTTTGGGAGGGAGTAGATGTTCCGGGTCAGGCACTCTCTCTTGTAATTATAGTAAAATTACCTTTTGGTGTGCCAAGTGATCCTGTTTTTGCAGCCCGAAGTGAAGAAATTGCGAAAAGAGGAGGCTTTCCTTTTATGGAATTGAGTGTTCCTGATGCGGTTATAAAATTTCGTCAAGGCTTTGGAAGGCTTATACGCCGTGGTGATGACAGGGGGGCTGTGGTTGTTCTTGACCGGCGTATTATTGAGAAATCTTACGGCCGTATGTTTACTGGCAGTGTTCCAGAAACGAAAGTTATATATCGTCCTCTTTCAGAAATTCTTTTAAAAATTAAAGAATATTGTGAATAAAAAATGAAAATTTAATTAATAACTGCTTGCAATGATTTTGATTTTTTGATATATTATTTGAGCGTTGCAAAACAAAGCGGGCAGTTAGCTCAGTTGGTAGAGCCCCTGGTTTACACCCAGGTTGTCGGGAGT
>CAMVJE010000072.1 GCA_947167745.1 uncultured Treponema sp.
GACATTTTTAATCCTGTTTTACTTGCAAATCTTCTATAATAATACTACATTTTCTGCATGAAGAAAATAATTTCCCTTCTTTTGCTTTTTTTCTGCATTTTTTCAGCAAGTGCAATGTCTGACATTTCCGACCGTTCCTTCTGCTTTGGCTTTTCTTTTCCTTACATGCGCCACGATTACAAAACTGACGATATGGATACCGTAACTCTAAATGGAATCGGCATCAATTTGAATTACCGCAACATGCGCGATACGATGAAAATCGGCCTTTTGATTGATGCCGACATATTTATGCCTCTTTCAAAAACCGTTGCCCTTGATAAAGACACAATGACAACTACAAAATTTTCTGAATATGAATATTTCTTCGGAATTGATGCCCTTGTCGGAATTTATACGGCTCTTTTTCGCAGTGGAAATTGGACAATTCCTGCGGGACTTGGCTTTCATATTGAAGGTTTCACCAGCAAGCAGAAATCCGACGACATCATCATAAAAGAATCTGTCTACAGCCTGGGACTTGGAGCCTGGATTAATGTTGAGGCAAATCTGACAAAAAATTTCGGCATGTTCCTTGGAACAAAGGTGATTTATGATTTTTATTACAAGCTGAATTACACAGCCAAAATCACAGAAATCGAGGATGGAACTTGCAACTGCTTTTCTGTGATTCCGGCAATAGGCTTTGTCTGGCGTTTTTATTAGAGCTTAATGGAGCCAGGAACGACAGACTGAGCATTGAGTGCAGCACAACGGCTTCCTTCTTTGAGTGCTTCTTCAATATTTTTGTTTTTTAAGTATTCATGCAAAAATCCTGCTGAGAAAGCGTCTCCACAAGCCGTTACATTGGTGACATTGATCTTTTCTGATTTGCATCGGTATGCCTTGCCTTTTTCGGCTGCAATCGTGTCTTTTTCGCCCCGAGTAACGACAATTATGTTCTGTAATTCGACGCTCTTGCTGACGATTGCCTTTTCAAGCTCTTCTTCGCTGAGATTTGAGCCGCCAAATGTCTCATAGAATTCTTCTTCGTTAATTTTAATGATTTGTGGAACACAAATTTCCAGAGTATCCAGTAAATCCTTGCCTCGGAAATCAGCAAGAACGATTTTTCCGGCCTTTTGGGCGACTTCGCAAATTCGTGAGCAAAGGTTTGCAGACCAAGTTGCAGGGCGGCTTCCGGCAAACAAGAGGGCATCGTAAGTTGACATGTATTCCCGGGCAGTCTCGATGAATTCCATTTCGGCTTCTGCCCCCGCAATGTGAGCCAAATTAACCGGCTCGTCAGGAATGATTTCTGTTGTGCTTGATTTTTCGCCATCTAAAAGAGTCCAACATTCCCGGGTACTTCCTTCGATATAAACCGGGTGAACATATAAATCGTTGTCACGAGAGGCGAGAACAAGAAAGTGCTCTGCATTTGCGGTTCCAACAGGACACAGTGCGGTCGAACATCCAGGTTCAAGCTGGCTCAAAACCCTTGCAGAATTTATGGCCTTTCCGCTTGCATCTTCACGCCAATCTTGCGTGCGATTAACGCTGTTTACTGAAAATGAGTCAAATTTAATTGTTCGCTGGATAGTTGCGCTCAGGCAGACACAAAGAATCTTCATACTAGAATCATATTAAATTTTCGTTAATATTACAACAAAGCGAGCTGCCAGAAAAAGATTCGCCGACAATAATTTAGCCCAGCATTTTGTATAAAATTCCGTAAAGAGTTTTGGCTTCATCGGCACTAATGCTCAGGCATTTTCCGATTTCACCAGGTACGGAAAGAGCCTTTTCACGGAGTTCTTCGCCTTTTTTGGAAATAGTGACCGTTACGACACGCTCGTCGTTTTTGTCCCGGTTTCGAGAGAGCAGTCCTTTTTCTTCCATTGCTTTGAGGAGGGGGGAAAGTGTTCCCGTATCCAGATAAAGACACTTGCCCAATTCGCCGACATTAAGCGTCTTTTTTTCCCACATGACCATCATAACGATGTACTGGGTGTAAGTGAGGTCGATTTTTTTAAGAATGGGGGTGTATTTCCGCATGATTTCACGGCTGGCTGCGTAAAGAGGAAAGCAAAGCTGGTTTTCAAGTTTTAAGCAATCGTAATTTTCCATATCGTACTCCTATATTTTAAGCAAAATTTAAGCGCAATCAAGTGGCTACCGCTGTTCCGCAGCTTGCTAACGCGCGGTCGTCCGCTACGCTTCCGACTGGCTTCGCCACTGCTCCATAGCGGGCGCGGCATTAATCAGATATATCGAAGTCGAACTGCACTTGCACATCATAATCCGGGAAAGCTTCTTTTACATCGTTTACGACATGTTCATACATTACTTTCATGTTAGGTGAATCAAAAGAAATTACCAGATCGAAACGCATGAGTTTTTCAACTTCATCAACAAAAAAACCGTGCATCTGAAGGATGTCTTTGTGTTCATGGACGATTTTTGAAACTTTGGAGCGGATTTCTGCGGCCGAATTTTGCTTTGTATTCACGCTGTAGATTCCGACGGCCGCCATGATTATGCTGTGACTTTTGTACACTGCATCTGAAATTTTGCGGGTTACCTGGTCAATTTTGTCTGCTGTCCATGTGTCTGGAACTTCAATGTGAACGGAGCCTATGTGCTTGTCCGGGCCGTAGTTGTTGAGAACCAGGTCAAAGACACCCCGAATTTCGGAATCCACAGAAGAAACAGTTCTCTTGATTGCATGGGCGATTTTTGCGTCCACACGCTCGCCAAGAATCTTGCTCAGTGTTTCCCTGAGTGTTTCCACACCTGATTTTATGATTGCCAGAGAAATTATGACACCAAGGTAGGCTTCCAGGGAAATATGGAAAATCAAAAAAACAGCCGCCGCTACAAGTGTGGAAGCCGAGATTATTGAATCCATTAGCGCATCCTGACCGCTGGCTACAAGGGAATCTGAATTTACTTTTTTGCCGGTAGCCTTTACGAAAAGCCCCAGCAAAATTTTTACGACAACAGCCGAGCCTACGATAAGCAGGGCCGAAGTGGTGTAGTCCGGCTGACTTGGGCTGATAATTTTTTTGATTGACTCAATTAAAGCCGTTAAACCCGCATAAATGATGATTATTGCGATTACTAGAGCAGAAAGGTATTCTGCCCGGCCGTGACCAAATGGATGCCGCTTGTCGGCTGGCTTTCCTGCCAGCTTTGTACCGATAATCGTGACTACAGACGACAGGGCATCCGTAAGGTTGTTCACCGCATCCAAAATGATTGCGATGGAGTTTGAAAGAAGGCCTACAAGTGCTTTAAACGAAGCGAGGGCAATATTCGCTAAAATACCGATTACGCTGGTACGAACGATTATTTTTTCACGATTTGCAGTCATTAAAAAACCTCACTTCGTAAAATTATAACTATTTTTTAAGATTACGGATATAGTCTACAGCACTTAAACCTGCAACTCCGCCTTCATAAACGGCCTTGCAGACCTGCAAGAGGCCTCCGTTGGCATTTCCGCAAGAGAAAATTCCAGGGGCATTGGTTGCCATTTTTTCGTTTGCGGCGATGGAGTCTCCCTTTAGCATAAGACCGAGCTTTTTTGCAAAGTCTGCCGCCCCTGCAGAGCCAAGTGCCACAAATACGCCGTCGAGAGAGAGCGTTTCGCCATCAGCAAATGTCACGCCGCCGACTTTTGTATTTTCTTCATTTGGAATGACTTTCGTGACTTTACGGCTGTCGATTTTGATTTTGGCGGAAATTGAAGAGTCGGCTTCTACTGCTGCCTTGACTTCTGCATCGTCCTTTCCGTCAGTGAGAATCGTGACGCTCTCTGCTATGTGGGCCAGATGGCTTGCCTCGGCTACGGCAAAAGTTCCATTACCGATTACGGCCACATTCTTTTTGCGGTAGAAGAATCCGTCACAAACCGCACAGTAAGAAACGCCTTTTCCCTCAAAATCAATGATTCCCTCGATTGCAGGACGGAGCTTTTTATTTCCTGTGGCAAGAATGATTGCCGGGGCCGTAAGCTCTTTGTCTCCGGCTTTTACCGAATACTGGGTCTGGGGTGGGGGAGCGAGCATTTCAATGTGGGTGACTTCAGCTTCGATTACCTCAATGTCGAGGTTCTTTGCCTGCTGAATGCCGTTTTTGTAGAGGTCTGGCCCAGTAATTCCTTCTGGAAAGCCGTAGTAGTTGTCGATTTTGTGAGCCTTATCCAGCTGGCTTTCCCCTGAGTAGATGACGGCTACATTGAGATTTGCCCGCTTTGCGTAAAGTGAGGCAGAAATTCCTGCCGGTCCTGCGCCGATTATAATTAAGTCGTATGTCATTGTTTACCCCTGATTGCGTTAAGAACTTGAGCACCGCCGAAGGCGGGTAACGCCCGTAAATTCTATAATAATTTTTCGATTTTATCTGCGATTTTTTCTGGCTCTACTGTCGATTCAAAGCGCTCGATAACATTTCCGTTTCGGTCAACAAGGAATTTTGTGAAATTCCACTTGATATTGGAATTCTTTTTGTAATTTTTGTCCATAAGGCAGGCGAAAAGACGCATGAAAAGTCCCTTGCAGCCTGTGAAACCTGCGAAAGATTTCTGGCTCTTGAGGAATGTGTAGAGGGGACTTTCATTCGCACCATTGACTTCGATTTTTTTGAAGTTGTCGAAGCTTGTCTTGTATTTCAGCTGGCAGAATTCGTGAATTTCTTCGTCGTTGCCAGGAGCCTGATGGCCGAACTGGTCGCATGGAAAGTCGAGGATTTCCAGTCCTTTGTCGTGATATTTCTGATAAAGCTCTTCCAGACCCTTGTACTGCGGGGTGAAGCCACAGCCTGTAGCCGTGTTGACGATGAGCAAAACTTTGCCCTTAAAATCTGCCATTGAAACTTCGTTTCCCTTTCTGTCCAAAACTTTGTAATCATAAATCGCCATAGTTTTCTCCTTAAAACTCTGCGGTAGACCGCTGTTTATTCCATTGATAATAAGTTGTACTCAACTTAACTGTGTAAAATATATTGTATACAACTTAATTTGTCAATAGAGAATAGCGATTTTAGGCAAAAAAATTTACCCCGCTAAAGGCTGGCGGGGTAAGGAAAATTGCTTAGACTCTGAACAGGTCAATCTGGCTGCCAATCTTTCCGATTGCGTCCTGAACTTGACCAGAGATATTTGCAAGACTTGCACCAGTGTCGTTGATTTTGCGTGCTCCAGAAGACATTTCGTCCATGCTGCCCTTCATTTCGAGGGTTGCCGACTGCAAGTGCTGAACTTCCTCAAGAATCATTTTGTTTCCGTTTGACATTTCGACAGAAGCGTTTTTGACTTCCTGAGTGCTGTCGTTCATGGTTTTGAGGGCATCGGTAATTTGCTGAGAGCCTTGATTCTGCTCTTCCATGGCTGCCTTGATTTGCATTACGAGCTGGTCAGTTTCCTGAATTTTCTGAGAAACTACGCCAAATGAGCGGCTTGACTCGTTTGAAGCCGCAACGACCTCGCCAATCTGAGCCTTGATTTTCGTAAGCTGTTCACCGATTGTCTTTGACTGGGCAGAAGATGTTTCTGAAAGCTTACGGATTTCGTCTGCAACGACGGCAAAGCCTTTTCCTGCCTCGCCTGCGTGGGCTGCCTCGATTGCGGCGTTCATGGCGAGCAGGTTTGTCTGCTCTGCGATACTTGAAATTGCCGTGTTAGCGTCCTGAAGCATTTCGCTCTGGGTCTCAATCTGAAGGATTCGCTCGTTGACATCATTCTGCATTTTAAAGCCCATGTTTGCGTTTTCTTCAAGCTCGTTGAAGGAAGCTGCCATTTTTTCGACCGAATTGTTGACTGAAGAAATGTTGCCAATCATCTCCTCGACTGCCGCACTTGCCTGACTTACACCCGAAGACTGATGCTCAATCATCTGGTTCAATGAGTCGATGTTGGCAGAAATTTCGTCTACAGCCCCAGCTGTCTGCTGTACGCTCTGGTTCTGGGTGTTAATCTGATGAGAAATGCTGTCGATGTTGGCGATAATCTGAGTGATGGCGCTTGCAGTGTCATGGGTACTTGCGGTCATGCTTTCGCCAGACTTGCTGAGTTCATCCTTGGATTTTTTGGTTTCGCCAATAATCGTTTGTAATTTGTCGCAGAATTTGTTGAAGTTGATGACAAGGAAGCCAATTTCGTCGATGACACGGAGAGTAACCCGTTTTGTGAGATCTGCCTCGCCGGTTGCCATTTCTTCAAGCTGCTTGGTGACATTGCCGATTCGCCACATGAGCCAGTGAATGAACCTGTAGCTGATGAACATAAGAACCAGAGCCAGAATGACTGCCACCGGAATAACAATTTTAAGGGTGATATATTTGATTGCCTTAATTGAAACAAGAGACCTGGCAATAAAAATCATTCCCGTCACAGTTCCATCATCAGATTTGAGCGGGAAATAAACGGAGAAATAATCCTTCCCCTTGATTTTGTTTTCACCACG
>CAMVJE010000073.1 GCA_947167745.1 uncultured Treponema sp.
CCGTGTGCGGACTTTTCTTTGGTTTTCCGGCATGTCAGACGGAAGGTGGAGATGATGACTCATCTTCTAAGAAAACCGAAGAAACAAAAACAGAAGAAACAAAGACCGAAGAAACAAAAAACGATGGAACTAAAACTGATGAAACTAAAACTGATGAAACTAAAACTGATGATACACAAACTGGCGGTCAAAATACACAAACTGGCAAATACAAAATCACTTATAAGCTTAGCTATGAAATAGACAAAAATACTGTTCCTTCAAGCTCAACATACAAGACAATTTACTTTGACGAGCCATACACCATCACAGAAGATGATCTTGCTATTCCTGAGCCAAAATCCTACATGACAGGTGAAGAATGGGTTTTTAATGGCTGGTGGAATCAAAGTCCTTTTATGCCGACAAAACTTACTCTTGGTGAAACTATTGACACAAGTATAACAGTGAGCGGATTTTGGCGAACGAGATATTCTCGTAATTTATCTTATTATTCACAATATGATTCTAAACATTGTCCGGAAAATACTACTGTAAAGGAAAACGAAGTTCTTACAGAAGAAAAACTTCCGGAACTTTCATGCGAAGGGCATAATTTTAAAGGCTGGTGGACAACTATTTATTCAGATGGCGAGAGTAAGGAAATTCCAATTACATCAGGCTATAGAATTCCGATAGAAGGAAATGTGGAAATCCATCTCACTGCAAAATGGGATCAAACTGTATCTTTCTCCACAGAGTATGGAACTGCCCCCGAAGCGATTTCTGTTCCAACAGGAACTTCTTTTGAAAAACTTGCTGAAATGCTCACAGAGGACACCTATATTCTTACAGATGAAGCGGGTGTTTGGGGGTTCGCTGGATGGGAAGGTAAAATCTCGTTGCCGTGGGGAAGCAAACTCTTCCTCCTCACCCCCGATAATGAAAATCTAAGCGATTATCCTTATATAGATTATATAAATGAAGATATTACATTGACGGCAATCTGGTTGAAAAAGAAGTGTACGATTACTTTTGTAACGGAACACGGAAATGCCCCAGAGCCAGTTGTAGTTGATGGTGGAACTTCAAGGGACAAAATACGCGAAATTTATAACGATGAAAAATATAAACTGACTGCCGAAGGCTATGATTTTCATGGATGGCTCGCTTATAATTCTCCATACATAAAGTATAAGGGTGATTATGTAATTTGTGATGATATACAGATAAGTGCATATTGGCGGCCAAAATCATATACTGTCACTTTTGAAGCAAATGAGCCGACTAAAGGGGATAATTCAAGCACAAATACATATGACTATGATAGTCTTATTGGGTGGCCTCCTTCTGTCAGCAAAGAGGGGTATAAGCTCGATGGATGGTATCTTGACGAGGCTTTTACGCAAAAATGGAATTTTGAAACTGATGTCGTCAAAGGCGATATGACGCTCTATGCAAAATGGATTTTCACGGTAAAATTCGATGCAAAGGGTGGAAAGGGTACAATGGAAGACCAGGTATTCACTTATGGCATCGAAGAAAAATTGCATAAAAACGCCTTTACCAGTGAGAAAGAGCATTATACTTTTATTGGATGGGCAGAGTCAGATAGTAGCAGTTCGCCTGAATATGATGATTGTGAACTCATTTCTTCTTCTATCTGTTCTGATGGAAATAGCGAAGTCTCGCTTTATGCAGTCTGGGTAAATGACTGTGCTGCGCAAATCAGGACAATGACAGCCAGCGGAACTATAAAGCCTGACTTTGAATTGACTAACGAGATGCTTGAAGAAATCGGTGATGCTCTGAGATATCTTTATGAAACGAGACCTGATATAAAAGTATCTTTAGATTTGTCTGAACAAACACAAATTACAAAGATAGGTGATTCTGCATTTGAAAACTGTACAAGTCTTACCGATGTCTTGATTCCAAACGCTGTTAACAAAATTGAATGGGGAGCGTTTAAAAATTGTACAAGTCTTACAAGCATAAACATTCCAGATTCCGTAACATATATAGGTTATTCTGCATTTTCTGGGTGTACAAGTCTTACAAGCATTAATATTCCAGATTCCGTAACAAGGATAGGTAATGGTGCATTTGAGGGTTGTACAAGTCTTACAAGCATTAATATTCCAGATTCCGTAACAGAGATAGATTATTATGCATTTTCTGGTTGTACAAGTCTTACAAGCATAAATATTCCAGATTCCGTAACATATATAGGTTATTCTGCATTTTCTGGGTGTACAAGTCTTACAAGCATAAACATTCCAGATTCCGTAACAGAGATAGGTTATGATGCATTTAAAGGCTGTTCATCACTTGAAAGTATAGCAATTCCCTTTGTCGGAAATAACATAAATGATACTGTTAATGGTGATTATTCTGTTTTTGCCCTAATTTTTGGATCTATATATTTTTCAAAACCAGATAATTCAAATATACCGACATCTTTAAAAAGCGTTACGGTTAATTCGGGCATAATACCAGATTATGCTTTTAGCGGCTGTTCTTCGATTGAGTCAATTGTTATCAACGGCAATCCCACAAAGATAGGTTCCCATGCATTTCGTGGTTGTACAAGTCTTACAAGCATAAACATTCCAGATTCCGTAACAGAGATAGGTTCTTGTGCATTTGATTGGTGTGCAAATCTTACAAGCATAAACATTCCAGATTCCGTAATAAAGATAGATCCTTTTGCATTTTCTGATTGTACAAGTCTTACAAGCATTAATATTCCAGATTCTGTAACAGAGATAGGTGAAGGTGCATTTCGTGGTTGTACAAGTCTTACAAGCATTAATATTCCTGCAAGTGTTATTAAAATTGGTAGTATTACATTCTCTGGTAGTGAAAAACTAACAATAGAAATTGAAGACAAAGAATCTACTTGGAATTACAGATATTATAATGGTTCCACCTGGGAAACAAGAAATACGCGACTTGTTGATTTTGCTTTGGTTTATTGGTCTAGAGTTAATAATGATTTACTTCGAACGACGACTTTGACTAAAATTATTCAATAAATTGAAATAAAAGAATTTCGACAAAATTTTGTTTGACTGTTATAAAATGATGTAATATAGTTTTAAATGTAAAACATTATATTGTTGTAAAAAGGAGAAAATGATGGCAAATATTTATGCAGTATACGGTGCTGCTAACAAAGGAAAAACAACAACCTTAGGAATGATTCGCAAAAATCTCAAAGAAAAATACCCATCGTTTACAGAGCGCATAAGATATGAAGAAGACTGGGGAGATTTTTCAGTAATATTAGATAACATCAACGGAAAAAAGATTGGTATAGAAAGCGAAGGCGAAACAGAAAATCTTGTTGAAAGTTTAAAATATTTCATAAGCGAAAAATGCGATATTATTTTTTGCGCCAGCCGGACTCGCGGTTTTTCTATGAACTGCATAAAGTCTTATGAAAACGGAAACGATGTTGAATATATCAAAAAAGAGTATTGTGACGACGAAAAAAAACAAAAATCAGTAAATGAAAAACAGGCAAAAGATATAATTTCTTTTGCTGAATTGTAATTAACACGCTTTTAAAAAACCGACAAGTGTCACTTTTTTCTGCTGCCGAATTGTGCGATAATTTTTGCACATGGAGCAGATTATGGAATCATTAAGTATACATAAAAAAATTGCGGTTTTACGGAAAATGCGCGGGCTGAAACGCTCGCAGTTTGCCGAGATTCTTGGCGTGAGCGATGATGCGATTCGCACATGGGAAAAAGGCTCGCGCACCCCAGATTCATTTCACCTTCTTGCCCTTGCAGATGCCCTGAATGTTTCCCTTGATGTATTCAGAGACGACGCTACGACTTTGGACTTGCCCCGTCCTGATTTTGGCAGTGCGGCGGCTGAATCCCACAAAAGCGAAAATCCTGCTTTTGATGGCGTTCCCCTTCGTTTTGGCAGCAGTGAGCCTGACACAAAACAAAAAGAAATCCTTGATTTTTGCTCTGCTTACCTTGAGACTCTCGACGATTCTTTTTTTATCAAAGGGGCAGGGCAGAATTCTGAATATGGAACCGGTCGGTACTTTTGGGAAAGACAGATTGATATGCTCCTGTTTATCGGTTTTATGCCGAGTTTTGAAAAAAATCATCCCGAATATGCTTTTTCAATCAGCGTGAACACAGAAAATCCCCTCGATGCCGAAGACCTTTCTGGATTTAATGCATTGCAAATCAGAGAAAGCGAATATGAAAACTGGATTTATCTTCCTGTAAAGTGCCCGCTGAAAAAAGACGGTGCCTTTTATCCCAAGGAACTTCGTGAAGCCTGCGACAAGGCTCTGGTAGATGCAATGAAAATCACCCGCAAGTCTCTGGAAAGGACAATGGAGCGTTTTATTTCGCAAAAGGCTGCTGAGAATCAGACGAAATACGGAAAATTCGCCCACTAGCCACCAGTAATTTTACTTTAGCCCAGCCTTAATCTCCTCCAGAACGCGCAAATCGCTGATCGCATCTTCAAGCGGCGAGACAAGCTCGCTTTGGCCGTCCAGAAAATCCACTGCGTTCTGAATCATGCCTGAAAAGTAGCCGGTCTTTTTGGGCAGCTTGAGCTTTTGTCTGGTGAGGGAGTAAAAGCCTGTGTAAAGTCTTGATTCCTTGCGAAGGAAGAGTTCTGCAAAGCCGTTTCCGATGCAGATTTTACCCAGCGTACCCAGGATTTCGATTCTGAATTCAAAGAATTTGCTGCGGCCGCTCATTTTGATTGTGACTTCGGGGATTGTTCCGAAAGAAGTGACTACCGATTGGTAATGAGCGGAAAAATTTCGCACGATTCCTTTTTCGTCCTTAAAAACGCCTGTGACGAGAGGATTTTTCAGGATTTGGCAGGGGCCTTTTTTGCTTGAAGCTGAATCTGTCTTTTTGTCTGAAAATTGCTCTTTTTCTTCCGAATGGTCGTTAGTTTTATCATCTTTGGCGAGATTCCCTCCCAGCAAAAACTGAATTATATCCACCAAATGGGTGCCGTCGTGCAAAAGTGAATAAGTTCCATCCTTTTCAAATTCTTCGCCGTAAATTCGCAGGCCAGAATCCAATTCTCCTACTACCGATTGGATGTCTCCGATTTGCCCAATTATTTTGACTACCGAAAGATAGTCTTTTGCAAATCGCCGTTCGTGGTTCACCATGACAGGCACTCCACAGTCCAGAGCCTTCGCACGGATTTTTTCGGCTTCTTCTGAGTTGAGGGCGACCGGTTTTTCCAGAATCACCAGCTTGGGCTTATATTCAATGGCCTTGATACATTCTTCAAGATGATTGTCTTCGTTTACCGCCACGGTGATTATGTCCAGACAAGTGACATTTTCGTAGAGTTCCTTACTTGTCGGAAAAACGAGCGTGAAATCTTTTTTGCTGTTATGTTTTCGGACATATTTTCGCCAGTTTTCAAGATTCTCTTCGTTTGTATCGGCGGCTGCAATCAGCTTGATTCGCTTGTTGCCCAAAAGTGCCATTGTGTGGCTGGCGGGTTGTTCGCGCTTTTTGTCAAAGCCAAGTGTGAATCCGATTCTTCCTGTACCTACGATGGCGGCGATGTAACGATTTTTTTTCATATTGAAATTATAGCATAATCCGAAAAAACTGCCACAAGGAGGAGGCAAAAAGGCAGTTGACTGCAAAAATTCTTGTCAAAACACGGATGTTTAATTATCTTTATAGAAGAAAAGAATCTGAAACAGAGGTACTAAAATGGCTGAAGGATGCACGCACGATTGTTCAAGCTGCGGCTCAAATTGTAAATCCAAGGACTTGCGGGCGACTCTCCGCGAGGGAAGTTGTGTTAAAAAGGTAATCGGAATTGTTTCTGGAAAGGGCGGCGTTGGAAAATCCCTCGTGACGGCTTTGCTGGCTTCAAAAATGAAGAAAAACGGTTTCAAGACAGCTGTTTTGGACGCTGATATTACCGGTCCTTCAATTCCGACAAGTTTTGGCGTTGCTGATCAGAAAGCTATGGGCGACAAGACAGGGGTTATTTACCCGGTCAAAACGGAAAGCGGCATCCAGCTTATGAGCATGAATTTCCTTCTCGAAAAGGAAACAGACCCTGTTTTGTGGAGGGGACCTGTTATTGCTGGTGCTGTAAAACAGTTCTGGACGGATGTTGTCTGGAACGATGTCGATTATATGTTCGTTGATATGCCTCCTGGAACGGGCGATGTTCCCCTCACGGTTTTCCAGTCTCTTCCCATTGACGGAATTATCGTCGTCTCTTCTCCCCAGCAGCTTGTCCGCGTGATTGTGGAAAAGGCCGTAAAAATGGCAAATATGATGAAGGTGCCGATTGTAGGTCTCGTGGAAAACATGAGCTATGTAAAATGTC
>CAMVJE010000074.1 GCA_947167745.1 uncultured Treponema sp.
AGGCTGTCTGGTGGAAAAAGACCGCAAGCGCAGGAATTGCAGAAATGATAACAATCAGGACTGCAAACACTTTACGAAAGATTAAATCTTTATAAGATTAAATCTTTATAAGATTATATCTTTTTAAGATTAATCTTTTTAATTGAGGGAAACCAAGCAAATGATGATAAAAAAATGTTCGCTTTCGGACGTTGAAGAATTGGCTCAGTTAAACAAGCATCTCATCGAAGATGAAAAAAGCGACAACACGATGACTTTGGAGCAATTGAAAATCCGAATGCGCGATTTTCTTGAAAGCGAGTACAACGCATATTTCTTTATGGAAGAAGATTTCATCGCTGGATATGCTCTTGTCAGACACACTTCAAAGCCCCTGTACCTGAGACAATTTTTTATAGCCAGGAATTTTAGACGGCAGGGAAAGGGACGCGCCGCATTAAAACTTTTGCAGGAGGAACTAAAGACAGATAAGATTGACATAGAAGTTCTGTCATGGAACATGGCTGCAATTAAATTCTGGGAAAGCTGCGGTTTTGTCGAGCGAAGCCGCTATATGAGACTGGAAAATTCAGAATCCGCTTTACGCCCATGAAATACTCAGTAAGTGAATTCAAAAAAGAAACGAAAATATGAATTCAATTACGAAAAAAAGCGAGGCCTATATGATTATTCAAGACATCGACAAAGGAAAGAATTTTGACTGGGGAAAAACTTCCAGAGACTATGCGAAATTCAGAGACATTTACCCGCAAGAGTTCTATGACTATATTTTGAACTTAGGATTATGCAAAGAAGGTCAGACCGTATTGGACTTAGGTACAGGTACTGGTGTGCTTCCAAGGAACATGTACAAGTACGGAGCCAAATGGACTGGAACAGACATAGCTAAAAATCAGATAGAACAAGCCAAAGCGCTGGCTAAAGAAGCCGGAATGGACATAGATTTCTATACTTTAAGGGCGGAAGAGGTCTCTTTTCCAGACAACAGCTTTGACGTTATCACTGCTTGCCAATGTATCTGGTATTTTGACCATAACATAACCTCCGAAAGTTTTGCAAGAATGCTCAAGCCAAACGGCAAGTTTCTTATTTTATACATGGGCTGGCTACCTTACGAAGATCCTGTTGCAGGAAAAAGCGAAGAAATCATTTTAAAGCACAACCCTGACTGGACGGCGTATGGAGACAAGGTTCAACCGGTTTGGGTGCCAGATCAGTATTCAAAGCATTTTACAGTTTTGTCTCACAAAGAATTCCGTGTTGACGTTCCATTTTCAAGAGAGGGGTGGCACGGACGAATGCGCGCATGTCGAGGAGTAGGAGCCTCAATGTCGCCAGAACAAGTTGCCGTATGGGACAAGGAACACAAAGAAATGCTCGAAAAAAACACCCCTGAAAATTTCATGGTCAAGCATTATATATCCATCGCAGAATTGCAGGTAAATAAATAAAGTTTATAAAGGAGACATCATGAAGCAGTACATTGTTGACGCTTTTACGGACAAAGTTTTTGGCGGAAATCAGGCGGCTGTCTGTGTGCTGGACGAGTGGATTTCTGACTCACTCATGCAGAACATCGCAAAGGAAAACAATTTCTCTGAGACGGCTTTTACCGTAAAAGAGGGCGACAAGTATCATCTGCGCTGGTTCACTCCCGTCGCTGAAATTGATTTTTGCGGACACGCAACACTTGGAACCGCTTTTGTCCTCTTTAATTTTTATGAAAAGGCTACGGACAAAATCACTTTTAAAACACAAGTCGGAGAGCTTAATGTTGAAAAACAAGACGAGCTTTATAAACTTAATTTTCCGGCTTATCGTTGCAAGGAAATCGAAGTGACGGACAAAATGGAAGAAGCTCTCGGGCTTCGTCCAAAGGAAGCCTACATTGACCGCGACCTACTGCTGGTTTTAGAAAATGCAGAGCAGGTTCGAAATCTCAAACCGATTCAGGAAAAGCTAAAGGAACTCGATGGCCTTTGCATAGCCGTAACCGCTCCTAGCGACACCACAGAATATGACAGCGTGAGCCGCGTCTTCTGCCCGGAACTCGGCTTAATGGAAGACCCGGTAACAGGAAGCACTCACTGTATGATTGCACCTTACTGGTGCGACAGACTTGGAAAAGAAAAGCTTGTCTGCTATCAGGCTTCCGAGCGGACTGGCGTATTGTATGCCGAGCGAAAGGGCGAGCGAATCATCCTGTCAGGCAAGGCTGTTTTGTATTCAGAAGGGAATATTCTGGAAGAGATGGAAAGCAAAAGCGGAAGAATAAAATGATCGTAAAAATGACTGTAATCGTTGACAATATTTCGAGCGACGGACTCAAAGGCGAATGGGGGCTTTGTATTCTTATTGAGCTCGACGACAAAAAAATTCTTGTCGATACAGGAGGCTCGAAACTTTTTGCCCACAATTTGAAGGTTCTAGGTTTTGACATCAGAGACATTGATTATGGAATCCTAAGCCACGCACATTATGACCACGCGAACGGAATGCCAAAATTCTTTAAGGAAAATATGAAGGCAAAATTCTATCTTCGCGAAGGAACTGCAGAAAACTGCTATCACAGAAAACCTCTTTTCGGAAACTATTTCAACTTTCGTTTTTACATCGGGCTTCCAAAGAATGTCCTTACGAAATATAGCAGGCGGATTCAATTCGTTTCGAACGATTACAAGTTGTGCGAGGGAGCATATCTGATTCCGCACAAAAGCGGCGATTTAAGTTCTGTCGGCAGGCGCGAGAACATGTTTCTTCGCACACAACGCGGCTGGATTCCTGACAACTTTTCGCACGAGCAGAGTCTTGTCATTGAAACGGAGAAAGGACTTGTAATCATCAACTCCTGCTCGCATGGCGGAGCTGTGAACATCATCAATGAGATAAAACACACCTTCCCCGAAAAGCACATTTATGGACTGGTTGGTGGGTTTCATCTGTTCAACAAGAGCGATGAGGAAGTGCGGAACGTAGCTCGTGAAATAAAAAATACAGGGATTGATTATGTCTGCACCGGTCATTGCACAAAGGATCGGGCATTTGCGATTATGAAAGAAGAGCTGGGCGAAAAGCTTGAACAGCTGCACGTCGGGCTTAAAAAGGAATTTATATGCAAAAACAAATGACGAATTTTATTTTTGCAAGTTAGCTGAAATCCTGTTTTATGGTTTTCTGAACCTTAATCAGCTTTGCCCACATAAGCGAGCCAGTTGTGCTTCCTGTAATAAGGTTTCCATCAGTCACGGCGGGCTGATCAATGTAAAACTTTTGTCCTTTATAGCCTGGGCAGAACATTTCTAAAAATCCCTTCCCGTTACTTGTGTGAGGCCTGTCATTTAAAATTCCGGCATTTGCAAGAGCGACCGTAGCTCCGCATATTGCGCATACACTTCCGCCTTTTGAAAGCAGCTCCGAAGCCTTCTGAATTATCTGAGCATTCTGAGATTCTGACCAGGTGTCCGCTCCAGGTAAAATCAAAACAGTCTTTTCGTTCAGTTCAATTCCTTCAATCGTGCAGTATGGAATGATTTTAAGGCCGCCCATTGTTTTGACCGGCTCCTTTGAAACCGCTACCGTCTTGACTATAAGATGGGGAGCATCAGGTCTGAAAAAACGCCTTGAATTGACTTCCGCCGTAACTGACCCGATTTCCCAGTCTGCAAGACTGTCAAGCAGATAAATGTAAACTGTAATCATAGTTTTTGGCTCCTTTTAATTAAATTATGTCTGTAGTTTACAGTCTGATTATTGACAACTGTATGTCAACAATTTAAAATTTTTAACAGAAAAATATGAAAATTGACCGCCTTGTAAGCATAGTCATGATTCTTCTAGAAAAAAAGCGGATAAATGCGCAGGAACTTGCTGATATCTTCGAAGTTTCAAAACGCACAATTTACCGGGATGTTGAGACTATCAGCATGGCTGGAATTCCTGTTTACGCAACTTCAGGCACGAATGGTGGAATTGAAATTATGAGTGGGTACAAGATTGATAAAAAAGTTTTTTCCCGAGATGATCTTTCCGCCCTTTTGATGGGATTGAACAGTCTTCCAAAAATGCTTCGAAACCGCGAACTTGAGCATACATTTGCAAAATTAAAAAGCCTTGTTCCAGCTGAACAGGCAAAAGATATTGAAATAAAAGCAAATCAAGTTTTAATTGATTTATCTCCATGGTTTGGGGAAAGGAACGTAAAACACAATCTTGAAATCCTAAAAGCAGCCATTGAAGAAAACAGACTGATTTCATTTACCTATATCGACGGACACAGTAAAAAATCAAAAAGAACTGCCGAAGCATATCAGCTTGTTTTAAAAGGTCTCTCCTGGTATGTTCAGACCTTTTGCCGCATAAAAAATGATTTTCGCTTTTTCAGACTTTCCAGAATGAATGGTCTCATTCTCCTTGATGAAAAATTCATTCCACGTGAATTTAAAAAGCCACTCCTTGATTTTGAAGAAACTGCAAGAAAATTACAGACTGTCATAAAGCTCCGGGTTCATAAATCAATTCTCGACCGTGTGTTGGAATTCTGTGACTTTGACTGCATAAAATCTGACGGCGAAGAATCCTATCTTGTCGAATATCCTTTCATCGACCGCGATTATTACTACGACATGCTTTTGAGTTTTGGGGATAAATGCGAATGTCTTGAACCTCTTGCAGTACGTGAAAAATTAAAGCAAAAAATTCAAAGCCTGAAGCAGGTATATTGGAGAGGAGAACATCTGGATGAAGTGCCGAAGTAAGTGAAGAGAAAAAAACAAGATAAGGCAACTGCATTTCATCGACGGAAAAGAGCATCTTGTCGGAAACTCATTTCAAATAATTTTTCTTTGAAGTATGTTTTAGTTACTTGCAATATGGAGGAAGAAAAATATAAATGGAAAAATTCATCATAAAAGATTTTGAGCCTGCTTTTATTCCGAATGCAGAAAAAATTCTTAAAGAAGAATATTCTGCAGAAAAGAAAAAAAATCCTTTACTGCCGGAGGAATCTCCAACTGGATTGTTAAACTGGCTTTCGACAAAAAAATATAAAAAAGCTGCCTTTTGCGGAGAGCGTCTTGTGGGCTACATGATGTTCGCAGATGTCTGGGACGGATTTTTTGGACTTTGCAAAGGAAGCTTTTGTCCTTTGGGAGGAAGCGCTGTTTCTTTTGAACTGAGGACCGAAAGAGAAAAAGTAATGTCCCTTTTGTTTGAAGGAATTTCAAATGAAATGGTCCGCGATGGAGTTTATTCTTTTGCCCTATCAAGATTTGCGCACGATACGGATGCAAACAATTCTTTGATTCTGAACGGCTTTGGAATTAGATGCAGCGATGCAATGGCAAAAATAAAGTCAATTCCAGAATTCAGTATGCCGGAAAAAATTGAATTCAAGGAAGTTTCTTTTGGAAGTTTCGGGATTTTCAAAAATCTGAAAATGCAGCTTGTGCATCACCTGGAAAATGGACCAGTTTTTTTCCGTCAGATTTAAGCAATTTTGACCAGTGGTTTGAAGACGACAGCAAAAGATGTTTTAGTGCCTTCTGTGGAGAAGAACCTGTCGGATTCATCTCCTGCAAAAAAGGCGACGGAGAAAATTACCTTTGCGACAACATCTACAACATCTGCGGAATGTATGTAAAAGAAGAATACAGAAAAGACGGTGTTGGAAAAGCACTCTTGTCCTGTCTCTCAAAAATCCTGGAAAAAGAGGGTGCAGAATGCCTTGGGGTAGATTATGAAACACTGAATCCAACAGCCCTGAGATTCTGGACAAAATTCTTCTCTCCATACACATACAGCTTTCACAGAAGAATCGATGAAAGAATCGTCCATTTTTTGAAATAGCAAATCTTGTCACATAACAGGTAGCATGTTAAAATCTTAGTCTGAGTGAGGTAGAAAAAATGAGCTTGCAATTTCTAAATGCCAACAAGCGCAACGGCATCCGCGCTGTCGGCATTTAGAAATTGCCTTTGAGTGTGATGTTACTATTGGCTCTGAAAATGCAGGCGGTCATTCGGAATATAAGCGTTCATTGAACGCACGATAAACGACTCTTCAATCACAAATCCGAATGAATGTCTTTACGAAACTATTTAATATAAATCATCTTTGTGATATGCTTGAGCTATGATTACAGAAGAGGAAAAAGGTTTAACAGGAAACAAGCTGAAATTAATCGCAATTCTTTCGATGACGCTAGATCATGTGATATGCGTACTTTATCCCAATTATCCCACTGACTGGTGGATTATTGCCCTGCACATTCTGGGAAGAGTTGCAGCACCGATTTTCTGGTTTATGGTTTCGGAAGGCTATCATTACACTCGTAACGTGA
>CAMVJE010000075.1 GCA_947167745.1 uncultured Treponema sp.
TCAACGAAAACGGCATCAACATTCCGTATAATCGCGTGGATGTTTCTATGCTCACAGATAAAACGATTCCGTCTCTGTCGTTTAAAACTGAAAGTTGAAAATGGAAAATTGAAAATCAGGAGGGGGAAGTCTCCCCCTACGCGCCCACTTCGTTGGTCGCTACCCCTTCTGCGGGGCACATCCCCGCAACGCCCCTAAAACTCCTTTTATATCAAAAAATGCACATTTTACGCCATAAATGCCAAAAACTGTACAGATTTTAAATAATTCGCTCTGTATAATATCTCCCGAAAATTATGACAGAAAAACTTTTTTCTAAGAAAGACCTTCATCGTCTTATTTTGCCGCTCGTTCTAGAGCAGTTTTTAGCAATGACCATCGGTGCCTGTGACACCGTGATGGTCTCTTCTGTTGGCGAGGCCGGTGTTTCAGGCGTTTCTTTGATTGATCAGCTCACACAACTTTTCATCCAACTTTTTGCAGCCTTTGCCACTGGTGGTGCCGTCGTTTCAAGCCAGTATCTTGGCCACAAATCTGATGAACAGGCAAGAAGGGCCGCCCGTCAGCTTTTGAACATCTCGGGTCTTGTCGCAATCTTGATTATTGCAATCTGTCTCCCTCTCCGAAAGCAAATTTTCACACTGATTTATGGAGGAGCCGGCGAAGATGTCATGCGAAATGCCCTTGTTTATTTTGTCTGGGTTTTGCTTTCATTTCCTTTTTTGGCCATTTACAATTCCTGTGCGGCTCTTTACCGCTCCATGGGAAACAGCAAGGTTTCCCTCAAAGTCAGCCTGGTAATGAACATCACCAATATAGCCGGGAACGCAATCTTGATTTACGGAGCAAAAATCGGCGTTGCCGGCGCAGGTATCTCAACCCTTGCAAGCCGAATCGTCGCCGCCTGCACAATGATTTATCTACTTGCCCGACCTTCCGCAAAATACAAAGGCCGGATTTATCTCGAAAAACTCTGGAAATTTGAGCTTCGCTTTGACATGATCCGGAAAATTCTCAAAGTCGCAATTCCAAGCGGAATCGAGAATTCTGTCTTCCATATCGGAAAAATTCTGGTCTATTCCTTCATGTCAGGCTTTGGTCTTGCCGCAATCGCAGCCAACGCAATCACTAACACAATCGCAAGCTTCTCAAACATTCCGTCCCAGGCAATCGGTCTGGCGAGCGTCACCGTAATCGGTCAGTGTATCGGTGCGGGCGAAAAAGAGCAGGCTAAATCTTACGGCAAAAAAATGATGAAAGAAGCCTACATCGGAATGTTCTGCGTGGCGACCTTCATTTTCCTTACCTGCCCCTTCCTGGTTCGTGCTTTCAATCTCTCCGACGAAGCCCGAATTCTTGCAACCGGCGTTATCAGAACCTGTATGGTAGCTAACATCTTCTTCTGGCCCATGTCTTTCACGATGCCCAACATTCTCCGTGCTTCCGGAGACGCAAAATACACCATGGTGGTCTCGAACATCAGCATGTGGCTTTTCCGTGTTCTCTTCAGCTTCTTAATCTCAAAATATCTTCTCTACAAATTCCCGGAGAACACACATCTTGCCCTCTACGGAATCTGGTTCGGCATGTACATCGACTGGGTATTCCGTGGCTTCTGCTTTGGACTACGCTTCCACAGAAACCGCTGGCTCGAGAAAAAGGTTATCTGAGTTTTGAAAGCTCCCTAGGCTCGAGAAAAAGGTCATTTAAATTTTCTTAAGCCTGTGTTACACTCTTCTATAAATTGTGTTTTAGTTTTATAGGAGGCATGATAAAAATGAAGAAAATTGCATTGGTTATTTCCGCACTTGCGGCACTTTCTCTGGTGTCTTGCGGCTCAACAAAAGTTGACCGTTATGAAGCAGGTGCTGATGTAAAAGACCTTTCAGGCTACTGGAACGAAAACGACATCAAACAGGTTTGCGAAGAGCTTATTTCCGGCTGCATTGCTTCTCCCCGCGTCTCAGGTTTCAAAACTGCTAACGGTCGTGATCCGGTCGCAATCGTCGGTAAAATCTCTAACAAATCAAGCGAGCACATCGATACAGCAATGGTAGCAAAACGCTTCCAGACAGCAATCATCAACAGCGGAGTAATGGAATTCGTTGCGGACAGCGAGCAGAGGCTTGAACTTCGAGCCGAAAAAGCTGAGCAGGCCGAAAATTCTTACGAGACAGCAAAATCAATCGGGAACGAACTTGCGGCAGACTTCATGCTTCAGGGAACCGTTCTTTCTCATGTTGACGAAGAAGGCCGCGAATCAGTCCGCACTTATCAGGTTGACGCTCAGTTGATTGACATCGAATCAAATAAAATTCTCTGGCAAGGCGAAAAAACAATAAGCAAGTATATCAAACGAGCATCAAAGAAACTGTAAGAACAGTAATGACAAATGCGTCTTTTTCGCTGATACAAAAACATGCTCTCAGCACGAACATGCCACTAGAATCCACGGTTGTGCGCTTTGGAAATTGGACTCGCTTCGCTCGCCCGCACAAAGTGGATTCGTGGCATAACCGTGCTTACGCATGTTTTTACTCAACTATAATCAGATATTTGTCCTTCCTGTTTCTTCTATCTTCAATAGGCATAGGTCTAATCTCCTGCGGGTCCACTATGTCGCTTCCTGAATATCTGGGAAGCCTGGACTCGGGGGATTACACGACCTGCACAAATTTCATCGACGAAAAGAATGCCGAAAAGTCTAATCCTGACAGAATCCGCGATAATTTTGATAATGCAATGATTAAGCATTATCAAAAAGACTATGATTCTTCCTTAAAAATCATGAATCAGACTGACCGACTCATGGACGATGCCGTCACAGAAAGCCTCACTCGAGGTTTTGCCTCAACTTTTATCAACGACAATGCTGCCGAATACAAGGGCAGTCCTTACGAATACATTTACCTTAACATTTTCAACGCCCTCAATTATTACAACAAGGGCGATATAGAAGAAGCCGCCGTTGAAGTTCGCCGCCTCAACGAAAAACAGCGGAAATACCTTAACAAATATGGCGAATGGGTCAAAAACGATGATCCTAAAGTCGAAATTTCCAGCACTTACAAAATGCTCTCCCTCGACACCAGCAGCGTTTACCAGAACACACCCAAAAAACCGACAGAAGCCGACATTTTCCGGGACTCGGCGACCGCCCGCTACCTGAGTATCGCCTTTGCAATGATGGACGACAGCGTAAACAACAGCTGGAACATAAATGCTGACACAAGAACTTTCAAGGCATTAAATCCAGCCTTTGATATAGACTCACTTTCAAATATTTCTGACGGAAAAGGCCGCCTCGACATTCTGGCATTTTCAGGCTTAATCGGCAGACGGGGCGAAAGGCGAATCATAATAGGCCCCTTCCCGGGAATTCAGTTTCCTACAAAAGACCATTTCGTCTATATTCCTCCCTTTGATTTGGAATTCGTCTACCCGGAATTCCCGGCTCCACAAGAAATTCACAAGCCTTATGTCGCACCTGTGATTGGCTGGGGACCATCTTTTACGATTTATCCTGGCAAAAACGAAATCTTGCCAATGTCGCCAAATTCAGTTGATTCAATAAAAATCATTTTTGAAAACGGAAATTCTCTTCCCCAAAAAGAAGTTTTACTTTCTCTTCTGGAAGATTTTAACTACGCTGTTCGTCAGGATGTAAATACAAAAGCCCTGAATGCATATTCCCGCAGTGTAAAAAGAAGCATGTTCAAAAAATTCACGGCTGTGGCTGGAGCTACGGCAAGCCTTTTAATGGCCGAAAATGCTATTCGCAAGCAGGAAAATATCCTCACTGTCGGACTTTATGCCGGAGCTTATCTGAGTGCGGCAAAGGCAATCGATCAGGTAGACAAGACGGAGACCGCTGACATAAGGCAGGTTTATGCCCTTCCGGCACAGGCTTTCGCTGGCGGAATAGAGCTTACCCCCGGCAAGTATTCATTCAAAGTGCAATTTTTATCCAAAAATGGTAATATCATAAAAGAAGAATTTTACAAAGATGTTGAAGTGAAATACGGAAAAACAACTTTGGTGGAGGCCTCATGTCAAAAATAAGATTTTCAGTCAAAAATCCGGCAGTAAAAACTCTGGCAGGATTATTTTTGCTTTTTCTTGCATCCTGCGCCTCAACCGATAATACGGCAAAATCTTCTAAAAGTGCCAAAAACGCCCCAGACTGGTTCTTCGGAGAATCAGCAGCTTATCCAAAATCAGCTTATCTTACAGGAATCGGTTCCGCACCCGAAAAACGCTCTGCTGAAATCGACGCCATTAACGAGCTTGTCTCAGTTTTCGGTCAAAAAATCACCTCTGCTTCAAGTGCCTCCCGACGAATGGAGATGGCTCAGAGCAAGGGACTGGTCGCAAGTTCAGATTCTTCTTCTCTCGACCAGAGCATTTTGCGAGAAGTCAGTCAGGATGATGTAATCGCCGTCGAAATTCCAGAATTCTTTGAGGCAAAAAACGAAGGAAAATGGTACGCACTGGCAGTGATGAGCCGCGAAAAGGGAAGCCAGATTTATTCCGCCATGATTGCAAAAAATCAAAATGAAATTGACTCAATCGTAAAAGAAATTTCCTCGAGCAAAGAGCCAAACACCATGCTCAATTATTCCCGCCTTGATTTCGCAGAGGAAGTCGCAAAAGTCAATGAGGGCTATCTTAAACGACTGTCAGTCTTAAACCCGACATCAGCAAAAAAATTTGATTCAAATTACACGCCGGTTCAGATTCATAAATTAAAGGCAGATATGGCTGCTAAAATTCCGGTTTGCGTTTGGGTCAGCGAAGATTCTGACGGAAGAATCGCAAAGGCCTTTCAGGAAGTCATGTCTTCTTTTGGTTTCAACACGACCCTTGGCTCAAACGAGCGGTATGTAATTTCATGCAAAAATCATTTTACCCAGGGAGAAAGTGCCAACGGAAAAACTCAGTTCTGTGAGTATGTTGCTGAATGCGCGCTTACAGACACTTTTTCTGGTGAAACTCTCGTTCCGCTCAGCATCACAGGCCGTGAAGGCTCACCAACCTACAATAATGCAGAAGTCAGGGCAAAACAAAAGATTTCTGCTAAAATAAAATCTGACTTCGCCGGTAATTTCCAGAAATATCTCGGGGATTTTTCGGCATTTTAGTCATTTTAAAAAATTCAAAATCAGGAAGAATTCATGCCAAACGAAAACAATGAAAAAAAAGTGCTGATAACAGGCAGCTCAGGCGGAATCGGCCGGGCAATAGCTCTGGCAGTAGCAAAAGAAGGCTACGAAATTGTCGCTCACTACAATAGCGGCAAAGAAAAGGCCGAGTCGCTAAAAGCCGAGATTGAAGCCGCTGGTGGAAAATGCACATTGATTCAGTTCAATATTTCTGACAGAGAAGACTGCCGTACAAAGCTCGAACAATGGAGCGAAGAAAACGGTGCTTTCTGGGGAATCGTCCTTAATGCGGGAATCTGCCGGGACAACGCTTTCCCAGCCCTCTCAGACGAAAACTGGGACGATGTTCTCCACACAAATCTCGACGGCTTTTACAATGTACTTAAACCCCTCGTAATGCCTTTGTGCCGCAAAAAACGTGGCCGAATCATCACAATTTCAAGCGTTTCCGGCGTAATGGGAAACCGAGGTCAGGTCAACTACAGTGCAAGCAAGGCCGGTATTATCGGAGCCACAAAAGCCCTGGCTGTAGAACTTGCCAGCCGAAAAATCACCGTAAACTGCATCGCGCCAGGTTTCATCGAAACAGAAATGATTAAAGATGCCCCTGTAGAGCACATTTTGCCTACAATCCCAATGGGGCGGGCAGGAAAGCCGGAAGAAGTCGCTTCTCTGGCAGTATATTTGCTCAGCGAAGGAGCAAGCTACATCACAAGGCAGGTAATCTCTGTCAACGGAGGAATTATTTAATGCAGAACAGAAGAGTTGTCGTCACAGGCGGCGGAATAATCAGTGCAATGGGAAATGACTGGCAGACAGTCCTCAAAAACCTAAAGGCAAAAAAGAATTTCGTAAAATACATGCACGAGTGGGATGAAAAATACCCGCTGATGAACACAAGGCTCTGCTGCCCAGTTGATTTTGAAATCGACCGTGAAAAATATTCCAGAAAAGCAATCCGGGGAATGGGCCGGGTGGCTCAGATGGCTCTTGTTGCCACAGACGCTGCCCTCGAAGAAGCAGGCCTCCTTGGAAGCGAAGAACTTTCACAGGGTCGGGCTGGAATCGCTTACGGCTCTTCAATCGGCAGCGTTGACCCTCTCATGGAAATGTACTCAATGCTGGTCACAAACGACACAAGCAAAGTCGGCTCAACCAC
>CAMVJE010000076.1 GCA_947167745.1 uncultured Treponema sp.
GACCTCAGCACTACCAATGCTGTGCTCTACCAACTGAGCTACAAGAGCACACAAAGATGTGTTCAAGAAATATATCTGACACATTGATTTGTGTCAAGAGATTATTATTTATAAAAGTCAGAATTTAAAAACATTATAGTATTTTCTTATACTTTATGGTATCCTCAGACAATAAATTCTGAAATTTTTCATGGAGAACCGCATGAATATCGACTCAATCGTAAATAATATCCTTGAATCTTATGAGAGAGATGGTGGAATCAATAAAACCGGAAAAGATAATTTTCCTAACCGGGAAAATGTTGTCTCAGTACTCCACGATATTCAGAGCCTTATTTTCCCTGGCTATAAAACCGCTGAAATTCTCGACTCAGTAAATCTCCGCTATATTACCGGGCAGCGCGTCAACAGAATCATCGCCCTACTCACTCAGGAAATTCAAAAAGCTCTCACTTTCAAAACAATTCAGCAGGATGCAGATGCAAAACTTAAATGCACTCACTGCTTCGACCTTGCAGAAAAAACTTCAATTGCCCTGCTTGAGGCAATCCCTGAAATCCGAAGACTAGCCCGCCTGGATGCAATTGCTGCATACAATGGAGATCCAGCTGCTAAAAGCGGTGATGAGGTTATTGTTTCCTATCCAGGTCTGGAGGCAATTATTGTATACAGAATAGCTCATTTCTTGTATGAGTGCGGAGTTCCTGTCATTCCAAGAATCATGAGTGAACATGTACACGGAAAAACAGGCATTGATATTCATCCCGGAGCAAAAATCGGTGAAAGCTTCTTCATTGATCACGGAACAGGTGTCGTTATCGGAGAAACTTCCGTCATTGGTAAAAATGTAAAAATTTATCAGGGCGTTACACTGGGAGCGCTAAGTGTAAAAAAATCACTCAAAAACACCAAACGACATCCTACTATTGAAGACGATGTTACAATCTATGCAAATGCAACAATTCTTGGTGGTGACACTGTAATTGGGAAAGGCTCTGTAATCGGCGGTAACTCATGGATTACAGAATCGGTAAGTAATGCGAAATAAAAACAGGGCCTTCTTAAAGTAACACTTTAAGAAGGCCCTGCCGTCCAGCAAGCTGGACATCGGAGAGAGTTTATCAGCTTTTTACAAGCTGAGATAAATATAACTAATTAAAATAAAATTGTCAATGTTTTTTAGCAAAAAAATCTCAAATTTCTCCAATATCTCTATTTTTTCACATTTTTTTTTGCATTTTTCTATTTCATTTTTATTTTTATTTTTCTTTTGTTTAAATTTTTGCTATCTTATTTGCATCCTATGATTACAAAAATACTCCGCAAAACAGATATTATCATCCTGGCACTATTCCTCCTTGTTACGGCATTTTCCTTTCTTTCTTTAAAGAGTGATAAAAAACCAGAACATTTGCTTTCAATTACAAGCGGGAATAAGGAATATGTATATTCCCTCAAAAAAGATCAGATTGTAAAGATTCAAGGGGCTTTAGGGGTATCAACAATTGCAATTCAGGATGGGAAAGCTTTTTTTGCAACCTCGCCTTGCGACAATAAAACCTGCATTCACATGGGAGCTGTCATAAACGAAAATGACTGGGCAGCTTGTCTCCCCAACGATATTTTTATTCGAATTGAATAGGAGAAAAAATGGCAAAATCTAAGACAAAATCAACAGTTTATAAATGCAGCGAATGTGGCTACACTCAGCCCCGCTGGCTCGGCCGCTGTCCTCAGTGCGGAGAATGGAATACTCTGGAGGAAGCAATTTTAGACCCGAATTCAAATGCAGCGGCTTTTGGAAACTCTGCGGCCGAAAAAATTAAACCCGTGCCGCTGTCTGCTGTTTCAGCTCAGGAAAATTCCCGCATTAAGACAGGTATTGCGGAATTTGACAGAGTTCTTGGTGGCGGAGCAATGAAAAGAAGCGCAATCCTTATTGGAGGCGAGCCTGGAATTGGAAAATCAACCCTAATGATTCAAGCTTGTTCTGCAATCAGCAAAAGCACCGGAGGCAGAATACTTTATGTCTCCGGAGAGGAAAGTGCCGGCCAGATAAAAGGTCGGGCAGACAGATTGCAACTAGACACAAAAGGAATTGAAATTCTCTGCACCATGCGCCTTGAAGACATAAAAGACGCTCTTTCTGCCCTCAATCCGCTTTTTGTGATTATTGATTCAATTCAAACGGTTTACTCAGTTGAGGCAGGTATTGTGCCGGGAACAGTAAATCAGCTTAAATACTGCGCAAATGAACTGATTGGCTGGGTAAAAGAGAGGGATTGTGTGCTTGTTATGAGCGCCCATGTTACAAAAGAAGGAACAATTGCCGGCCCAAAAAGTCTTGAGCATATGGTGGATACGGTCGTTTCTTTTGAGCGAAATGATGATGAATTGAGATTTTTGCGGGCAATTAAAAACCGCTTCGGAAGTGTGGACGAGCTTGGCATTTTCGCCATGACAGAAAATGGGCTTGAGGGAGTCGCTGACCCCAGTACAATGTTCATCACAAAAAGGAACTGTTCAGTTCCTTCGGGAATCGCAAATTCCTGCGTATTTGAAGGAAGCCGGGCTTTTCTTGTTGAAATTCAAGCTCTCACCGTGCCAGCAAAAGCCAGTATCAGCAGGGTGTATTCCGAAAAAATCGACTCAAATCGGGTCGCGCGTGTGGCAGCTGTCCTTGAAAAAAAGACCCGTCTCAAATTCTCTGATCAGGATTTATATGTAAATGTAGCCGGTGGCGTAAAACTCACAGAAAGCGCAATTGATGCGGCTTTGGCAGCTGCCCTTTATTCTGCCCGAACAGACATTCCGCTTTCTGAAAATAATGTAATTTTGGGAGAATTGAGCCTTGCTGGAGAAATTCGTCCAGTTCCCCGTCTGAAGCAGAGAATAAAAACAGCCAGAGACTTAGGCTTTACGCAAATCGTAGGGCCGGAAAATGAAGACGGTGCCCGAAAAGTGAGCACCGTCTCCGAAATGATAAAAGAAATTTTTGGAAAGTAATTAAACCTTGAACTGATCGATCTGACTTCCGATTCGGTAAATTGAACCGTTAATCGATGTTGTGATGTTCAAGAGAGAACTATCCGAGTCCTCCATATTTTTGATGTTACCCGACATGCTCTCAACCTGAGACTTAACGACATCAGAAGAAGTCTTGAGAGAATCAATATTACTGATGATACCCTGACGAGAGCGGTCAACACCGTCAGAAGCAGTGCGGACCTGTGCCGTAGCATCGTTCATGTAGCTCAATGCATCACCAATCTGTTTAGAACCGGCTGACTGTTCTTCCATTGCGAGTTTGATTTCACGAACAAGGTTACCTGTTCCCTGAATCTTTTCGGCAACGGCAGTAAATGAACGGTCAGAAAGGCTTGAAGCATCAACGACACCTGAAATTGCACCAAGAATACCTTTAAGCTGAGCGGAAATCTTTTTTGATTCTGCAGCAGATGTTTCTGAAAGTTTTCGGATTTCGTCTGCAACGACTGCAAATCCCTTTCCTGCGTCTCCAGCGTGAGCAGCCTCGATTGCCGCATTCATAGCAAGAAGGTTTGTTTCTGAAGCGATTGAAGAGATAACCTTGTTTGCTTCGTTAAGCATCTTAGACTGAACTTCGATTTCCTGAATCTGCTTGTTGACTTCATGCTGCTGGGTAATACCCTTATCAACATCAATTTGCAGGCTTTCAAATTCTTTTGCCATTTTTTCGACAGAATTTGAAACAGAAGCAATATTTCCAATCATCTGAGTAACAGCAGTAGAAGCCTGCTCAACACCCTGCTCCTGCTTCTGCAACAACTCACGCAAAGTCTGAACTGCCTGAGAAATAGTATCTACAGCCCCAACAGAATCATCGACCTTTTCGTGTTGATTTGAAATCTCGTTATTAACTCCCTGAATTGACATAACCATTTGTGACAGGAAGTCAGCATTATCCTGAACCATTTTACCAAGCTGTTCGCCGTAAAGATGCAGGTCATCTTTAGAATCTTTAAGTTCGGAAACAATTATATTGAGTTTTTCGGTAAAGTCATTGAAGCCGGAAGCAAGATTACCGATTTCGTCCTTTGAACCGACAGGAAGGCGTTTTGTAAGGTCAGCGTCACCGCTTGCAATTTCTTTGATTGCAAAACCGACTTTTTTGAGAGGCTTAAGTGCAATATTGACAACGAACATACCTACAAAGAATGCGATTACAAGAGCAATGACAGAAATAAGGAGCATACTGTAGAAAAGTTCGTTGATTCCTTCATAGAAATCTGAATAAGGCGCTTTACAGATGACAACCCAGTCTGAACTGTAAACCGGATAATATGCAACAGAAAATTTCTCGCCCAGGATTTCATCATAATAGATATCAGTACCTACATCATTACCCTGGCAGATTCGATCTACAATCACTTTGAAACCTTCTGAAATTCCGTCATAAATTGACTGACCTTTAATAACCGGCTCTACATCATGAGTAGCAACATATTTACCGGTACGAGCGTTTATAACAAATGGATGATCACTGACACCAACCGTAATATTCTCGACAGTACGGCAAAGCTGGGTACTATCGAGGACGGCTACAACTTCTGCGATTTGAGTTCCATCATTATCGTAAACTGGAGAGGCATAGAAAGTTGAAAGCTGACCGTTAATCGGAGACCAGTTCGGATCCATCAAAGCCAGTTCACCCTCCATTGAAGTCTGGAGATACTCTCTTTCGTGAAGATCTGAATACTTCTCGGTTGTTGTCCAGCCGACACCATTTTCATCATAAATGGCCATTCCAATATAGCCATCCTGATCTTGAATGCAGGAATTGATTAACTTCCATTTTTCGTGAAGGTCAACATCCGGATCGCGAATTACGCTTAACTGACTTAATGTTTGAAGCTGTTTGAACTCTCGATCATTAACATTGAAAATGTCAGAAGCTGTAGCTCGGGCCAAAGACATATTTCCTACATCTACGGCTGTTTTTAATTCCTCTGATGACTTTCTGTAGGAAAAAAACATAATTCCTGCCGTTGCAAAAAATATAACGGACAAGAAAGCAAGATTAATCTTTCCCTTTATACCCAACATTTTTATTCATCTCCTTTTTTACTTTTAGTTTTAATTTTATGATGCAGATTTAAATGCTGACTGCAGCTGGCTCATATTTTCATCCAACGCAATCTGATAAATTTTTTGATTAAGCAGCTTTGCAGTCTCTCCATCCAAATCAGGACTGTCATCAGCCTTTATGAACATGAAGACGCAAAGTGTTTTGCCATCGGCAGTTCGCTTCATTATGAGGACGGCATCAGAAACAAAATTGATTCCGTTGACAACAAGTTGAACATCTCGAATTTTCTCAAAAATTTTGAATTTTTCTGCACCGGGTCCGATATCACATCTGAAATAAGCCACATTAACATCAAGAATACTAGCAGTATAATTCTGACCATTGTGAGTAAATTTTGCAAAACTTGATGTATCACAATGAGCACGGACAAGATTTCGCCTTCCCTTTGCTCCGTTAGCAGAAAGAACGCTCAGAATAGAATCAAAATCATTGCGGTTATGAGCAGAAAGGGCAAAACATCCTGCACTAAGATGCAGCGTGTTAACATAATAAGATTTCAATTGTTCTTCTTCTGCTGGTGAATTTCGGGATATGTAGAACACACCAAGCAAAGTTTGTTCTCCGATAAACTCCTGAAGCTCACTTAAATAGGACTTCCATTCGATGCCCTCGACAGTAGAATCAACATTGAAAAACAGAATAGACTCAGGGAAAAGCTTAATGATTTCCCGAATTTTTGTCTGAAGGGGGCATACATAATCATCATTTATGATGTAAGTCTGATAGCCTCGTGACAAAAAATCTTCCAAATATGCCTTTGGAATGAGTGACGTGTCTGGCGCAATAAAAAAAGTCTTGCGGCCAAATAATTCAATATTTGAAGGTACCATAGAGTTAAGTATAACTCATATAAGGAATAAATGCGAGATTTTTATTGTTTTTTTTGGATTATTTTAAGAAGTTTTATATTTTCTCTCTAAAAAAAAGGTGATAAAATTAATAATTATGGAAAACGAATTGATTTTTACTCAGGAAAGGAATATTTCTTCCGCATTTATCGACAGCTCCCTCAAAATGGGAATCGCACAGTCAGTTCTTATGGTTCAGGATAATCTCACAGAATGTTTCAGCCGGCTGGGCTGTGACGGAGTGGTTTACAGGGAAAAATACAAGGCCTTCTGGGTTTTTAC
>CAMVJE010000077.1 GCA_947167745.1 uncultured Treponema sp.
GTTGTGGTTTGATTTCGTTCTTTGATGTAAAATAATATGAGCTTTGTAAAGCCATATTATTCAAAGATTTACATCTGTTTTACATCAAAAAAAACGGGGAAAAGGATGTTATTTCATGTCTTTTTCCCCGTTTTTCTTAAAAAAGTTCCAGTTGACTTGGAGTTTTTTCGTTTTTTTTGGGCAGCATTCCCTCAAAAGTCTCTATATCGCCAAACTGTTTGTCTGTAAATTTTAGGATGCTCACCTTCCCTTCCTTCGGAAGCCAGTTTTTTATTCTTTTTATATGAACTTCACAGGCTTCTGAACTCCCGCAGAATCTTTTATACACGCTGTACTGCATCATGTCATAGCCATCTTCAATCAATTTTTTTCTGAATTCAGCGGCACGTTTTCTTTGAGCCTTTGTATTTGTCGGTAAATCAAAAAGACAGAACAACCACATAATTCTATAAGCATTAAACCTTTCATAGCTCATTCAGTGAACTCCGGCAAAGATAAATTTCCAGCATCTCCGCTAAAAATCTTTGCCAGAGAAGAACTCGTAATCGTCAACGCAATCATAAGCGGTCGCGTTACCTTTCCTATTTCAACATCTCTTGTAAGCACAGTTAGGATTTTTTTCTTGAATTCCCTTGTAAGTTCTTCGGTTTCCTCACTAGTTTTCATATATTCTATGATTTCATCATCAATATATGGGCGGTAAGGCTCCATAATGTCGTCAGCAAGTGCATAGGCATCATATTTATTGTGGTGATGGATTCCTAAAGTCGGAAGAAGCCCTGAACCAATCAATGCCCTGGCCGTAGCAGCCCGAAGAATCGCATATCCATAATTTAAAAGATTGTTTGGATATTCACCAAAGCGCGTGCGAACCCAATCTACATCATCAATAAGCAAATCCCAGTACAATTTAGCCGCCATCGCCTCTCGGTTTGTCGAATCCCCGCTTTTTACTTCTGAAGCATATTGTTTTAGTTTTACAGAATCAATTTTGTATTTCTCAAGAACTTTTGCCTGATTTTTGATTTTTTGCTCGATTATTTGTTTCCAACATTTTTTCTTTGCAGGAATGCTTGCTTCAATCTGGGCTGTAAAAAGCTGATTCTGAATAGTGTTGCAGTCAAGCGGCAGATTCATTGAAAAAGGAAGGTGATTTTCATTACAGAAAACAACAGCTGCATTATTTTCAGCAAGTGCATTTATAACTGGAATTGAAATATAAACTTGATTATTTTCGATGATGACAAAGCCAATGTCTTCTATCGGAACAGAAGATTCTTCGCGAGTCTCTTTATTCTGAATGACCAGCTGCTTATTTTTTAGCGTTAAACAAACAGCATTTGAGAAAAACAGTGTTCGTTTAATCATATTTTAAGTATCGGCTAGACAATCAGATTTCCACAGTTTTTGTTAAAAGTGGTACAAATCGCAAGTTAAACTTTCGATTTGTACCATTATTCTATTTTTTTGGGATAATTTCGCCAATTGGGGAGATTGTGAAATCTGTGCCTTCGACGAGAACTGAAACTTGATTAACAGAAGAAAGTCTGAAATCAGAATACTCTGAAATTGGACAATTTGCTTTAAATACCCAAGCGGTTGAAACAGATGTATGTGTTAATTTTATTCTTCCATCAGCATTAATTCCAATCACCGAGTAAATTCTTTCCCAAAATTTTTCTTTTGGTAAGGCAAAAACATCTTCATCTTCAGTCTGCTTCAAAATTACAATTTTTCCAATCTTCAAAACTTTGTAGAGGGCAAGACTTGCACCTTTCTTCTCAAATACAGCCGGATACAGTCGTTCTCCATTATGTTTTTTATGAACCGCATCCAACAGATTCAACACAATATAGTCGCTTTGAGATTTTTCCTTTGCATCCTTTCCACGGTACAATGCGATAAGATAATTTTCTTCATTTTTAACATAATAATTTTGCTTATAATCTACCGTCTGTTCTTTATGTTTCTTTATCGGAATAGGCTGTTTTACATCTTTCGCCTTGATTCTTACCCGCTTTACATAAACATCTTTTCCATTCATTTGGTATGGCAAAAGAATTCCTTTTTCATGAATATCGACGAGAGTCTGCTTTCCGCTTTCAAGGTTATTGCAAAATGTGTTACGGATTCCTTTGTCCACAATTTTATCAGCATTTTTTTCTATAACCTTATAAATATCTTTCATTAATTTATTGTTTTCTTCAACAAGTGTTCTTACTTCAACTCTCTGAACAAAAATCGGCTTTTTATTCTCCAAATTTTCGTCTTTTTCTGGCGGTGTCATAATACAACCGTAGAATGTATCTTTATGCAAAGAACCGCGCGCTGTATTTCCCTGAATGTAGATTTTGTTACCGTTTCTATCTAATTTTGGCTTTCTAGTACGCATATCACGAAGGACTTTCTTTGTTTGCCTGAGCGAATTGTCATCCACATAATGCTTTGGCACAATGTATTGAACGGCTGAGAGGACATCTTTATCAAAGGAATCCCATGGTTTTGCAAATTTTAAATGCGTTCCGTCGCTACTGTTCCTGATTGCTTCAGAAAGCAGGTTGAATTTTCTTCGGTCAACGCAGGCAATAGTAAGTGCATCCACAGCATGATGACGGTAATTTGAGCGGTCTTTATTATCGCCTGCATACATTCCTAAATTCCACTGTTTTTTAAAAGTATCGGTCATAGAGCCTTTTACAGGGAAGGTATGCGGAAAAACAGACTTTAAATACTGCAGGGCAAAGTTTGTAATGATTCGAGTGTCATTGAGCTGGCTGTGCTTAAATCCGCCTGTGACTTCTTTTGCGTTAACGCGACGAAGTTTTCCTTTGTAATAATCAAGCTCAAGCTGAGCTTTATGGCGGGCTACTATTTTTCTGTTTTTTACCTCCGGGTCAATGTAGCCAGCGCGAGTTTTGTTTCGCTCAATTGCAGAAAGACATTCATCAATTTTAGACTCGTACATTCGTTCAAATCGTCTGGAAATTTCCTCAAAATTTGGAAGTTCCGACGGAATACGCTGTTTCTTTTCTTTCCTGTTAAATTTAGAATCACAGAGAGTAAGATTTTCCAAAGAATCATCATAAGAAAGACTTCTCGGAATCGTATGCTCAAAGTCAAAGTTCGGATGCGGGCCAAACAAATCACAGATTCTGATTTTATTTCCTGTGTAAGGGCAAGTTTCATTCTGTTCTTTCCACAATCGGTATTTTTTAACATCAGAATCTGTCGGTTCAATTTCAAAACCAGATTCTTTGCAAAGTTCAATTATCCGAGCTTTGTATTCGGCATTTTTCTTTTCATTCTCTCTTTGGAAATCTTCAATAGCCTTTCGCCAGTTCTTATCATTCACTTCGTTTGCAAGCTCTACATGAATCCAGGTCTCACTGTCGATTTCGCCTGTTTTGATAAGATAGTTTACAAGTTTTCTAAGCTGGAACAAAGCCCTCATCGCAACTGGATTTTTTACGCTCGGTGTTCTTGGGGAGCCAAGATAAGTTTTGCCATCATCTGATTCTTTCGGTCGTTCCAGATTGTATTCAGTTTCTGACGGATGGTATAGTTTTGCATTCTTTTTGATTTTAAATCCCTGCTGATTCAAGTATTCTAGAATCAATTCGTCAGTTCGCAAAGGCTTGTACTTATAGTCATTCGGATTTTTTGTGACTGCAATTTTGAGTGTTTCTTCGATTTTTGCAATTACTTCATCACGAATCTCTTTTTGCTCTGTCAGCGGCTTTTCTGCAAATTTCCTCTTTCCGAACAAATCTGCAATTTGAACATCAACAATTGACTTGTCCCATTCTTCGCTGTGGAAGTCGTGCTTTTCGTCTTTAAAAATTGCCTCAATGCAGCGGTTAGCAAGTGTGATTCTGTTGTTTTTGTCTTTTAATGTCGAATTGATAGTTTCAACAGCTTTTTCAATTTCTTCGGTATGTTTATTATAGACTTCCTCGCCAATCATCGTCGGGATATTTGCCAGGAAGACTGCATGAGAGTAAACATAACCTTTTTTCAAAAACGGAAGAATTTTTCGGATTGCTTTTAAGCTGAGGTTCGCGTAGCCTTGCTGGAAATGAATCGCACAAAATTTTTCTGCCGTTTCAGAATCAAGATGAAGTTTGTTCAAAGCGAATTCATGAAGTTTTTCATCATCATCAAAATCGTAAAGAACATGCCAGATGTCGTTAATGTCGTAATATTTTTTATCTGATGCTGAATCTTCATTCGGAATTTTTATATTCTTCCAGTCTTCGCCAAAAATATTTTTTAAATCTCTTGAAACGGGACACCCTGCGACATTCGTATCATCACGGTAATTGAAGCCCCATTCATCATTCTTGCCACGGATTTTTTTGGCAATATCCTTGAAATCAAAATTGCCTTTTGAGCGGAAGAAAAGCGTTTTTATAGATTCTTTTTCTTCTTCAGTAAGTTTATTGTCTTTAGGATAATGCTCTTCCAAATCATCAAAAAGGCTTGGTCCATCAAAGTCTTCGGAATTTCTGTAGACACGAATGCTATTGATAAATGACAGCATTCGGAATTCCTCAAATTCAAAATGCGAAATGGGACACCGAGACTTGTCTGTCTCAAAAGTACATTTTCCGACCAAGAATTTTTGCGACTTTAATTTACGCTGGAAGAAAATCGCTTTGTACAAGTCTCCTTTTAATTTCTCAGATATTCCTTGAATTTCGCAAATTCTATTGAATTCTTCTTCATAATGCTCTTTTCGGGAAGTGTATTTTCCACGGACTTTCTCACCTGCTTGTTTAAGTTCATAAAAATACTGACCAAGCGTTTTGTTGCCTTTTGCCTTTGAAAGCTCAGAAATGCCTTCGCTCACTTTTCCATCAGTTTCTTTTGTCGTTTCTTTTCTGTTGCTTAAAAAACCTCGTCGTTGCGCAATATGATACAATGCACGCCCGATTTCATAAGGCTCACACTTCTGCTCTACGCATTTTTTACGCAAAAAGTACGGTTCCCAATTTTTCTCTTCGTCGGTTCTGTACCAGTTTATAAAATCTTTTGATGTCGGATATATTTTTCCCTTGTGCCATTTTTCAAGCTCTTCCAGAGTAAGCGGACACATTCCGTTATTAATCAAAACTTTGAGCGTTTCATATTTTCGAAGCTTCCTTCTGAACTTTAATCTTCGGGCAGAACGGAAGCCTGTTCTTTCAGAGGCTTTTGAACTTTCCACACCTTTTTCAATCTTTACGCCTTCTGGGAAAATATATACACCGCATTTTTCGATTTTTTCAGCGTTTTCGTCAACAATTCCCCAACCGATTGAATTAGTACCAATATCAAGGCCCAAAGTTTTCATAACTGCTCCTGATAAAAATATGTTGCAATTAATATTATAACATGATATTCTGAAATTACGAAATCAAATCACAATAAGGCCTTGTGCCGAAGTCGTATTTGACTACAGCCCCGCTTCTGGTGGGGCTATTTTATTTACTTTTGCAGACTCCCAAAAACCAGCTGACAATTTCCGGGTTCGAGCGGTAATACAAATGCGGAAAGCCTGCAAGCATTGTCGGAGTGGAAATCATGCAGTCCCATGAACGGTCAGAAAGCGGCTTTGAGGCCGTGAAGTCTGAGCCGTTGTTACTGCTGTCAAAATAGTGGAATTCGTGACCTTTGACCGAAAAATTAACTGGCAGGCCTGATTTTTTGACTCCCGCATTTTCGTCTGGGGCGTTTTTAAGGTTAAATTCTGCATATCCAAAGCGGACCAGCTTTCCAGTGTAGTGGCACTGGCCTTTTATCGCCCCGCACATTTCGTAAGATTCTCCTCTCTCCGTGACAAGTTTTTCCTGAAGATACATGAAGCCGCCGCATTCTGCCATGACAGGAAGACCGTTTTCGACTGCCTGCCTGATTGAAGAGCGCATTGACTCGTTGGCCTGGAGCCGGGAAGCGTAAAGTTCGGGGTATCCGCCGCCAAGCAAAAGCCCCTGAATGCCTGATGGGAGACTTTTGTCATGCAGTGGCGAGAAGTAAACGAGTTTTGCGCCAGCTTTTTCAAGAAGCCGCAGGTTGTCCTGGTAATAAAAGCAAAAGGCCTCGTCTAGGGCAAC
>CAMVJE010000078.1 GCA_947167745.1 uncultured Treponema sp.
AGTTTTTTGTACTTTCACAGCCAACGACAAAAAATCCAAAAGCAAATATCAAAATGGTGCTAAAAGCTTTCAGTTTCTTCATTTTTTCTTCCTTGTATAAATCGTCGTTGCGGTGGTTGTATCGCCACTCGCACTCCATCAAGTGTATCACAAATTTGTCGGAATCACAACCGTTGAATTTGGCGAAGCTCCACGCAAACAAAGTTTGCACGTTCTCGATTCCGTTCACATGGCATTTCCCTCTTGCGAATTCGTTTTAACTATGGAAAACCCGGTAGTGGTCGTAGCCGTTGAGAATCAAGCCGTCATAAGCCTTCCAGCCGTCAGAATGAATCGTCGAGCCTTCAAGCACAAGGCAAGAGTATTATAGGCATTAAGCTCTCTTTTGAGCAGACAGGGACAATCCGGACGATGACTTTCCCGCTCGCGGCGGGAAGCACAGGTCTTATTTTGAATCTTACAAAAAATCAGGATATCAAAATTTCTGTACGTTCTTTCCTGCCTGATTTTCCGATGATCAAAAGCATTATGGCAATTGCAATTCCAACAACACTCACTTATTCAATCAACTCCATCTTGATTTTTGGAATGAACCAGGTGCTCATTTCACTTTCCCTTGCAGCTCCGGCCGTATACATCATCTATAACAGGGTTCGAAGCTTTGCAACTCTTCCAGTCTGGGGAATCAGAAACACCATAATTTCAATTGTTGCCTACAACATGGGCGCAAAAAGGTACGATAGAGTCAGACGGGTTATTAAAATCGCCATCGTTTCAAGCGCAGTCATCATGCTGGTGGGAACAGCCCTTTACGAGCTTATTCCTTCTGCCCTGCTTTCCCTCTTTTCTGCTTCGGGCGAAATGCTTTCAATCGGAATCGATGCATTCAGAATCATCGGAACTTCACTCATCATTTCGGGCATCACAATCATGGCAAGCGGAGTCTTTCAGGCAACAGGACAAAGCAGGCTTGCTCTTGTGGTAAGCATAGTTCAGGCAGTTGCTCTGGTTGGAAGCGCAGCCCTTCTTGCTCAGACAAAAAGCGTAACACTGGTATGGGTATCCTTCCCAATTTCCGAGGCAGTCATTTTTGCCCTAAGCATTATCTTCCTGAGGTGAATCTGGAAAAAACAGCTGAATGTTCAAATATCGTAAGCGCAAAACATATCATTCCGATAAACAGCATTGTTTTATTCCGATAATTGCAGATTGTTCCGATACATGCTATAATCATAATGATGAAATCAGACGGAACCTTTTTGACAGCTAGTCAGGCTGCGGAAAAATGGAATATCTCAGAGCGAAGAATCCGGGTCTTGTGTTCACAGGGAAAAATTCCTGGAGCCATGCAAATCGGTCGTGGCTGGCGTATTCCCCTTGATGCTGTAAAACCCCGCGACGGGCGGCTTACAAAACAGGAAAATCTTCTTTCCCTTATCGATGAAAAGAAGCGACACCTTGACACTCTTCGGCCTTTCACCCAAGGTGAACTCGAACGCCTTAACGAACAATTTGTCACCGAATATACTTACAACTCAAATGCCATAGAAGGCAACACTCTTACGCTGAGGGAAACCGACCTTGTTCTTCGGGGGCTTACAATAGACAGGAAGCCTCTTTCCCATCACCTTGAGGCAATCGGTCATAAAGAAGCGTTCGACTATGTTGCAAGCCTTGTTCAGAAAAACGAGCCACTTTCAGAGCGTGTCATAAAAGACATTCACTATCTTGTCCTTGCAGATAAAAAAGAAGACCGCGGCATATACAGAAAAATTCCTGTAATAATAGCAGGAGCAGCCCACGAACCTGTCCAGCCATATTTGATTCAGCCAAAATTAGAAAGTCTTCTTCAAGATTTTGCAAGGGATGAAAGTCACATAGTCACAAAATTAGCCCGGTTCCATATTGACTTTGAAGCAATTCATCCTTTTATTGACGGCAACGGAAGAACTGGACGGCTTTTAGTAAATCTTGAACTTATGAAGGCCGGTTTTCCGCCAATAAACATCAAGTTTGCAGACCGTCTTGCCTACTACGACGCATTTGACTCATACCATGTCCACCACAATCTTGGCGCAATGGAATCCCTTTTTGCAAAAGCCCTTCTGGAACGCCTTGATTTCTATATTGGACTGAGGAAGGAAGAGGAGTAAAGGGTGATTTTATTTTGGTGACAGCGTGGTGTTTTATTTCCATTCGCGGTTCAGTTTCTTAAATTTCTCCCACACTTCTATCGCAAGTTTTATCGCATCTGTATAATTTTCGTGCAAAACAGCCTTGCCGTTCGCATTCCGCAATTTGTACTTGCAGTCTTTGGTATGCTCAATCATAGGCACATGTTCATGATCGCAGACGCTGAACCATTTTCCGTTCATCTGCTCTTTATGCCATTTAAAACTGTTCTTCATTTTCACTCCAATATTCCTGCAGTGCTTTTTCAAGTTCTGACTTCGCCTTTGCCCGAGCCTGTTTGTGAGTTTCATTCCGTCGCCAATAATGTCCTGTGCTACAACCTTCGTAGTGCCACAGCTCACACTCCTTGCCGTAATCCAGCCAGTTTAAAAGACGCTTTGCCTCGGATTCTGCCTCTCCATTGGGAATGTAAAGCCTGTTCCAGAACAATTTTTCCTCGTATTCGCGCACATAAGTCCTTGGAATATCAGGATGATAGATAAAAACAGGATTTCCGCGACGGTCGTAACGATCAAAGCCCTGCACAAAATACTTTTTCGCACAAGGCTTGAGTTTTTGAAAACGTTCCTCGGAAATATCAAGCAGTTTTAGCTGCCCTTTTTTATACACTTTGTTCCGAAAATAAAGTTCTGAAACTTTTTCTTCCAGAGAAAAATCCCAGCAGTGATGCAAGTCATTACGGAACTCACAGGCATAACTTTTCAGATTGCAGAACCTGAAGGGCTTTTCCGAAAACCGAAACCATGAGGTCGAAGCTTCCACCGCCTCAGAAAGCCCTTCGTCAAGATTTTTTAGTGAGTCAATCGGCACAAGTTTTACCTTGTAGCCCACAAGAGTCTCTGGAATCTCAACATAATCCTTTGAGTTTCGGCAGTCCTTTTCAAGCTCCCACTTCAGTCTTTCCACAGCGCGGAGTTTTTTGTGGTAGAGCAATCTTTTTCTGCTTCTTGTCGGTCTCATCGCCACCCCGCTTACGCAGAACGCGCCGGTTCAAAATCTTTTCGCTGCACGATTTCATCCATAGGAAGAGCAAAAAGTTTTGATAGAACAAGAAGATTGTCTACTGTGGGAAGGCTTTTTCCGCCCAACCATGCGTACACAGCCTGAGGATACTCAAAGCCAAAAATCGCCTGTAAGTCACGCACGCAGAGCGACCTGGACAACATGAGTTGTCTGATTTTTTCGCCCGTCGCCTTTATGTCAACAACAGGTTTTTGAAAATTGGTGATGCAGTTCACGATTTCACGCCTCCTTCTTGAAAAGACATGCAAATCCAAGAACCACAGCGGCTGTCCGTTCCCAGCAGCAACAGCCGGCTTTTATTTTGTGTGTTGTATGTTTAATATAGTAAGAAATTTTCTCTTTGTCATTAAAGTTGTAGTTTAAAAAGTGAGCTCTTTATTACATGCCTATAAAATTGTCCCCAAAAAGTCATATCACATACAAATAAAACTCCTTAAAATCAGAACATAAATCTTATTTCAGGAGCAATGCAATGAAAATGAACCTTTCGAACATCTACATCACCCACAAAAGCGAAACCTGCTTTTCAAAATCGGGCAATCCACTTTCTGTTTACAGGAGTTTTTCAGAAGCACAGGAAAGCGCCGATTATCAGTATTCGCAAAGCGGAGTCTCGCTGACTGCATATAAGTGCAATGCTTGTGGAAAGTATCACTTAAAACCGACCGAGTTTTACTGTGAAAAACTTTCCTCAACCTGTTCCTGCACCGACCACAACGGTAAAAAGAAAGATGCCTACCCGACTGCACAAGATGCCGAAAAAATGGTAAATATAAGAAAACGCGCCGGCATTGCGCTTTTTGTGTACAAATGTCCGCAGGGAAACGGCTATCATCTTACGAGTTCGGTCCGTTAGGAAAAAGCATCTCTGCAAATTCCACCATTCTTCGTATGGTGGTTTTATTTTCATTGCCTAACGAAGAAAAATTTATCGCCTCGAATAAAAAAGGTTTAATATATTTACCTGCAAAATATCTGCCTTGTTCAAAGGCTTCAACAAAGAAATGTGCGGCTAACTCACATTCACCATTTATTTCATAAAACTCGCCAAGTTTCCAGTTTTTATAGAAGACAGTGGATTGTCCTATTTTTTCTTTTGAAAATTTTTCTAAAATGCTTTTATAACTCAGTTTTTTATCAAACGGCTTTCCAATATATTTCAGAAACAACTTTTCCTCTTTTGATTTTTTATAAATAGAATGGTCTGAATTTTTTCCATAATAAATACTGTCCGTTAAAATCATATACAGTATATTTTCTTTGTATTCTTTGTTTTTCTTTGAAAGTTTGCCAGAAAAGAAATCTCTATAGAAAAGTCGCAGACCATTTCGAACATTACTACGAAACTCTTTTGAAATTAATTTCTCTTCTTCCATTGAGTCTGCAATATTTGTCACAAAATAAGCAAAGAAAAGCATATTGCTGAAAGCTGGATAAGTGTAACTTATTCCGTTAAATTCATTTTTAGCAGGGTTTTCAAGTGAACTGTCAGAAAGATGAAGATTTGTTCGCTTTTTAGTCATAACCTCCTTAAAAGCATTGTAAAAATCGTTAGAAAACTCATTGTCTTTATATTTTTCAAATTCAGCAATTCTTTCATCTGTTGGAAAAGGGCGAACATCAAGAAATTGCTTTATTTCGTTCCAAGACGGTCTTTGCTTTCCAGAACACCATCGTTCAATTTTTGTATATAGATTCGTATCTTGAGAAAGTTTATCCCACTCAATCTCAGTTTCTTTTTTATCATTTGCCATCCATTTTAAAAAATCAAATGAAGATTTTATTGGCGAAATATCATTCTCGTAATCTTCGCTGATACCCCATACATCAAAATTTGATAAAGTGTCGCTCCAATTTCGCAAGACGGAATCATTCGGGTAGTTTTCGTTCATATCAGTAAAAAAACGAACTAAAATATTTCTTATTGAAAACAGAAGATGATTTTGTACATTTTCTTGTGCCGTGCCTAACGGATTGTCAATTTCATGAATCATTGATTTTAATTCATAATAAAACAAAACTATGAAACTGCAGGATTTGATATAGCCTTTCATCATTGCCCACGAACCGAAAGTTAATAGTAAATTTTCAAATTCTAAAATCTGCTTAAAAGAGGTTTTACTGTCGTTATCATCAATTGTTTTTATTCTTCCAAGCATTTTCTTTGTTTTATCAAAGTCTGTCCGTTCTACGCTATCAAGCAAAGCACTTTGTCCTATACCAGCGATTAGAATTTTTACAACCTGGCTGATTTTTATGCTTCCATACTGTGTATTTGATGTAGTTTCTTCCATAATTCAACTCCTTTATATCATAATTTCATATATATTTTAAAGGAGAAATGATTTTGGAAACATAACTTTTTGGGGACAATTTTTATGTTAGGAATTATCATAAACTTATATCTTACGGATTTCCCATCATTCCGCTAAACTTCATTATATTATTCCGATAATTGCGGATTGTTCCGATACATGCGATAAAAATCTTACAGAAAAAGAGGAGAAAGAATTTAAACTCAAACTTACAAAAAGGATATCAAAAGTGCTCGCTGTCTCATTGAGTAAGGCGACCACAACTGTGGGCACAGGCTGTTGGACAAGTTGTCAAAGCGTGCCAGTAAAACTCTACAAGGCTATCAGCAGAACATTGCCTGCCTATTACAAGAATGCTGATAGTAGGCACATTTCTAGGCACTTTTGCAAAATCTGTCGTTTAAACAGCATTACATTTCTCATTGCCCATAGAAAATAAACACTTGTCGCTTATAATGTGGGTGAGCGTTAGGGTATGGAGCAGCTGCGAAGCAGGCCACTGGACTGAGCGAAGCGAGGGAAGCGGCTGA
>CAMVJE010000079.1 GCA_947167745.1 uncultured Treponema sp.
TTCCAGCTGCATAAAGCGCGGGGAATTCGCCCAGAGAGAAGCCCATTGCGGCACTCGGCTCGATTCCCTTGCTCTTCAAGGCAGCCATAACGGCAAGACTTGATGCAGTGATTGCAAGCTGGCTGTTGTCGCTTCTATTTAACTCTGTCTGCTCAGTTTCCCAGAGCAATTTTGGAATATCTTTTCCCGTTACTTTTGAAATTTCATCAATGACCTTGCGGGCCTCCGGAAAAGCCTCACAAACATCTTTAATCATTCCCTGAGCCTGTGCGCCCTGTCCCGGGAACAAAAATGCATACTTCTTAGACATGTTTTCCTCCACCGTCATTATCGGGCTTGTCCCGATAATCTTTTCATTATGACAAAATCTTAAAAAATGTCATTTTCGATATTCATATTATAGAAATACAAAAAAATGTTCAAGGGGAGAAGTCTCTCCCCTACGCCGCACTTCGTTGCGTCGTACCCCTCACTGCGGGGAGCCCCCGCAACGCCCCGCGCTAAGGATTGTAGGGGCGGCGAAGCCGTTCCGAAGCGAGCTTAGCGAGCGCAGGAATGAAGTGCAGATAGCACGGAACCCAAACGAGCACGACAACGAGAGTGCTCGCAAAAAGCCTGACCGCCGAAGGCGGGAGCGCCCAAAACTTTCCACTTTCAGTTTTCCGTTTTCAACTCGAAATGCTGCCAGTCCTTGCAGTCAGGCCAGTCACCACCCCACTCAAAGCCAGCTTGCGTAAAAAGTTTATAGGCAAGGTCATTGTGGTCGATTTTGTAAGGGAATTTTTTGCTCCGGTCTAGATAGGGTGCGGAGTTCGCCGGCTCAATGTTCGGCCTACCCCTGACCATTTTGTAATAGGGATTGTAAAGCGGATTGATGTCCACCGCGAGGCCTGAGCCGTGCTTTGAAACCGTGGTGGTGTGTGAGATAAAGCGGAAATTGAAGCAGGACGAGTTGTTGTCGCTCATGGAGCGTTCGTCGTCCGCATCGTACTCGTCAATAAGGCGGATTTTTTCGATGGGATAGCCCGCCGCATAGAGTTTTTTGAAAATCTCAAGGAGAGTGTCGGCGATTTTAACATTGCAGACAAGCTCCCCTTCTTTTGTAGAGCCGTCCAGAGTTTTGTGAAGAAGATGAAGATATCGAAGTTCAGAGCGCGGAATAGTGCAGTTTTCCTTATAAGACCTTCCCCACATTTTCGAAAAAAGTTCGTCAGAAATTTCAACGATATAAAAAGAAGATTCAATCTCAAAATCTAAATTGTCGTCAATTCTTTCAAAGCTCTCCGACTGAGGGCGAGCCATAAACAGTGAATAAACCATAATGAACAAAGGAAAGTAAAATTTCATTTTATAAAAGCATTATAGCAAAAATTCCTTAATTTTCCTTAAGATTACTTATCTCTAACGCAGGAATTATTCAAAAACAGGATAACATTCAAATCCCGCAGTACGAAGTTCTTCCCCCATTGTACCTTTAGAATTTTCATCCACAATGACAATGTAATATTTTGTTCCACTGGGGCGAACCTCTGTAGTTACTTTAGCCGAAAAGCCCTTTGCCTTTACTCTTTCTGCCAAAGCTTTTGCATTCGCTTCTTCCCTAAAGAGACCAAGCTGCAGGTGAACAATCTTTTCTTTTGATGTTTTTGAAGAAACAGACTTTTTTGCAGCTACAGTTTCAGAAGCACTCACAGCAGGAAGATTTTCATTTGAAATTTCAGGAAGATCAACACCGTTTCGAGGAACAAAATACCAGAATGGAGTGGGCAAAGTTTGGATTTCGCCCTTTACAATTGCACCTTCCATGCTTTTAGGATAATTTTTTTTAAGATTCTCGGCATAACTGGCTTCCCCAGTCAAATGCCAGAGCGTCAGAAGCAGAGAAGGACGCACATTTTTCATTGAGTCCAGGGTTGAATATGTTTTGAGCATAGCTACAGACTCGCTGATATCCGTTTCTTTTTTTGCCTTACAGAGAATGCTCCATTGTTCATACAATTTTACATAGGATAGGATTTGCGGATTTTTTGAATTGCGCACCGCAGAATTAAGATAAGTATCTGCAGCTTCATGATCGCCTGCACAAAGAGCACAACGCACCGCATCGATTACAAGTTCTTCACTGTTTTTGTTTGGGACTCCAGATACAGCATTTGCATTTCCCTGAATCGCAGCTGCCTGAACATAAGTTTTCTGAGCTTCTGCATACAGGCCCTGCTGTTCAAGTACGGCTGCCAGAAATGCGTAAACTGAGCGCTTTTCTGCCAGCACACTAATAGAAGAAATATTCTTTTTAAGGAAAGTAACCGATTCGTCCAGCGTTGATTTTTTTGAAGCAGCCGTTATAAGTGACTTTGCATCAGTTGATTTCCCCTGAGCAAAAAGAGGTGAGACAAAAAGCATAGCAGACAAAATCAGAATCAGAATATTTTTCATTTTTTAAAAACTTCGTTTACAGAGTCAACAAGCTGAGCCAAATCCAGGGGCTTTTTCATAAAATTGTGAACTCCTAGAGCCTTTACCTTTTCCTCAATTCCTTCGTTTTCGAGGGCGGTAATTACGATAATTTTAGGACTTCCAAATTTCTCACTTTCGAAAATTCTTTTACACAGGTCAAAACCATCAATACCCGGCAAGTCAAGGTCAAGAATTATAATCCCAGGCTGCTTTTCGGTCATAAGGGAGCCGGCTTCAAATCCATCAAAAGCCTGAAAGACCTGAATAGAATCTATTTTCCTCTCTAAAAATTTTGCAACAACAGTATTAAGTCCACGGTCATCATCGACAATGAGTAATGTTCGAGGCAGATAACTTTCGCCATAACAAGCCACTCGAAGTTCAGACGGAATCTGTATATTCCTTGCCTTCATAAATTCAATCAAATCTTCCGGATATACGCGAAACTGGCCGCCCGGAGTATTAAATGCCTTAAGATGATTGCTCCTGATCCAGTTAATTGCAGTTTGATTCACTACCCCACACAATTTTGCAACTTCTAAGGCTGAATACATTACCGGTTTGCTATCATTCTGTCCCAAAATCCTGACCTTCCATCTTACTTTTTAAAATTCTTTGTATTATAGCATAAGAAAAACCACTATCTGCTAGTGACTTCATTATTTTATGCAAATCCTTCTTCTTTGCAAAATAGCGTTTGAAAGCTTCTTCACACAAGCTCTCTTCATCAATATTACTAAAATAATCCCGAATTGCATTTTCTGCAACATTTTTTTTAACACCGCGCGAAAGCAATTCCCTCAAAATACGAATACGCCCCTGAGGCTTGTAAGTACAATGAGTTCTTATCCATGAAGAAGCAAATCTTTCGTCATCAAGATAATGTTTTTTTTCAAGAAAGTCCAATGCCTGCCGCACTGAATTTTCGTCAAATTCTTTTTGAAGAAGTTTTCGCTCAAGGGCAGCCCGACATTGCTCACTTCTCGCAAGGGAACGCGCGGCTGTACGAATTGCAGATTTTACCTGTTCGTCTGTAATTTCTTCTGTCATAGCCGTATCTCCCCCATAAATAAAAAACGCCCGCAAACATGCAGGCGTTCGAACACATAAGAAAAATCTTAGCGTTTTGAGAACTGGAAGCGTCGGCGAGCACCACGCTGACCGTACTTCTTTCGTTCTACCATTCGGCTGTCTCGTGTGAGGTAACCATTTGCTTTGAGAGATGCACGTGCATCCGGATCAATCTGAAGCAAAGCGCGTGAAAGACCATGCAAGCAAGCTGCTGCCTGACCTTTAAGACCGCCACCCTGAACGTTAATCAAAACATCATATTTGTTCTCGTAGTTTGTAACGAGAAGTGGCTGGTGAACTGTACGAATCTGAGCTTCTGTTGGGAAATACTCAGCTACATCCTTTCCGTTTACGACGATTTTTCCTGAGCCTTCACGAACAAATACGCGGGCAACAGATGTTTTTCGTCTTCCTGTTCCGATTGCAATATTTTTTACTGCCATGATAGACTCCTATTAAAGCTCGATAACTTTTGGGTTCTGTGAAGCATGTGGGTGCTCTGAACCAGCGTAGATTTTAACATTTCCCATAAGACGGCGACCAAGGCGGCCGTTAGGAAGCATACCAGCGATTGTGCGCTCCAAAGGCTGTGTTGGATGGCGTTCAATCAATTTTTCGAAAGTGAAGCTTTTGAGACCACCAACAAATCCTGTGTAGTGGCGGTAAAGCATATCTGTACGTTTGTTTCCAGAAACAGCAACTTTTTCTGCGTTGATTACAACAACATAGTCGCCCATTTCTTGGTTTGGTGTGTAAGTAGGTTTGTTCTTTCCACGAAGGATTGAAGCTACTTTTGCTGCAACGCGACCGAGCGGCTTTCCTTCCGCATCGATGAGGTACCAGTCGCGTTTTTGTTCATAGTCTTTAACGAAAATGGTTTTCATTCTTTTAACCTTCAATATAAATTCTGGTGTACTTCGCTGTTTTGCATCGTCAGCTTGGTACTTGTGAGCGATGAGCAGTCGCACACAATGAATATACGGGGACTAATAGTATAGAATTTCTGGCAAGTTTAATCAATACAAATTCAACGGGAAAAATGAATTTTGTAAAAAAAGTTTAAAAGGGTCAGTCCCTGTTTTCATCCTTCAGTTTTCCATATTCCATTTCTTCCCGTTTAGCTTCCTGACGATCCCGGATATCTGCAATTCCAATAAGAATGGCAATAAGCCCGACAAAAGCCGCCAGCACAGGAGCAAGTCCTTTTAAAAGGAAAATAATCTCACTTCCCCAGCCTAAGCCACATGGTAAAGCCGCAAATACTGTAAAAACTATACATGCAATTCCAAAAATTACTAAAAACATACCCTATTATAGAAAAAATCACAAAAAGGGAAAACTTAATTTTCATTCACTCTTATTGCATAATTATCATCATTAACTTTCAAATATTGCACTTTACGCACTGTTACCCCTTGATTATAATAATCTCAAATTAATTTTTATAGAGGAATCAAAAATGGGTAACAACTATTTCAATTCTATTCCGTGGCGCGAGGCTCGATTGCAGCTCGGTCACTGCCGCTCAATGGCTAAAGAAGAGTTCGCTGACGGCGTTAACGCTCTCAAAGGCAAAAAAATCGTAATCGTCGGTTGTGGCGCACAGGGACTCAACCAGGGCCTCTGTCTCCGTGACTCAGGCCTGGACGTTTCTTATGCTCTCCGTGAAGAAGCAATCGCTCAGAAACGCCAGTCTTGGAAAAACGCAACTGAGAACGGCTTCAAAGTCGGAACTTATGACGAGCTCATCCCAACAGCAGACCTCATCGGAAACCTTACTCCAGATAAGCAGCACTCAAATGTAATTTCAGAAGTCATGAAACGCATGAAGAAAGGCTCTGCCCTCTGGTACAGCCACGGTTTCAACATGATTGAAGAGGGAATGCAGATTCGTCCGGACATCACGGTCGTTATGTGCGCTCCAAAAGGACCTGGTACAGAAGTTTGGCACGAGTTCCAGCGTGGATTCGGCGTTCCTGACCTTATCGCAGTTCACCCTGTAAACGACCCGGAAGGAAAGGGCTGGGCTTATGCAAAGGCTCTCGCAGTCGGTATGGGTGGTTCAAAAGCAGGTGTTCTTGAATCATCATTCGTTGCTGAGGTTAAATCAGACCTCATGGGCGAGCAGACAATCCTCTGCGGTATGCTCCAGGCCGGAACAATCGTTTGCTACGACAAAATGGTTTCTGAAGGAATCGCTCCAGAATACGCAACAAAACTCCTTATGCACGGCTGGAATGTAATTTCTGAGGCTCTCAAATGGGGCGGCATCACAAACATGATGGATCGTCTCTCAAACCCAGCAAAAATCAAGGCAAACGAACTTTCAAAAGAAATCAAAAAACTCCTCGCTCCACTCTATCAGAAGCACATGGACGACATCATTTCTGGAAAATTCTCTTCTACAATGATGGAAGACTGGAAAGCCGGAGACAAAGACCTTCTCGCTTGGCGTGAAG
>CAMVJE010000080.1 GCA_947167745.1 uncultured Treponema sp.
TAGATTCGATAACCCAGAAGTGGAAAAGCTCTGCTGAGTCGAGGAGTTTGTCCTCGTAGCCCAGTTTTTCGCAGAGGTTCTCAGCCTGAGTTTTGCCGTTCTCTTCTTTAGAAAGGAGCGGGAAGTATCCCGGAACGATTCGGTCAACGAGACATGAACAAACATCACAAGCCTCGTCGAACCAGTTGATGAAGTCAGGTCCCAGCTGCCACATTTCAGCGTAGCGGAGGATATTGATTCGGAGGTTGAGGCCGGCCTGGTCTGAAAGTTCACAAGGAATAAGGATCATGCCTTTTGAAAGGTCGCCCTTGAATGCCTGGAATCGTTTGTAAAGGAAAGCTGTAACTTTTGCAGGGAAGTTCTTCTGTGGCTTCTGGTCGAGAGTAACTGGAACGCCGTCGATTTCTGAGTCGAAGCGGATACCAGCCTCAGTTGTGTTAGAAACGATGAAGCGCAAATCTGGGCTTGACGCCAGAGCGATGTATTCGTCGTAGTTTGTGTATGGGTTGATTGAGCGGCTTACTGAGTTGATGCAGCGTGTCTCAACTGTTGGTTTTCCGTCTTTCATGCCGCGGAGAACTGTAGTATAAAGGTTGTCCTGTGCGTTCATCGCATCAATCATGCCTTTTTCGAGTGGCTGAACGATAACGATGTTGCCGTTGAATCCTGCTTTTTCGTTTGCAATATCAATCTGCCAGTCAACGAAAGCGCGCAAGAATCCGCCTTCACCGAACTGCAAGACTTTCTCTGGTCGAGAAACCTTTTTCATTACTTCATTAATTGGTTTAAGAGCCATAATAATTGAACCTCCGAAAGTGTTCATAAAAAATTTGAATCTATTCTATCACTAAAACACCTTTCTGTCATCTCTATGAAAAAGCGTGGATATAAAAAAATGGCAAAAATTATTTGGAAAAAAAATATATAACTTGTAAAAATTCCGTCATCATTATACAATGGAAAAATGCAAAATTCCCATGCTGGGCGAAGATTAGGCTTTATTCTCTCCACAATTCATGCAGGTTCTGCTCTAAAACTTTGGCACAAGGTTGTTCAGCGGGCGCAGACTGAAAACGGCGCTTTTTTCGTTTTTCCCGGTGGCAAGCTGGATTCAAAAAGTTCTCGTGAACATCTCAGAAATGACATATATAAACTCGTAAATTCTTCAAATCTTGACGGCCTTGTAAGCTGGGCTTCAAGTATCAGCGGTTCGGTTTCTGTTCAGGAACTCGAGGAATTCCACAAAAATTTTCATTCCATTCCTTTCGTAACTATCGGTCAAAAAATTCCTGGTCATCCCTGTGTTGAATTCGACGCATATTCCGGCATGAAGGAGCTTGTCCGCCATTTCATTCAGGTTCACGGTGTCAAAAAAATTGCTTTCCTCCGTGGTCCCGAAACACACACTTCTGCTCAGGATCGCTTCCGAGGCTACAAAGATGCCCTTATCGAAGCCGGCTTGGACAACAAGGACAACCAGGCTCTCGTTTCTTCTCCCCTCAACTGGTACGATGGTGAGCTTGGTGCAAAATGGCTTTACGAAGAAAAAGGGCTTGTTCCAGGCAAGGATTTTGAGGCTCTTCTTTCTGCCAGCGATTTAATGACTTTTGCCGCTGTCAATTATTTCAAGCAGCGCGGTATTCGTATTCCAAAAGATTTGCTTGTCGGTGGCTTTAACGACACCGAAGAAAGCCGAATTTCAATTCCTTCATTTTCAACGGTTCACATGCCTCATGCAGATTTGGGCATCGAAGGCTACGAAAAAATTTCAAACATCTTGAGCGGAATGTTGGGCGTGTCTGATTCAACTCTCCCCGCCTACCCTGTCATCCGTGAAAGCTGTGGCTGCGTTCATACAAAAATCTGGTCATCTTCAGATTTACATTCAAAAATTCGCTCGAAAGAACAGTTCCACGAAGAAATTTGCAGAATTTTCCGCATCAATCCCGAGTCTTCTGGCCTTGAACCAATGCTTACTGCCCTGTTTGAGAATGACAAGTCTAAATTTTACGATTTATTCACTCAGAAGGTTTCTTCATATTTTAAGAATGGCGGCGATCTTCTTAATATTTTTTCTGCCCTTGCACTTTTCCGTTCTGTAGTGAATATTGCTCCAGAATATATAGAAAAAATTGTGCGCCATGTAACGCTTCTAGTGCCGCGTATTCAGGAACGAGTCTTAATCGAAAAGCAGTATCAAATCGAAAAAACAAACAGCATCATCAGCTCCCTAAAAAACATCCTGCTTTCTGTTTTTGACCGCAGCCGGCTTATTCTTGTCCTCAAAGATTACCTGAAAAAAATCGGTATTCACACTTTTGCGATTGTGCTTTATGAGGATGAGTCATATTCAAATTATATCGGTGGCTCAAATTCCGCAGATGAAATTCGCAATGAAGAAATCCGTTTTCCTCGTGAATTCCTTGTTCCAGAACGTTTTTCTTCTGATTTTGACCGTGGAGCATACCTCGTTCAGCCCCTTTTTGTTGAAGATTCGTCTTTCGGATATATAATTTGCAGCTACACTGATTGCCAGGGAATTGTCTATGAGGACTTGCGTTCTTCCATCAGTTCTGTTTTGCAAAGTATTTTCCTTTTTGAGCAGACTACAGAGGCACGAAGGATTGCCGAGCAGGCTGAATTTGCCAAAACTGAATTTTTTGCCAATGTTGGAAGCGATTTGTGCGACCCCCTCAAAAATATCTCGGCCAAGCTGCAGCAAATGGAGTCGAATATCGAGAACGGTGTCAATCGAGAAATCCTCTCGGAACAGCTTATTTTCTTGCGCTCACAAATCGAAGCCCAGCTCGAAAAAACCGAAACTTTAGTTGATTTAACCCGCTCACAGATAGATGACCTTCCGATGAACAAAAAGCTTTTCGACATCCGGCAGGTTCTTCCAAGCAGCGTTGCGGCTACCCTTACCCGGGAATTCCCCCTTCTTTACGGAGATTCGGAGCGCTTAAAGCGGGCTTTGCAGACAATTTTCGATTTTTCCGAAAAAGATCCCTATATTTCAGAGAAGCTGGACGGCGTTCATGTTGAATTCTACTCGAATCGCTTTGACTGGCAAAAACCGGAGCTTCTTCTTGCCGAAAAAATCATTCTTCTTCAGTTTGGCGATGTAGAAAAATCTCTCAACTATGCCGAGATAACTTTGCCCTGGCCAAATCTTGCCGGACTTCCTCCGGAGTCTCGTTCTGCGCAAAGATTTGACTTATACAGTTTCTCAGAAGGTAAAACTGAAAAAAGGCTTGGTCTAGAATCCAAGTATTTCTTTGAGGAAGGTTTCGAGCCTGCTGATCCAGAGAGCATTGTTTTCCTGTGGGAGCCGGATTCTGCCCCAATCGATGAATGGATAAAGGTTTACAGCCTTCGCCGAAATGAGTCCTTGTTCCGGGCACCACTTATCTGTTACAGCCACAATCTCATAGGCCACAATTTCAGTGAAATTCTTGAGCAAAAAATAAAAGCCCAGCGTGCCGCTCCAGTTCTTTTCGTCAATGCAAAGCATACCCGATATGGCTCATGGGCAACAGAATCGAACACGGTTAGTATTGCTTCTATGGAAGAATTTGACGAAATTCTTTCTGAAATTACCCCTTCTCTTATTGTATTTGAAGAAGTAAATGAAGAAAGCATACGCCGAATCCGTCAGAATCCAAAAACCGTCCTGGTCCCAATTCTCGTTCTTCCGGACAGCATAGAAACCGATGAAGAAATTGAACTCTTGTGTTCGCATCCCCGTATTATCCTTTGCAACAGAGGAGCGGCAGAGTCAGAGCAGTTTGACGAGCGCATAAAGGGAATCCTTGCAGGGGACGAAATTCTTCCGCCTCATACGGGCGCATTGGTAAAAAGGGCTATATTGTATTTAAATAGAAACGCCTCTCAGCAGATTGTGCGATGGAAGCTCGCCGATACCGTGCATGTCAGCGAGGACTACCTCACAAGAATCTTCCACAAAGAAATCGGCCTGAGCCTGTGGGAATATTTAAACAGATATAGAATATACATTGCGACGAAAATGCTTCTTGAAACCAACGACACGATTTATGAAATCGCGGAAAATTCAGGTTTTCAGGATCAGGCTTATTTCTGTCGCGTATTTAAAAAAATATATGGGGTGCCGCCGGGAAAAATTCGCTCAAAATAAATTTGACTAAAAGTAATCCACAGAATAAAATGATAACATGCGTTAAAATTTCAAAAAATTATTGTGCAAAATCTTCTCCTTAAAGTTCGGTTTTGTACAATAAGATACAAGGATTTTTAAAGTATAAATATCGTTCTAAACGGTAAAATAAAATATTGAGGTTAGGTATGAACGCAAAAGAAACAAATGTTTTAGCTGCACCGAAAAAGGATCTCTGGAAAAACGTTAAGAGACATTTTTCGGTCTATGCACTTCTTGTCATTCCTGTCGTGTACTATGCTATCTTAAAGTATGGTCCGATTGTTAATGGTCAGATTGCATTCAAGAATTTCGAGCCGGTAGACGGCGTATGGGGAAGTGTTTGGGTTGGCTTCAAAAACTTCAGCACATTCATCCATTCGTTCTACTTTGGCGAACTTATGAGGAACACAATTCTTTACAGCTTGGCAAAGCTCGTTGTGTCAGTTCCGTTGTCAATCATCCTGTCGGTTGCACTGTATGAATGTACGCACAATGTTCTTCGTCGTGTCGTTCAGACTTTAGCTTACTTACCGCACTTCCTTTCTTGGGTTATCATGTACGGTATTCTTCTTATTTTGTTTGCAAAAGGTGACGGTCTCGTTAACCAGGTTATCGAGAGCGCCGGCGGTGCTTCAAAAGACTTCCTTACAAACACAAGCGTATTCCCAATCATGGTTGTCCTTTCAGACGCATGGAAGGAAATGGGTTGGGCAGCAATCATCTTTATCGCAGCTCTCATGGGTATCGATCCTTCTTTGTTCGAGGCTGCCATGGTAGAGGGTGCTTCTGCTGTTCAGCGTGTTTGGTACATCACTATTCCTTCAATCAAACCAGTTATCGTTACCGTAGTTCTTCTTAAGCTCGGTACCGTTCTTGATGCCGGATTCAACCAGATGTTCATGTTGTATTCACCGGCTGTTTATCGAGTTGCTGATATCATCGATACATGGGTTTACCGACAGGGTCTTCTTGAATTCCAGTTTGCTCTTGCAACTGCTGTCGGTATCTTCAAAGGTGTAATCGGTATGATTCTTGTTATGGTTTCTAACAAAGTCGTTAAGAAGTTGACTGAATCATCACTCTTGTAATTCGAGGTAAGCTAAAATGGAAAAACCAAAGACAGTAAAATTAACATCAGGCGACCGCGCATTTTATATCGGTGTAAACACTTTCCTTGCTTTCATCGGTATCATTATTGCTATCCCTATCATCAGTACAATTTCTTCTTCTGTAACTCCTAACGGTTACATCGGAAGTACATTCGATAAATTCATCCTCATGCCATGGAAGTGGGATGGTTCTGCATACAAGGCTTTGCTTGGAAACAACGGTTTCACCCTTGCTTTCTGGAACTCAATCAAAATCATGCTTTTCGGTGTAGTAACAGCTTTGGCTCTTACTGTTCCAATGGCATATTGTATGTCAGTACAGGATTTGCCAGGACGCAAAATCCTCAACTACTTCGTACTTGTTCCTTATTTGTTCAACATTGGTGTTATCCCAACATTCTTGGTTGTAACAAATCTTCA
>CAMVJE010000081.1 GCA_947167745.1 uncultured Treponema sp.
TTTCTTTTACATCGATTTCTTCATCACTCTGAGCAATTTTTTCTTTATTTTTTACAATCGCAAGCTGGTCTACAAACCACGAAATATTCTTCTGGCCCTTGTCGCACTGCCGGGCAAGTTCAAAGAGGAAGTCAAAAAGCTCTGCATAAAGCTCAGTTTTTTGATTTTCCATAGTTGAATAATGATATCCTGTTTCATGCCACAAATCGTTTATGGTTTCGGAAAGTTTCTGGCTCAAAATCTGATGAGTTTTCTCTTTTATATACAGGATTCCTTTCACAAACCGGTTTTTCTGCTCGCTGGAAGATTCGCAAAGGATTTCTCCGGCCTTTTTTTGAAGCTCCCCTTCAGTCTCCGGGAGAGTCGAAAGAGTGCTTTCTGCAAGGACAGACTGCAAGGCCTTTTGATTGAGGTTGCAGAAAGGAGAAGCCAGGAAGGCTGCGAACGCATTGTTATCGCCCGGATAAACACAAAGCCTGAGGAAGCTGTAAATATCATTCACAGGACCGTCCGTAAAAATGTCGGTGTTCTGGTCAAGCTGATACGGAATTCCAAAATAATTGAGCCAGATTAAAAGCTGCGTTCGGTGACGGCTTTTGTCGAGGATTGCAAAATCACTATAGCGGAAATTTCTCTGCTCTTCTTCAGCCTTTGCCCGCTCATGTGCGATTTTTTTTGCGATGAAGTAAGCAGTCTGATTTTTTTCATCGAGGTAAATTTTGTCCTCATCATCTTTTATCAGTTCGGTATTAAATGCACAGAGATGAATTCTTGTGTTATCGAGGCCAAGTTTTGCCGGTTCTTCTTCCTTTCCGAGTGTTCCGTCTGGATTTTCAAAAACAGGATTGAATTTTATCGCATCGCTTTCATATTTTGCTTCGTAAGCGGCCCTTGTCTCACAATCAAAAATCTTTGAGTTTTTGCCGAAAATCCGGTTGAAGCCGGTAATCAGCTCGTTTTTTGAGCGGTAATTATAGACCATCTGCAGGAAATTTCCGTCTCCGATATCTTTTTTGAGCTCATTGAAGACAGAAACCTCTGCCCCGCGGAATTTATAGATTGACTGTTTTTCGTCGCCGACAAAGAACAGCTTGTCAGAAACTATGTCAGAAGCAGTTGGGATGCCGTTTTTGCAGCCCTTTTCCTCGCCATCAAATTCTTTTTCAGAAACAAGGAAGAGAAGGTCACGGTTTTTGCCGTTGTTGTCCTGAAATTCATCAATCATGATTTTATTGAAGGCATGTTTTTCCTGCGCGCGGATTTCTTTGTGCTCGGTGAGAATTTCAAGAGAAAGTTCCGAAACATCCTTGAACGTGAGCTTGCCGGAAAGGCGTTTCTGGCGGTTGATTTGAGACGTGAACTTGTCAAAAAGCTCGTTCAAAGATTTGATTGCGGTGTAGTTCCTGATGTAGTTTATAATAGAAGAAAAATATTCTTCCAAAAAACTTTCTTTTCTTAAATGCTTTATTGCGCCCCACAAATCTTTTACAGAATTTTTCCGGCAATAAGCAATTGAAAAACTGTCAAAAAGATTCTGAATTGTCTCAAGTTTTTTAAGATTTTCGTTCCCCGGATTTTCAAAGTCCAAATCTGAAGGAAGAATCAAATCTGACAGCACAACGGAATTTATAAAAGACTCCGCCTTTTTTGAGTTCTTATAAATGTCCTCGCCTGTTTCCTCGCAATCATCAAGAGCGTTGCAAAAAGAAGAGAGTGCAGACTGAAGGTTTTCATACCCCAGGTTTATCTTTGAGTCTTTGTCGGTTTGTTCAAGATACTCGTTGTAAGCCTCTTTGAGAGATGCCGGGCATGGATTAGTTGCGGAAGTCTCACCCAAAAGCAAAAAATTCCATGCTTTTATGATTTCTGTTTTTTGACTTTCGAGCTTTTTTACAAAGAAATTCTGCGGTGTGATAATCGAAGTGTTGTAAATAATCGTGTCCGCAAGAATCTTGTCCGCAAAATCCTGATATTTTCCTGCACCCGCAAAAGATTTTATTCCTTCACTGTTCCGGTTTTCAAAAACGAACGGAAGAGCCTGTTTTCTTATGTCAGTTTCAGAGTCCCCCTCGCCCACAGAAAAATCAGGCCGGATTCCATACTCACTTGAAGCCTGCTCGACGATTCCCTTGCAGAACGAATCGAAGGTCTGGATATGAACGTTAGAAAAATCTTCGAGAGCTTCGCGGGCACGCTGTTTTTCTTTTTCGGGAGTCTGAGGATTTTCGGCAAAAAAACTCAGAGTTTTGTAAATGCGCTCGTACATTTCACCAGTGGCCTTTTTGGTGAATGTAATCGTAAGGATTTTTGAAGCGGGAACCCCCTTGCTCATTACAAGCCAGGCAAATCGTGTGGCAAGAACCTGAGTTTTTCCAGAGCCAGCCCCCGCCGCGACCACTGTGTTTTCGGTACGACAGCAGGCTGCTTTTTGATACTGATCGAGTTTTCGTTCCAGCAAATCAAGATATTTATATTCGTTTTTTGTATTTTCCATAAATCAGTTCCTAGTTTCGTTTTGCGACTTCGTATGTGCGGCGGCAGACAGCCTTAAAATTGCATTTTGAACAGTCTTCGTGCTTGTCAACCTTGCTTAAATCAGGGGCAAAGTTTTTTGAAGCAACGATTTTTTCAAAATCATCAGAATAACGCCCGAATGCTTTCATTGTTGGCTCAAAATCATCTTTTGAACAGCCGGCCGTATTTATATCGATGGCGACGGTGGTGCTCGCATCCTTGATTGCATAAAAGCGGGCAATATCAACATCGCCACAAGCCTTATTCGCCTTGATGAGCGAAATATACATCGGCATCTGAAAATCACCAAGTTTTTCATTAGAAACCATAATATCTTTCTTTGCAGGCGTTTTTGTATTCTTATAATCGATGATTATCCATGCATCTGAGTCCGTGTTTTTTGTGGCAGGACTCAAAAGAAGGTCAATCGCACCATAATAATTGTAATTCTTGCCTTCATTTTTGGCAGAGAAAGACTTTTCAACTCCGCGCACCATGCAGCCACCGTAGCCGAGTGTTTTCGTTTTTGAATTTGGCTTTGCAGCACTGCAAACATTCGGCTGTAAGAAATCGTGCAGGAAAGTCAGAATATTCTGGGCCAGCTGCTCGATTTGAGATTCAAGCATTTTCTGAGAAAGAGGACTCTTCGAATAGTCGCCCCGGAAATCTTTGATTGCAGTAAAAGCATGTTTCTTAAGGACTTCAAAAATCTCTCGCTCATTTTCAAAGACTCCGTTCTCGCATACAGGCAGAGGCTCATGGGAATTAAGATAATCGCCCATAAAAAGCTCAAGAATTTTATGATTTATGTTTCCCATGTCGTAAGTTTTCATCAAATCAGTGTCGAGAGTTTCTTCTTCGAGGGAAAGGACTTTTGAAAAAATCCATTTGCGCGGGCAAGGGAAAAAATCCTTCATATCACTTTGAGTAATCACGATTTTTCCGTCACGCTCTTTTTCAGCAAGATTTTTGCTGCGGTTTTCGATGAGTGTGAACTTCACTTTTTCAAGTACAAGGCCGCTCGTTTCTGACTGAGAATTTTCGCTTTCGTCCTCGGTTTCTGGCTTGTTAAAAATCTGGAATTTTTCAAGCTGCTCTTTCTGAACTTTGCTCAGTTTTAACGGCAAGGAAATGTCTTTTCCCATCAGGTAAGCTTTTTCCTGCAAAATAAAATCTTCGTCGTCCAGCGCGGAATTTCTGGCATCTTCTTGTTTTAGGGCATTATGACAAATTGCAAAGCCCGCGAAGCTGTTTTCGGCAAAACTGAAATGCACGACTTTTTCACCTTCAGGATTTTGGAAATCGGCCGCATACAGACGAATGAATGATTTTGAAACGTTGGAGTCTTTGTCATGGGCAACAAGACCGAGAGCCACTCGTTTTTCTTCGTTCAAAAATCCGAGTTTTTTATACTGAACCTCAAGATTTTTTTGATTGGCGTCAATCACAAACTGATGGGAGAAATAAGCTCCGGCCGAAGTTTTGTACGGATAGACCGAAATTCCTGTTTTTTTAGACTGGGGCGTGTAAATCTTTTTGCTCAACTCGGTTATAAAGAAATCATAGTGATTTGAGACCGAAAGATTAGAATTTTCGCCCTGACAATATTCATTTTCGATTTTTGCAAGTTCCTTAAGCTCGGTAATACAGCGGCCAAGGATGTCATTCGCAGTCTTTGAAAAACCGTCCTCTTCGAGATATTTGCCTTTGAAAATTACCCATGCCTGCACGATTGAGTCAAAAGATTTTGCATTGCAGATTGCGGAAATATCATGCTTAAGTTCACGGTAAAATTTAAGCTCCCGGCTGTTCGTGCCTGATGTCGCCGAAAGAGCCTCTTCCCATGAATCAAAATGCACAGCTCCTTCATTGAAACCACAGATACAGCGCATTTTGTTTCCTTCTATTATAAGATTCTCGCGGAGAACTTTTTTATCTTCTTTCCACGGAATAAACTCATCAAGAATCAGAGAACGCATTGATTCGTAAGAAAAATCTGAATTGAAACAATTTTGGATTTCAGTAAACACCTGCCCCGCACTATTCTGAACGAGCGGAGAACCAGCCTTAATCACATACGGAACGCAATATTTTGTAAGCTCACGTTCAAGATACGGCCGGTAAGTCTGTAAATCCGGGACATTGAGCACAACTTCTTCCCAGCGGACTTTTTCGGTATTCGCCCCGCCGTCTGCACAGAGTTTTCGAATCTGCAAAATCGTGCGGCGAAGTTCCTTTCTGGAATCAGAATATTTGAGACAAGGAATTTTACCCGCCGCAAGCTCGTTTTTGGGCAGGCTCACGACCGTGATATCCGGGCATTTTTTGAAAATATCGATGTAATCAGAATAATCCTCAAGAAGCTCAGGATAAAAAATGACATAATGCCTTCCTGTCGCAGAAAAATCAGGCTCTACCCAGCTAGGCTCAAAAAAATTGTTCGTATTCAAAAAATCAGAATAGCGTTTGTAAAGCTCAAGATAATCTTCGTCCTCATCATCAAATTTATAATCAGGAAGAGAAGATACTGTATCATTCCAGAGTTTGAGCGAGCGCAAAGTGTCCGAAATCCAGTCAGCGAATGAAGCCGAATCTTTACGGAAGAGAGGATTTATGATTTTCTTGAAAATTGTTTTTCCGTCTGGAGAAGCGGCATTCTCTGAAATCAGCGAACTTACAAAAAATTTCCGCAAAATCGAAGGAATGCTCGCCTTGTCAGCTTCCTTGCCACGGACAACCTCGCCCTTGAATTTATCCCATGCGATGAATCTTTCCATCAGAACGACATCAACGCCGCTTTCATCGGGGTGACTGACACACCATTCTGCCCAGGAATTTTTTACGACATCAGTTGAAAAGACAAAAACATTATTCAAATCGCAAAGAGCGTCCTTAAAAAACGCACCGAGTTCTTCGGGAGCAACAAACAATTCTTTTTCCATTAAAATAAATTCCTTTT
>CAMVJE010000082.1 GCA_947167745.1 uncultured Treponema sp.
TATGCAAATTACAATCTTCGGTCTTTTAATTCCTTTTCTTGGTACGGCTCTTGGCTCTGCCATGGTCTTTTTTATGAAGCGCGAGATGAAGGATTCGCTTCAGCGTGCTTTACTGGGCTTTGCCGCCGGTGTTATGATTGCCGCCTCGGTCTGGTCTCTTCTTATTCCTGCAATGGATATGAGCGGGGAGCTTGGCCGTCTTGCTTTTCTTCCTGCCCTGATCGGCTTTGCCCTTGGTGTTGCTTTCCTTTTCCTTCTCGACAAAATTACCCCTCACCTTCACGCCATGGCTCAGACACCAGAAGGGCCGAAATCTTCTGTCAGCAAAATAAGCCGCACGATGATGCTCGTTTTTGCTGTCACTCTTCACAACATCCCGGAAGGAATGGCCGTTGGCGTGGTTTTCGCAAGTTTTCTGGCAGGCGGTTCGGCTATTTCTTCTGCTGATGCCCTCGCCCTTTCTCTAGGTATCGCAATACAGAATTTCCCGGAAGGTGCTATTATTTCAATGCCCCTTCGCAGTGAAGGAAACCGCAGGGCAAAGGCCTTTTTTTACGGTACCCTTTCTGGTGCCGTGGAGCCTGTGGCGGCTATTATCACTATTCTTCTGACTTCACTTATTCTTCCCTTCCTCCCCTACCTTCTGGCTTTTGCGGCTGGTGCAATGGTTTATGTCGTTATCGAGGAATTGATTCCAGAAGCCACCCGCGAAGAAAAGACTGACATTTGTACCCTGGGCTTTGCTTTTGGTTTTGCCCTGATGATGGTTCTCGATGTGGCTTTAGGCTGATAATTTCGTTTCAATATAGCTGCTGTTTGTGGCTGGGATTTTTGTCTTCACTCCCTTGTATTGTATCTTCACTCCATGCTAGTATTTTTTTGAGGTACGAAAATGACATACGCAGAAGTGCTTGAAGAAGCTAAAAAATACATTGGAAGCAAATGCAAGGCCTGTCCTGTCTGCAACGGGCTTGCCTGCAAAAACACTATTCCCGGCCCCGGAGCAAAGGGAAGCGGAACTGTGGCCATCCGCAATTTTAACGCCTGGCAGAATATCTGCATCAACATGGATACGATTTACGAGCATGGCACGCCTGACACTTCAATCGAATTTTTTGGAAAGCACTTTGCCCTTCCTGTTTTTGCAGGCCCTGTCGGAAGCGTAAACTTTCATTACGGCGACAAATACGATGATTTGACTTACAATCATACTCTTCTTACCGCTTGTGCCGCCAACGGAATCGTGGGGTTTACCGGCGACGGAGTTAACATTAAGGTCATGGAAGGAGCGGCAAAATCAATTTCTGCCAACAATGGAACTGGAATTCCTACTATTAAACCCTGGAATCTTGAGACAATAAAAGAAAAAATGGAGCTTGTTCGCAGCGGCAATCCCTTTGCGATGGCCATGGACATTGACGGGGCCGGCCTTCCCTTCCTCAAAAACATGAACCCGCCGGCCGGAAGCAAGTCCGTTGCCGAGCTAAAGCAGATTGTTGAGATGGCGGGCCGCCCCTTCATTATCAAGGGCGTTATGACCGTAAAAGGCGCACTCAAAGCCCTCGAAGCCGGGGCAAGCGCAATCGTCGTTTCAAATCACGGTGGCCGGGTTCTGGACGGCTGTCCTGCCACAGCCGAAGTCTTACCGGAAATAGTCGAGGCCGTAAAGGGCAGGCTAAAGATTATTGTTGACGGCGGAATCCGAAGCGGCACGGATATTTTCAAGGCGCTGGCTCTTGGTGCCGATGCGGTCATTATAGCCCGGCCATTCGTAACGGCTGTCTTTGGTGGCGGCGAAGAAGGCGTAAAAGTCTATGTTGAAAAACTCAAAGCCGAGCTTGAGGACACAATGGCCATGACTGGAGCGATGAAAATCTCTGACATCAGCAGGGACATGATTCGATTGTAGATTGACTTCTATTTTCCATGATATAATTTTCTCATGTACGGGATTGAAATTGCGCTGCACACCTTAATGGCTATAGTTATGACCCTGATTTTTCAGGGTTGTCTGGGCAGTAAATCTGCCCGCAAGCGAATTCCCGGTTATTTCACCCTGCTTTCCCTCTTTGATGTTATCATGCTTCTTGCCTGTGTTTTTGAGCTTTATTTTCTGCAAAAAAGCATGGATGGAAAGAGCTGGGCTGTAATTCTCTCTCAGATTTTTTCCTGCCTAGATTTCCTGTCTTATTTTTCAATACTGGCTATTTTTGTTATGTATATTGAGTCTCTGGTTTCGCAAAGAAAAAGCGTCTCCTGGATTTTCGCAAAGATTGCAGTCCTTGTTTCCGTAATTTATGCAGTTTTGTGGTGCATTTCCGTCTTTAACGGCATGTTTTTCTATGTTGAGGATGGAATTTACAGAAATGGAAAGTATTACATTTTCGGACAGATGGGCGGCTATGTGGTGCTTCTGATAGTGATTTCATTCCTTGTGTATTACCGTGGTGCTATTGGTCCTAGAGCCTTTCTCGTTCTCTTTTCATTTGTTATTTTTCCAGTTATTGCCGTAGTTGTAAGACCTTTTATTCACTTCTTTTCGATTCAGATTGCCTTGTCGCTTTCAATAATTCTGATTTTCGATTTTATTTACATGTACCAAATCAGGCTTATCGGCGAGCAGGAGGCAAAAATCGCAGAAGGGAAAATAGCTCTTATGATTAGTCAGATTCGTCCCCATTTTGTTTTCAATGTTCTTAATTCAATTTATGTTCTGTGTGACAAAGATCCGAAAGCCGGTCGGGAAGCCATCGGGAATTTTTCAAATTACTTGCGCGGGAATATTTATGCTGCGGAAAAATTAAATGAAGTTTCCTTTGATACTGAATTGATGCATCTTCAATACTATCTGAATCTCGAAAAAATGCGCTTTCAGGATGATGTGAAATTCGAGCTGGACATAAAGGAAAGAGATTTTAATATTCCGCCCATGATTTTGCAGCCGATTGTAGAAAATGCAGTCCGTCATGGAGTTTGCAAGAAGAAAAATGGCGGCGTAGTGAAAATTTCAAGCAGCAGAGCAGAAAATTTCGTTGTGATAAAGATTGCTGATGATGGAGTTGGTTTTGATACAAAGAGTATAAGCAGCGACGACAAAATTCACATTGGAATAAACAATGTTAAAGAAAGGCTCTGGATGATGTGTGGCGGCGAGCTGGACATTCATAGTGAGATTGGAAAAGGAACGGAAGTCGAAATAAGAATTCCGCTTAAAAGAGACAAAAAGTAGGCTGTTCCTTGTCCCTTGCAAGGCTTCTGGCGACATAAGGAGAAGAGATGAAAATTCTTGCTTTGGATGATGAATATCTGGCTCTGGAAGGAATTTGCTCTGTTTTAAAAGAAGTTAATCCTCAAGCTGAGGTAAAGGGCTTCCGCTACAGTGATGAGGCCCTTTCTTGTTCTGCGGATTGGTTTCCTGATGTCGCTTTCCTGGATATAGAAATGCGGGAAGAAAACGGTGTGAGTGTCGCCAAAAAACTAAAGGAGCAGAATCCAAAAATCAACATAATTTTCGTGACAGGTTTTAGCGATTACATGCGGGAGGCCTTTGATTTGTATGCCAGCGGATATGTTTTGAAGCCGGCGACTCCCGAACAAATAAAAAGAGAGCTTGGTAACCTGCGTTTTCCTGTTTCTGAAAAGAAAAAAATATATGTCCATACTTTCGGTCCTTTTGAAATTTTTGCTGACGGAATTCCACTTAAATTTTCTTATTCAAAGTCAAAGGAACTTCTTGCGATTCTGATTGATGAAAAAGGTCTCCCCTGCCCTCTCGGAAAACTCGAAGAAATGCTTTGGGAAAACAATCTCAGCGATAAAAGTTCTTATATAAGGAATCTTGTGGCCGACATCCGTAAAACCCTCCGTGCTTGTGGCAGCGAGAATATTCTTATTCACAATTACAATCAGCTTGCCATTGATAAGGATGCGATAGATTGTGACTATTTTGATTATCTCGACGGAAAGCCGTCCGCTTCCGCATCATTCAATTTTGAATATATGAGCCAGTACACTTGGGCAGAAAGCACTTTGGGATTTCTTGTAAGGAAAATTCAGAAAAATTTATAGAATTCTTATTTTTTTGTTGCACTTTTGTGACGGTGCTTGTGTTATTCTTTGTGCAACAACAGTTTATTGCACCTGCTTTTTTGCTGATTTTTTTGTTACTTTGCAGGGGCATAGACTGTTTTTTTTTATATATACACCTATTGCAAAATCTTGAAGTGTGTTTATTTTTGAAATATACTTTAAGAACTGGAGGATTAAATGAAAAAATTCAGCACATTAATTCTTGGTGCAGCTGCAGCGGCCTTGCTCGTTTCTTGTGGTTCGACACCAAAGCCAAAAGTAGAAGACATTTCAGCTTCAATTCCAACACAAATTCTGGAGCATAAAGGAACGGCCTGGGGTGTTGCCCAGCCTGACTGGGTTGGCACTGTTCTTACAACGCCTAACCAGAAAACCCTCAAAAAGGCTCTCGGTCTTTCTGACAAAAAAATCTGGGTTCTTACAAAGAACGGAAGCAACCTTGACTTCTTGCAGACTTGGGTAGACCAGGTTGATGCCCGTGCAGAAATTGCGGCTTCAATCAAACAGACAATCGGTGACAAAATCCGTGCCTCAATGGCTGGAACATCTGCCGATACAGACTTGGAAAAGACAATCGAGCGTGAATCAGAGCGACTTGCAGTTACTTCAGTCGCAGGCCTCGAAAAAGAGACTGACTGGTGGACACGCAACCGCCGCCTTAAGGACGGTCTTGAAAAGGGCGAAGATTCTGGTGACTACATTACCCAGTACAGCTACATGGTCGTTTACGCCATGGACGAAGCCCTCTTCACAAAACAGCTGGAAAACGGCTTCAAGAACATCAAGGACATCGATGTTTCCGGCGAAATCCAGGAATCAATCAAAAATTCTTTGGTTGAGCAGACAAAAGTCGCAACTCC
>CAMVJE010000083.1 GCA_947167745.1 uncultured Treponema sp.
CTTTGTTGATGTCGCCACCAGAAAGTCTGTCAGTCTGTGCGATTGCTATGCTGTTTCCGAAAAGTGAGACAAGGGCTTCTGCGAGCGATTCAAAATTTGGTGGAGTTTTGAACATAAAAAAATCTTACTTAAAAGTGTTTGTTTTGTCGAGAAATTTGTCTTGCGATGGCAAATAAATACTTTGCCTAAAATAAAATGAAATTTTCTTGTGAATTTAAAATTTTGTGATATAATAGGTAAATAATTCATGCTTTTTTAAGGTTCATCTATGGTCAAAAGAGAAACGCTTGTAAAAATTCGTAGTGCGACACTTTTTTTGAGTATATTAAGTCTTATTGTCGCTGCCGTTTTTCTCATGCAGTTTATGATTTCATCTTTAGAAAAAAAAGAGGAAATTCAGACACCTGTGGAGGTTTTGCACAAAGTTCTTTTCTTGTACTCATATACTCCTCTCTACTACACTTATGATGCCCAAATCAGCGGACTAAAGAAAAGCCTTTATCCGAAAGGAATTGAATATGACATTATCTTTCTTAATTCAAACGAATATGACGACGCTGATTATTCACTGCTCGCAAGATATGTAAAGCAGCGCCTGGCAAGCAAAAAATACGAGGCAGTATTGCTTGGCGATGACAAGGCTCTTAATTTTGCCATGAAATATCAGGATGAGCTTTTCCAGAATACGCCAATGGTCTTCTTCGGTATTGGAGATTACAATCTTGCGGTAAATGCTGCGAAAAATCCCTTTATGACGGGCTTCTACGGAACTGATTATCTTGACGAGACTGTTAATATTGCCACGAAATTGTTCCCTCAAAAGAAGACGCTGGTTGTCCTGCGTGACGAATCCACCTCTGGCAAAAATGATGTCCGCATGTTCTGGGAACTCAAAAAGAAATACAAAGATTATACCTTTATCGATTTGGATGCCTCCCTTTTGACACAGACGGAGTTAATTTATCTTCTTGAATCCCTTCCTTCAGATTCCATGCTCTTCTACATGTCCTGCTATTCTGACAAAAAGGGTAACACTTATTCCATCCTTTCTAGGACAAGCACTGTCGTTCGGGCTGCGGATGTTCCCGTTTTCCGAAATTACATAGGCGGCGAAAACATGGGAATTCTTGGCGGAATACACATGGATATGGAAGCCCAGTGTGTCATGGCTGGTAATGTGCTTGCCAAAATTCTCAACGGAGAAAAAATCTCTTCATTTCCGCTTGTAGAAAAAACGCCCAGCCGCACCGCCTTCGACTATTCTCTTATGAAAAAATATGGTCTTGATTTTTCTCTTCTTCCAGACGATGTTGTTTTGTATAACAAGCCAGCCAATTTCATTGATCAGTACGGCAAAATTCTTCCTTCTGTCCTCATGCTTGTCATTACGATGTCGCTGGTCATTATCTATTCAAAACTCGGAAAGAAAATTGCAGAAAACTTCATCAAGGAGCTTCAGAAGTCAAAAGACGACCTCATTGAGCGGGAGGAAGAGCTTCGTTATCATGCAGAATATGATGAAGTCCTCGACATTTACAATCGCCGGACAATTACGGATTGGCTCCGGGATACCATGACTGACAAAGACGTTTATTCAGTTATGATTATCGATATCGATGATTTCAAAATGCTTAACGACAACTATGGCCATTCCCTTGCAGACAGTATTTTGCAGTATTTGGTTGCCATGATTCGGGGAATCGGAGAGGAAAATAACTGGAAGATTGCCCGTTTTGGCGGTGATGAATTCCTCATCGTAATTCCAAATATGCAGATTACAATGGATTGCGAAACTGTTAAGAGCCTTTTTGAGATTATTCGCTCGCCGATTCCTCTTGGCGATGAGACTCTTGCGGTTACTGCTAGTATCGGAGCCTCTTGTTCAGACGGAATAACAAGTCCAGAGCAGCACATAATGAACGCTGAAGGTGCAATGTATGAGGCAAAGAACCGGGGCAAAAACGGAATCGTAATTTATGACGATGACATGAAGAAAAAAGCCCTGGAAGAAATTGCCATAAAAGAAAAATTGTTGCGCGCTTTTGACAACGACGGCTTCTTCATGCTTTATCAGCCTCAGATTGACTCAAAAACAAAGCAGGTTTCTGGTTATGAGGCTCTTGTCCGAATGAAGGAACCTGGAATTTACCCAGGTCAGTTTATTCCTGTTGCGGAGCGAAGCGGCTGGATTTGGCGTATCGGTCGAATTACCACAGAGCTTGTAATCAAACAGCTTGCATCATGGCGAGATGCAGGCCAGGAACTTCACCCGGTTTCAGTAAACTTCTCTGGAAACCAGCTCAATGACCACGGTTATGTTGATTTTGTGGAAGACTTACTAAAAAAATACGATATTCCGCCTCATTACCTGGAAATTGAAATCACTGAAGGACTTTTCCTGGAAAAATCTGCCCTTGCCGATGATATTTTCAAGCGTTTCAAAAACCTGGGCATTCGGCTCCTAATGGACGATTTCGGAACAGGATATTCTTCTCTGGCATACCTAACTTACATTCCTGTTGATGTAATCAAACTCGATAAATCTTTGGTAGACACTTACCTTGTTGACGGCAGAGACTCCTTCATCAAAAATATAATTCACCTCATGCACGACTTAGACAAAGAAATGATAATCGAAGGTGTTGAGGAAGAATGGCAGTTCGAGCGGCTTCGGGATTTCGGGGCTGACACGATTCAGGGATATTACTTCTCAAAACCGATTCCTGCAAACGAAGCCATTGATTTTAAGGTCAAATAAAAGACCATTGCAAAGGGGGCAAGACGCAAACTTACAAGTTTTCTTCTTTCCCCCTTTAACCCCCTTGCTTTTTTCATCTAAAGACAAACTTCTATTTCTACTATATAATTTAGGAATGGCTAAAACATTCGACGACAAAAAAATCATTTACACGATGGATCGCGTTTCCCGCGCGTATGGAACAAAAGTTGTTTTAAAAGACATTTCCATTTCTTACTATTATGGAGCAAAAATCGGCGTTATCGGTGAAAACGGTGCCGGTAAATCTTCACTTTTTAAGATTTTTGCTGGAATCGATAAAGACTACACTGGCGAAACAAAACTTCTTCCGGGCTATTCAATGGGCTACCTTGAGCAGGAGCCATATTTGGAGCCGGGCAAAACCGTTCTCGAAGTGGTAAAAGAGGGCGTTAAGCCAATCACTGACCTTTTGGCAGAATTCGACAAGGTAAACGAGGCTTTCGGTGACCCGGATGCTGATTTCGACAAACTTTGTGCCCGTCAGGCTGAGATTCAGGAAAAGCTGGACGCAGCCGACGCATGGAATCTGGACGCAAACCTGGAGCTTGCTATGGACGCTCTCCGCTGTCCTCCTGGAGACCAGGTTGTGGATGTTCTTTCTGGTGGTGAACGCCGTCGTGTCGCTCTCTGCCGGCTCCTTTTGCAGAAGCCTGACATTCTTCTTCTGGACGAGCCTACCAACCACCTTGACGCAGAAACTGTTGCATGGCTTGAGCGGCACCTCAAAGATTATCCTGGCACAATCATCGCAATCACCCACGATCGCTACTTCCTCGACAATGTCGCAGGCTGGATTCTGGAAATGGATCGTGGTGAAGGCTATCCTTTCAAGGGAAACTATTCTGAATGGCTTGAAGCAAAAGAAAAACGCCTTGCCCTTGAAGAAAAACAGGCTTCAACACGCCGCCGCGAAATGCAGGAAGAGTTGGAATGGATTCATGCGGGCGCAAAAGGCCGTCAGGCAAAGCACAAGGAGCATATTACAAAGTACGAGGCCTTGCTTGCAGAAGAATCAAAACGTGTTCAGCTTAAAGACACACAGATTTCAATTCCGGCAGGTCCTCGCTTGGGAAGCCTAGTAATTGATGCAGAAAAGCTCACAAAGTCATTCGATGACAAGCTCTTGTTTGAGAATCTTGACTTTCACATTCCGGCAGGCTCAGTTGTGGGAATCGTAGGGCCTAACGGTGCCGGTAAAACAACCCTTTTCAAGATGATTGCCTCTGCTGCGGGGCAGGAAATTGAGCTCCCGGACGGAAAGATGGGCAAGGAAGTTCCTGATTCAGGAAGCATTAAAGTGGGTGACACAGTTAAGCTCGTTTATGTTGACCAAATGCGTTCAAAACTTGACCCTAACAAGACAATTTACGAAATGCTTTCTGGCGGAAGTGATTTAATTAAACTTGGTGCGGTTGACGAAAAAGGCCGCCCGGTGAACGGTGCCGTCCGCGAAATCAACGCTCACGCCTACTGCTCATGGTTCAACTTCAATTCAGCCGAGCAGAACAAAAAAATCTCTGTGCTTTCTGGTGGTGAAAAGAACCGCCTCAACATGGGCATGATGTTCAAAGAGGCAGGAAATGTCCTTCTTCTGGACGAACCGACCAACGATCTCGACATTACGACCACACGAAGCCTTGAAGAAGCAATCAACAGCTTTGCGGGTGTAGTTCTCGTAATCAGCCACGACCGTTACTTCCTCGACCGAATTTGTACGCATATCCTCGCATTTGAGAACAATTCAGAAGTCCATTTTGTTGAGGGAAGCTGGAGCGATTATGTCGAGTGGAGAAAGAATGTTCTTGGAATCGACGACGATGTCCCGCACAAGACAGTGTACAGAAAACTCACACGCTAGGGGGTGTAGCCCCGCCGAAGGCGTTCCGAAGCGAAGGAATTCCGACTTTTGTCGGAATGACTGAGTGCAGGAATGAGCGTGAGCGTAGGGAGCGACCCACATAGGGGCAAAACCTGTGAGACAGGTTTTGAGCGATTCTCCGAACAGCTTTGCTGTGAAGGCGTAAGGGCGAAAGACCCGACCCCGCTTGCGGGGTAGCGCCCATAAAAAAATCCCCCAATTCGGAAAAATCTGAATCGGGGGATTTTTTAATTTATATATTGATTATTTTGTCTGATCTGGGTGCTGGATGT
>CAMVJE010000084.1 GCA_947167745.1 uncultured Treponema sp.
AAACATAAAAAAGGCTGTCCTTTTTGAAGTCTTTAATAACTTCTAGGACAGCCCCGTTCGCATTAAGTTACATTCTCCCCCGCCCAATTACCGAAATCGGTCACCGAGCGAAGTCGAAGTGGACTATTTATACAACTCAACCAGCTTCTGCAAGTGAACGAATCTGTCCTTTGCAGCCTGCTCGTTCTTGTCGAACAAGACCTTAGCACGCTCTGGGAACTTGCGTGTAAGAGCAGAGTATCGTGTCTCGTTGTTGAGGAATGCACGCAACCTTCGGTTGCTAACGAGTTTTCTTACCGAAAACTCGCAAATCAATTATCTAAAAATAAAGTTTCTTGCTTAATCGGATTCTTGCCTTCTGCTTTGAGGGCAGGGTTAAAGCTGAAGAGGTTCCCTTCGCAGCATAGCTGCTCGGAGAATCGCTCAAAACCTGTCTCACAGGTTTTGCCCGCCACAGGCGGTCGCTCCCTAAGTAACCGGCTTTTACGGCTGCCTTCATCTCGTCCTGACAGTGGTTGCGAATCTTCGATTCTAGCTACCGCCCTTGACACCGTGGAGCTCACATGGAGCGTATCCGATGATGAGGGATGGACCATTGTAAGCCTCTGCTTCCTGGATGACTTTGAGTGCCTGTGCAGGGTTAGCACCGAGAGCAATCTGTCCGACATAGACATAACCGTAGCTCATAGCGATTTCAGAGAGGGATTTTTTGCCCATCTCTTTACCAGCTGCAGCGAACTGACAGACTTCACCGATGTTAGAAGCCTTTGATGCCTGTCCACCTGTATTTCTGGAAGCAAGCTTCCTAGCGTACATCTCTGTATCGAATACCATGACATTGATGTTTTCGCCAGAAGCGAGAACATGGTCGAGACCACCGAAACCGATTTCGTAAGCCCAACCGTCGCCACCGAAAATCCATACAGACTTCTTTGCAAGGTAGTCTTTCTGCTCAAGGATTTCTTTTGCTGTTGCAGAACCGTCTTTTTCGAGAGCAGCGATGAGGTCAGCAGCTTTTGCTGAGTTCTCTTTTGTGCTGTCTTTTGTAGCCATGAAAGCGTCGATTGCTTCTTTGAGAGCGCCTCTTGCTTCCATTCCGTTCAACTTCTCGATGAGGTTGTCGCGGATATATTTCTGGCCTGAGTACATACCCAAACCGTGCTCTGCGTTGTCCTCAAAGAGTGAGTTAGCCCAAGCCGGACCTTTCTTTGAGTCCTTGTTGATTGTGTAAGGAGCTGTAGCTGCAGGGCCGCCCCAGATTGAAGAACAACCTGTAGCGTTTTCCGACATCCGTGTCGTGGACAAGAATTTTGCAAGCAAAATTCTTGCGGGATTTTCGGTCTTTCAAAGCAACGCGACATCCTTGTCGTGCTTACAATGTACATTTTTCTTGCTTCTTGCCGAAGAGCTGAGTATTCAAGCATGCGTAAGAAGTCTCTGCACAACCTGCGCATGAGCCAGAGAACTCAAGAAGCGGCTGGTTGAACTGGCTTCCTTTGACTGTGTTGTCGCCGAATCCAGAATCTGCTTTCTTTGAAACATTTGCAACGAGGTAGTTCCATGCCGGCTGTTCTGAAAGGCGTGATTCCTGTGGAACCATTGTGAGTGCCTGTACCGGACAAACTGTCGTACATTCTCCACAACCCATACAGTCGAGAGGGCTGACAGAAAGTGTGAACTTGTATTTTCCGGCCTTTGGCTTCAAGTCAACTGCTTTTATTTATAAACAGGGCGTTCCCCTCACTCCGTTCGGGTCAGGCTGCTACAGGTTCCGCTGTCGCTTCATTCTTCCATTCGCTACGCTCATTCCAGAACGGCTACGCCGCCTTCCGCATCCTTAACGCATAAATGTGGTAAATTTCTTTGCAATTTACTATTTCACAATCTCCCAATGACCTGATTTATCGGAGCCGATGCGCTTTATAATTCCCATTTCCTTTAATTTTGACATATTATCATTAACTCTCGTCCTATGAATTCCGATTTTTTCAGCAAGTTCGGTTTGTGTAACATAGGCATTTTCTGATAATGCGGCGATTATTTTCTTTTGTGTTGGTGAAAGATTTACAGTAGCGTTTACAGTAGCGTTTACTGTAGCATTTACTGTAGCGTTTTCAGGGGCATTTACAGGGTCATGCACTTTTACTTCTGAGACTCCACCGCCATTCAGTTCAAAAGGAGTTACATTGATTCTGTTGAACGGAATCGTTACAACGATAAAATTCTTTTCAATACGAATTGATTCTCGCCCATACGCACCGACAATCTTCGGTACACCACGACCAGAACGCTCGCTTAAACGGAGCTGCAAGAAAATTGAAGCAAGAACTTCGTTCACAGGAATGCTCACACCGCTATAAAAGCCTTCCAAATCCTGCTCGATTCCAAGTCCACCGTGCGAAAGGATCTCAATTCTGTCAGTGAACACACTAATCATAGGAGCATTAAGTCCAAGCCACTTATTGTGAACGAACGCATTCAGCAGTGCCTCGTGAAAAGCCTCGTAATCAAAAAGAGGAATGTCCTTGCGCTCAGAAATTCGCCCGCGTTCATCCGCCTGAATGATGTTGATTGCATCGCCGTAGTCAAGAATCTTGTCCATTGCATACAGAATGCAGGAATTGCCGTATTCTTTCACAGAAAAGAGCGTGTCCGCTTTAGTCTTTCCGCTGAAAACAGAAACACGAATTGGAATATCGTTCGAGTCAGAAAGCAACAAAGCCATGATATTGTAGCGACCGTCCGAAGTCTGCAATTTGAGAGTCTTTTTGAAAGTTTCCTGCCTGAGCGCAATTCCCTTTGCACCGTAGTACAAAAATAGTTTCTCAAAAGTCAAATCCTGTGCATAGTCGGGGGCGGCAGTGTTTACGATTGTCGGAATTCCGTTTGAAAGCACATTCAGAAGCCTGATTTCCCATTCGGGAAACTTGGAAAGTTTTTCCTTGCTGGAGCCGATTCGGATAAAAGTCTGTTCCAAGAATTTTGTGGGAACTGATTTTGCCGCTGGAATTGTCAGAAGAACAAGCCTTTTACCATCAATTTCAGTTTCATCGACTTCAAACGCAACGCTCGGCTTTAGATTTCGGGCAAGGTAATGTTTGTACGGCTCATTGTCAATGTCTTTGTCAAAATTGACCTTTGTTCCTGTGATTTCATGAGTCTTGTCGTTCACTCCCCAGATGATGTAGCCAAATTCGCGCCCGCTCAAAGCCGCACCATTGGAGATTGCGGAAATATACTCGCCTATTCCGTCTTTGGAGAACCAGTTTTCCTTAAAGTCGAGCCATTCGTATTCGTGTGGGAGAGAGATTAGGTTTGTGATGGTGTCGGATAGGTTTGACATGGAAAAATCCCCTTTATAGTAAAAAATCTTGCTAAAGTATCAAAAGTTAAACAATCTTTCATCATCTGTTTTCACAGTCATAAACTTTTCATGCACTTCCTCTAGTTTGTCAAAAGACAAAAAATCTCTCCGATTTTTTACAGTTGCATTTTTCAAATCAAAAAGATAGTCATCTATTTTTTTATTGACGAATCTAAAATTTGGAAATTGGCTGTCTATAAAGTCTAAGTAATTTTTACTTACGCTGCCATTTGCATCATAACAAATTATATCGATTTTTTTTAGTCGATTATTTTCAAGCAGTGCTGATTTCAAAAAATATCGAAAATATGAATCGGTAATAGGTAATGAATACCCAATTATTCGTATTTGTGTTGCGGCTTGAAGTTTTAGGAATGCCCCAGACCAAATTGATTTCATCTCTGGAGTTATAGATTTAGCCCATGTCGGAGGAATTATATCACCGTCAACACTCCCGTGCAATTTGTAAATATCGAGAATTCCATCTTCAATTTTCCCTGTAAAAAATTCAATATGTTTTTTTATCTGTTCAATTATCATATCATAATTGAAGGTAATAATTGAGTAATGGTCTTTTGAAAATTGAAGTTCTCCTTGTATATAATGAGTTTCTTCCATATTAAAGAGCTTTGTATGCAATAAGGAAGCTGCAAAATAACCGTATCGATTTATTACATCATTTTTGCTGCTGAATGGTTTTTCATCTAATGAGCCTAAATCTCTATCTTTATAAAGTCTAAAGTCATCTTTATCAAAATTATAATACTTAATGACATCTTTGATGTATGTTTTGAAATTATCTCGAATTTTTGTTTCTCCACCAACTGCAACATTCATTTCCAAGACAGAAAGGATTTCTTCAATATTGAAAAGATTTGACGTGAAATAATTCTTTATCTTCGCCATTTTGTCAAATTCTTTAAAAAGTGCTTCAAAATATTTATATTTCTCAGGATTCTCAAAATAAATATCTTTTGATTTTGTCAAAAAATTGCTCATAACTGGCAAACCAGCATAAGCAGAGAATCCAGCTCCTAAGATATAAACGATATTTTCATCACAAACTGCTTGTTTTACTGCAATATTTTTATCTTCCTGTGAAATAATCATGCAAACGCTCCTACCTCTTTTCATTTACTTTCCAAAAGTAATTTACAGAATCTAAATCATAGGATTTTCTTTCTTCTATACAAGGGGCGTTATTGACTAGGCAGTTTCGCTTGACTTCGCAAGATTTATCATATCTTTTCGAGCTTCTACTGAATCGCAAGATGACTCAAGCATTTTTATGACTTCATCTTTTTTTCCTTCTTTCAGCATCAAAAGAACTTATTTTAAAACTAATTTAAATTCTTTACTAGAAATTGCAGCCATAAATTTTTCCCCATTAAAATAATCTACCTTTATAATTATATCACAAATACAGAAATCTTAACAGAGACAAAAAAACGCCATCCCCTTCAGCAATTTCTCACCAAAGGAAATGGCGTTCACTTAAATCATAATCACCCGTAGGAGAATCTCCCCCACGGATAATTCATCTTATTTATACAACTC
>CAMVJE010000085.1 GCA_947167745.1 uncultured Treponema sp.
ACGCCGTTCTTTCTCCACGCCTCATTTCGCTGCAAAACATTATCGGCTGGGGCGGCGGCATTTTGCTCGGCTTTATGTGGTCAAAGTGGAACAAAAGGCTTTTGCCTCTTATGCTTCCGTTTTTTATGATGCAGGCTGTGCGGGCTATGTGCTTTCAGTAATTTACGTTCCCAGCCTGCGCATGGCAATTTTCTTCAGCTTTCTGGCGACATTCTTCTGGTGTTTGGGAATTATCAGCTACACGATTATGCACAAAATTGAACTGAAGACGGAAAACTGAAAAAAATTACAAAATTCTATCACGGCCAGGGGCTTTTCCCTGCCGCCATTTCTATGCTTCTTCTATCTTGCAGAAATGTTTTTTTTCTTTTTTATCATAGCTTATACCGACAAGCAAAATACGTCCTGTGTAATAAGGTGACTCTCCAAGTTTTGCTTTGAAATGCTGGATATAATTTTTTCGTTTTATTTGTTCTATGGCTTTTTGGGGAGTAGAATCAACCTTAAGCTCAAGAATTATGCAATCATCGGCTGGATTTTTTGGGGTGAAAATAAAATCTGTGAAGCCTTTTCCGGCTTTATCTTCCCTGGTTACAAAATATGAGTCTCTTGCTGCAAGAAAGGCCAGGTTCACTACAGCGGTAAGTTCATTTTCACGGTTGTATTCAAAAAGAGGCGTTTCCGTGTCATGCACGAATTCCAGCAATTCTGCGGCTTTTTTTTCCTCGTTATTCAATATGGCATCGAGCATTTCTGAAGATTTCATAGCCAGCTGGTTTATATAGCCCAATCCGTTGTTTTCTTGCAAAGCTTCGTCAAATTTTTGCATTATCTCATAATTTGGAATCTTTACTTTTGTTTTTCCATCCATAGACAACAATCCATACACGACCATTGCTGAGAAAATGTATAATTTTGAGCCTGTGTTTTTTGAATTGATTGCATTTTCGTTTATTATACAGTTCACGGATTCGCCAGCGAGCAGCTGTGCAACAGGCTTTTGAATTTCTTCAACATTCAGTTTTAATATATTGAAAACTTCATCAGAAGGTCCGCTGCTTGTCCAATAATTTCCTAGCTGATTGTTGCTGAAAGCGGCAATAATTGAGCGTGGGTTATAGAGGTGCATTCCGTTTTCAGTAATGTAACCGTCATACCACTTCTGTAAATCTGCACGCGTAAAATTGAGTTTTCTGCCTTGTGAATTCTTTTGATAAAGCGAATCAACTTCATTTTCCGTAAAACCAAAATACAGGGAATATTTTTCCTGAGTTGCAAGCGAATAATCGAGGAACATATTTAAGTCAGAGGTGCTGGAATATTTTTTGATAGGCAGGATTCCAGTCATATATGCGAATTCAACATAAGCCTGACCTTTTAAAAGAACATGAAGAAAATCCACAAAATGCTTTTTATCTGTTTCGGAGGCAAAATCAAAACGAAAAGGGGCATCCCATTCGTCAAAAATGAAGAAAAATCCCTCGCCGGTCTTAAGCCAACATTCTTTGAGCAAATCAGACAGTGTGAGTTTTTCAGAGAGGTTTAGATTTTGGTATGATGATAGAATATCCTGTTTTAACTTGGAAATAATTCTTGCAAGATAAGAATCGAAAGTGTCATCAGATTCAACATTCTGGCTGAAATCGATGAAAATGACATTATGCTTTTGCTGATGTTTTTTGACGATTTCTGTTTCTTTACTGATTGCTAAGCCTTCAAAAATCGTGGTGGAATCAACTTTTCCAAAAAATGAGGCAATCATGTTGGCGGCAATGCTCTTTCCGAAACGGCGGGGGCGGGTAATACAGACAAATCGATTTTCATCATTTATGCTGGGAACCAAATCCCTGATTAAAGGAGATTTATCTACATAATTTGAAGCATTGCGCGCCTTACGAAAATTTTCGAGAAAAAGACTGCTGTTCAGATAATTGCTCATAGACAGAAGTATATCACAGATTTGAGATTTTTTCACTTGACTGGATGTTTGCGGGGAAAAAATCAAAAATCCTGCAAAATTCTTCTTGCCTGGTCATTAGATAACTACCCCCCCCGTTATAATAGTCTAAAATTTTATGAAAAAAGGGGGCTTTTACTAATGAAAGCAATTAAGAAAATTTTGGCAGTCTTGCTCGCAGGAGCAATGGTATTCGGCTTCGCAGCCTGTTCTAGCGGTGATGATGGCGGAAGTGGCGGAAGTCAAAGCACCGACAATTCCAAAGATCCTTTCTTCGGAACTTCATGGTATCAAGATGGTAAAAAAGTTTTGGAATTCAAGATTAATGAAGAGTATGGTGTAAAACAATGTTATTGCTATCAAAAAATAACGACTGATAAAAATAGATGGATAAATCCTTTCATATCTTCTGCATACACCGTAACTTCAGATGGTGCGACATATACAGTTGCTTTTATTACTCCATTCGAGTTTAAAATTTCCAGCAAAGATGCGTCTACAGGTTCATTTACTTATAAAAATGAAGATTGGGGAACTGGAACTCTGACAAAACAATAAAAGTCTTAGTAATTTACATCCGGCGGGTCTAGCCCGCCGTTTTGAAATTCCTGCAAATCCGTGATATATTGCACACATGCCCGGTCACAAAACATCGCACACCCAGCTTGAACGGTTCCGCCTGATTGATTCTCTTCTTTCTTCGGGTGAAACCATTTCCTTTGATGACATTCTTGAAAAACTCCGTTCTATTCTTCGCGACCCGGCTCTTTCTGAAAGCACTCTCCGGCGAGATTTCCGCTACATGAAGAATGAGCTTGCCGCTCCCCTCGAATACGATGCAAAAAAGTATGGCTGGCATTACACAAAGACCTACAAACTTCCTTCATCCGGTTTTACTGATGATGAAATTCTTGCCCTGCATCTGGTTCAAAAACTGATCGGGCAACATTCTTCGGGGGATTTTATTTTCAAGTCCATTCAGACTCTTCTCGAAAAAATCAGTCCTGCCGTCAATCCTGATGAAGAAAAGAAAGCCGAGCCTGTGAGAGAAGGTGAACTGGATTTTGGGGAAGCGGACTCAAAAGCTCTTACAATTTATGACCGGATTTTTGTTCCTGCCCGTCCAAAGCCTGTGCTTGAAAAAGAGGCTTGCGAAAAAGTCCTTCTTGCACTCAAAAACAATTTCACGCTGGATTTTCATTACAACAGCAAGTGGGAGCCTGAGGAGCGTCACCGTCAGATTCTGCCATATCAGCTTGTCCTTGATGAAGGAGCCATTTATTTGTACGGGGCGAGACGCACCGAGCCGGACAATCCGCGCCTGTTCAATCTCACAAAAATGCGCAATGTCGAAGTGATTCGCGGAAAGCCTTTTGATTTGCCTGCAAATTTTCGTTTTCATGAAGAGGCTGAGCAGGGAAGGTTCGGGGCCTTTCAGTACGACGACTATTTTGACTTCAAGATTGAATTCTACGGTGAAGCACGAAAGCTTGTTCATGAATTTGTGTGGTCGGACAATCAGCAGCTCGAAGAAAATAACGAGAAGAATATGACCACGCTCACTTTCACAAGCTCTCAGTGGCTCCCGGTTCAACGGTGGCTTCTTTCCTTTGGGGCAGATGCAAAGCCGATTGAGCCGGACTGGTTCGTAGCCGAATGGAAGGAAATGATTCGCAAAATGGCGGAAAATCTTTAAGAATCGCCCCTTCTTTCCAAATCTTCTGCAATTTGTTACTATGTATAGAAAGGAAAGGCTATGACAATCGCAGAAACACTTGCTCAATCACGAAAAATCGTAATCAAAATCGGCTCCAACACCCTTGCAAAGGCAGACGGAACCCAGAACACGGAATTCATGGCTTCCTTTGCCCGCCAGTGCAAGAATTTAATCGCAAAAGGAAAGCAAATCGTCGTCGTTTCTTCGGGAGCGCAGGTTTCTGGTGTCTCAACCCTCAAGGAGTGGGCACGCAAAAAAGACGTTCACTTCAGGCAGGCACTGTGTGCTATCGGCCAGGTTGAGCTTATGGCTCAGTGGCGCAAGGCCTTTGCAGAGCAAGACCTTCACATAGGTCAGCTTTTATTCACCAAGGAAGATTTTGAGGACAATCACCGCTCACTCAATATCAGAAATACCCTTTTCACTCTGGTTGATGAGGGTGTCGTTCCAATCATCAACGAAAATGACTCTGTTTCAACCGATGAATTTGCCATCGGCGACAACGACAATCTCTCTGCGATAACGGCCATTCTCTGGAGCGCAGATTTACTCATTCTCTTCAGCGACATCGACGGAATCTACACCGACAATCCCAAAACGAATCCAAAGGCTGAGCTGGTCGAGCAGGTTTCTTCAATCGAAGAGCTTCGAAAAAAAATCACCATAGGTGAGACAAATGCCTTCGGTACAGGCGGAATCGAAACAAAAATCCAGGCAGCAACAAAGTCCACAAAATACGGCATTCCCATGATTCTGGCCAACGGAGGAGCCGCTGACATTCTGGACAAGCTGGCCGACGGCAGTGCTAAAGGAACTCTGTTCGTAGCAAACTAACATGTCCTTCTATGCCTTTTGGCAGAATGACCTGCAAAAATATATCAGACTGATGCAAAAACTAGCGTAGACGAGGTTGCGGCAAAAACTCGCCCTATGCCTTTTGGCAGAATGGCCTGCAAAAAATATATCTGACCGATGCAAAAAACTGATATATCAGAAGATGCAAAAAAGTCGGAAGCGAGGTTGCGACAAAAACTCGCTTGAACTTGTTCACCGCGAGTTTTATGGCGCGTTCTCGCTGGAAGACTTTTTTGCCACAGCCGATAAAACTAGTTTTTTACAACTGCAAACAATTTTTTAGGAGAACATTATGACAATTTCTTGTA
>CAMVJE010000086.1 GCA_947167745.1 uncultured Treponema sp.
TCGTTACGGTCGCATAGCCCATGTAGCCGTCGCTTTCCGTCGGAGCTGTGTAGTTTTCTGGAATGAAGTGGGCAAAAATGTACGAACTTTTTGAAATCGTCTTCGTGTAAGGATTTGATTTTGAGCCATCAGACCAGCATTCGAATTTCCAACCGGAATTTGCAGTGGCGGTAAGTGTGACTTCCGTTCCTTCGGCAACACTTGCGGCAGTAACAGAGCTTCCTACAGTACCAGCAGTGTCATTTTCGCTTGCGACTGACAGCGTAACATATTTCGTAGTGTCCGTTCCGTAGTCGATTCCAATTCCGTTCACGACAAGATAGTCGATGTTTGAAAGCTGACCGTCGTTGTTCACTTCAAGAGAAGTCAGACCATTTGCGGTATCCTTCGATGTGGGAACGAATGTTGAATACGTTGCCTTAGGCGCTCCTTCAATGATGATCGTGTTGCTTCCTGCATTCAACGAAACGCCGGTAAGAAATCCTGAGTCAATCCACCGGTCAGAAAGGGCTGCGCCGGAAGCTCCTTTGTTGGTGTATGTCATGGAAATCGGCTTGTTTTCATTTATAAGATTTCCGTTTACATAAATGTAGGCACCTCGTACGTTCGTATTCTGCCAGTTCGCGTAATGAATGGCAATTTTTGCATCGCTAATGGCTGATTCTGCCTTGACCGTGTAAACGACGGTCTTGCCTTTCGTGAGGTTTTCGATATACCCGCCGGAATAGCCTATCCATTTTGTGTCAGATGTATTTATTGAACCGGTCGTACTTACGAATCCTGTGCTGTTTTCTTCGATTTTGAGCGTAGTTGTTCCGTTAGAATTTGCTATTTTTTCAGATTCTTTTTTGGAGCTGCCTTCATTTCCGCTGCTTCCAGCCTCGCTGGAACAAGATATCGTTGAAAGTATTAGGATTCCTGACAGAATTCCCACTGCTTTAAGTAATTTTTTCATAGGATCTCCTTTTTTAAATTAAAAACAGAATAATCCTAATTCTAGTGAATATTAGATTATCCATTGATTAATTTTATTAGTAAAAAGCAGAATTGTCGATATTACTCTTTAATTTTTGTCTTTTAGAGATTATAATAGAGTCAAATTCATTAAAAATTAGGAGTAATAAATGAAAAAATTTTTTGCCGCAAGTCTTGCTTTAATGGCCGGGCTTAGCTTCTCTTCATTTGCGCAGGATGCTGCAACATCAAAACTTGAAAAAGTTGAAGCCGTTGTTGCTACAGATATTCAGGTTCCTGATACAAAAGGCCTTACGCGTGTTTTCATTGTTGGAGATTCAACAGCATCTCCTTTCAATGATCCCTATTACATTCCACGATACGGATTTGGTACAAAAGTTCAGGACTTCCTTAAAGAAAAAAAAGCTGCAGTTGTAAACCTTGCAGTCAGTGGTCGTTCATCAAAGAATTTCATAACTGATCCGGGTTCTGGTAAAAATTATGAATTGCTCAAGGCAAACATCCGCAAGGGTGATTATCTCATCATTGCTTTCGGTCACAATGACGAAAAATTGGAAGCAGAGCGATACACCAACCCAAATGGTGGAAAGGATGAAGCTGGCTCTTTCAAAAATTCTCTTTATGTAAACTATGTCAAACTTGCACAAGATGTTGAAGCAACTCCAGTTCTCGTAACTCCAATCGTTCGTTTGAATAAAAACAACACATACGAAGGGGCTACAATCCATATCACTACAGGAAGCACAGATTTCCCAGGCGGAGATTATTCTCAGGCAATCCGTGATTTGGGTGCAGAACTTAAGGTTACTGTTGTTGACCAGACTGCAAATACAAAGGCTTTGTACGAAAAACTTGGCGATGAGGCAAAGAAACTCCATGCAATGACCGGCTCAAAAGAAGCATCTCTTGATACAACACACTTGAACGCATTCGGAGCTTCTACAATTGCTAAAATGCTAGTTGAAGACTTGTCTAGAAAAGACAAAGCTTTCAAAAAATTGACACAGAAAGGTCCGAAGATTGTTTACAAGCTCGAAAATCTCGTAAACAAAGATTATGTTGAGCCTGGTTATGGTGCACCATCTACAAAAAGTGGCAATTTTGATACAACTGATCCATGGTGGGGTTCTGCTTTTGGAAATATCGGTGGTTCATCAAAAGCTGCAAATCCAGATTTGAACGAAATTGTTGAAATTAAGGGTGGCGTTCAGATGCATTCTGGTGCAAAAGACGGCAGCAAGGATAGTGGTAAAATTGCGGCTTCTGAAGACGGACTTTTGTTCTATTTCCAGAAATTGCCAGTTAACAAAGATTTTACTCTTACTGCAACGGCAAAAATTCTTAACATCAAATCAAACAACCAGGTTTCATTCGGACTTATGGTTCGCGACAATGTTATTATTGATGAAAGTATTGGCGGAATGAACAGCAACTATGCTGCAGCTGGTCCTCTCAAGATTGCTAATGCTGATGCCTGGACAGCAGGTTTTGCCCGAATTGATACTGCATTGAATGAAAATCCACATGCTGTTGAAGCACTTCCTGCAAAAGGCAAAACTGTTAATCTTTCAATTTCGAAGAAAGGAAACGACATTACAGTGCAGTACGGAAAAGAAGCTCCGGTTACATATACAGTTGTTCTTAACGAATATGATAAAGACAATGTATATGCAGGTTTGTACACAAGCCGAAATGCCTATGTTGAATTTACCAATATTTCTCTGAAATAACAAATAATCAATTAGATGCCCAATAAGTTATAGTCATGCCGGGACTGCTTCAGGAATGACTCCTTGAAAGAAACTTATTGGGTATCATTTTTTTATACATCACATCACATCACATCACTAAATCCCTTTAAATCACTTCGTTGAAACAAAATTCTCTTTGTGTTAAAATCTTCTGTATTTTGTGCCGTGATTCTTATGCGGCAAATCCATTTTGGGGGCTTTTATGAAGGTCGTTGTAATCGGTGCTCAGTGGGGCGACGAAGGAAAAGGAAAGATTGTTGATTACCTGGCAGAAGACGCTAAATATGTCGTCCGCTATGCAGGCGGTCCAAACGCAGGTCACACAATCGTTGTAGATGGCAAACAGTTTGCTCTTCATCAGGTTCCGTCTGGAATCCTTTACCCGAACAAATCAGTTTTCCTCGGAGCCGGTATGGTTATCGACCCGGAGGCACTTTTCAACGAGCTTCAGATGCTCAAAGACAACGGAATCGACTGGGAAGGCCGTGTTTTCATTTCTGACCGAGCCCACATCATTCTTCCGGGTTACCGACAGATGGACAAAGACCGGGACGCAAGCCGCAAACGCCCAATCGGCACAACTGGCCGCGGAATCGGCATCGCATACTCAGAAAAAGCACATCGCGACGGTCTCCGCCTCGCAGACCTTGACTGGCCGGAGAAAATGGCTGAGTTCGAGGGCGAAAACCTTGAATATCTCAACAAATACAAAGACAAGCTTATCGAAATGCGCGTCGATTTGACCGCTAAGATGTTTGAATATAGAAACGAAAACATCCTTTTTGAAGGTGCTCAGGGCGCAATGCTTGATATCGATTCAGGAACATATCCTTATGTTTCATCAGGAGCCTCATGCTCAGCAGGTGCTGCAACAGGCTGTGGTATCGGTCCTAAAGATTTGGATAAAATCCTCGGCGTTTTCAAGGCTTATCAGACACGAGTCGGAAACGGTCCGATGCCGACAGAATTCAACAACGAGAGCGAAGGCGAGCTTTGCGAGTATGTCCGCAAAACTGGCCGTGAATATGGCGTAACAACAGGTCGTGCCCGCCGCTGTGGTTATCTTGACCTGGTTGCTCTCCGCTATGCCTGCATTACAAACTCAATCGATTCTCTGGTTCTCACTCACCTTGACATCTACGACACATTCGACGAAATCGAAGCCTGCGTTTCTTATGAAATCGACGGCAAAATCGTCACTGACTTCCCGGCAAGCGTTCCTGCAATGGAAAAGGCAAAACCAGTCCTCAAAAAGTTCAAGGGCTGGAAAAAGAGCCTCAAAGAGTGCCGTTCTTACGAAGAGCTTCCAAAAGAAGCCCGAGACTATGTTGAGTTCATCGAAGACTACACAAAAACTGAAGTCGGCATCATCTCAGTAGGCTACGAGCGCAACGAGACTTTCATCCGCAACAATCCGTGGAGCAAATAGATTAAGAAAATTGACCGCAAGAATGCGGACGGCAAGAACGCACCTCAAATCGGGGTGCGTTTTTTTTGCGCTAAGGATTGTAGCCGCGCCGCAGGCGTTCCGGAGGAATGAAGTGCGTTAGCACGGAACGGTATTCACAATTCTTTTTAAAATGCCGAAAATAATAGCATGAAATCGTATGCATTTATTTTTTTTGCGGCTATATTAAGCATTTTTATTTCTTGTGAAAAATCTGCACTTCCAGAAGATTCTGAAGTCGTTGAGCCGATTCCCGTTGAGACTTTCGTTGAAGGAAAAATTCTTGCCAAAAAGGGCGAACTTTGTCTTTATGGGCGTGATTTTGAAATGCATCCTGTGATTAAACTTGCTGCTGGTGCAGAAATTTCTGTTCTCGAAATTGACGGCCTGATTGATGAAAAATTTATTCCTGAAAAGGGGGAGATTGGGCTGGAACAAACTAACGATAGTTCTACTTTAAGCGGAAGTGCAGACAAAAGTGCTCAAACTTCCCAAAATGGCATAGAATATGTTCATGTCGTCCACGAAAACATGGATTTCTGGCTCGATAAGTCAGTTTTTGCCCTGAATTGCGAAAATGCAGTGGCGATTGAGAAGACTTTTTTGTATGCTGATCCGGCTTTGACCCAAAAACTTG
>CAMVJE010000087.1 GCA_947167745.1 uncultured Treponema sp.
CAATATTTTTAACCATATCTGTAAGAGAGATATAATCTTTTTCATTTAATTCAATGACAGTAATTTCTGTCTGCTGAACATTTATTTTTGCCATGAAAAAGTACCTCCTTACAAAAGATTTAGCCTAAAAAAAAAGCGAACTCTAAAAAAGAATTCGCCGTTAAATTCAAATAATAATAGTATGAATAGATTTATTTACTTTGAGACTCAGCATGTCAAAACAAATTACCGTTTTCATACTGAAAGCAAATAATATCAGAAAAAGGGATTTTATGCTAGTGGGTGCGACAAGTTTCAAGCACTTTCCTGGGGCCTTCTAAATCCCATTCAATCCACGTCAGTACAAATTCTTCATTCCTACGCCAAAAATAAATTTGCCGGAATGAAACCAGCTCTCTTCGTTGTGGTTGTATCAAGGGTTAAATACATTTTTTCACCGCTTTCTTCATTTTCCAGAAAGGCTGCTAAAGTCGAATTCAATTTTTCTGGTTCAAGCCGTAAATTCAAGCCCGGCTCAATGGTAAAATATCTGCCCTCAGAACTTTTGGAATTGATTTGCTTTCCCCAGGGAATGAGCTTAAAATCAATCGCTTTTGCCTCATCCTCATATTTTTTCATCTCGGCACCGTCTGAAAATTCATATTTTGAACTCGGCTCCAAACTAAGTGTCGAGCCATAATTAAAGAGGATTCTTGCAAAAGTCTGCTTTTCTTCTGACCACTTGTATTTTACATTGAGGTAAGTAAGGCTTCCGTGAAGGGTAGGCTCACATCCAAAATCGTATCCGAGCGGAAGGGAAGTAGCGAAATTCACCGTCCGCTTGATAAAGCCCGGAGTCTCTTCTGAAATATCGTCTTTAGAAGATGATGATGCCGTCTCTGCCCCTGCTACCGCATTCGTTTCCGAAAGAGCGTCTGCTTCAGTTTGGTTCACGGTCGTTTCCTCAACCTGCGAGCTTTCCTGAGCGTACACGGCACTTGCCAAACCTAAGAAAAAGATACAGGAAATACATGCAATTTGTTTTTTCATTTTCTATTTCTCTATATGAAAAATTATTTTATGCTGTTGATGAAATTCACCAAGTTTTCGCGATCGTAATAGTTTTCCGGAGAGCTGATTGTATAGTCAGGCTCGGCCCCCTGATCTATATCATAATAAGAACCATTTTTCATATAGGCAAGCCTCATTGACCCCGAAATTCGGAAACATGTTCCCCACGCTGAAGAAACCGGCTGAACTATACAGGCGCCGCCAGCAGATGTTCTTCCGAGCAATGTGACTTTTTCGGATTCTCTAAAAGCACTCGGCACAAAGTTTCCACATGAAAAGCTGACAGGGGAAGTGAGACAGAACAGTTTTCTGTCACCAAGTGTATCTTTTTCATCAAATTCGTGGTCACGGTTCGCATCACACCGATAGGAAGTAGTACAACACGCCCCTGTCATAGTGTTCTTAATGCTTACATCAGCCTGTTCCAAAAACCATGATATTACAAACACCGCCGTATCCGCCGCTCCCCCACAGTTGCAGCTCAAATCAATGACAACATTCTTGATAGGACTGTTTTCTCTCGTAATCTTGTCATGGGCGTACATAATTAAAGCAATCGTATCCTTTTCAAAAAGCTCGTCGAGAGATTTATTGTAGTAATCATCAAGATTATTTACACCAACTTCAAAGACATCAAAAGTGACGAAAGCCGTATCATCTTTTTCTTCGTACCTGGGAACACCATCCGGATAAGCCTCGGTTCGAGCTTCTTTATATCGCTCAATATGAGCATTTAGTCGTTCTCGTGAAGCACCGTTAGGCTTATAGCCTTCATGCTCACCTGTCAGATAAGAAAAATTGTACCACTTACTGTGATTGTCATCGAGGAAGTCCCCGATCAAAGTGTAAATTGCCTTGTCAGCAGTAAGCACGCTTGAACCAAGAAGATATGATTTGAGGCTTTGCTCTTGAACGATAGCCCTGCTTTCAACCGAACTCGAACCGACAGTCTGAAAGAGTTTGTCAAAAGAGCTGATTTCCTTCTTGTCTTTTAAGCCATAGAGATTATCAAGCATCAAACAAAGCTCACCATAACCGAATTTAGCAAGTTCTGAGCTACGCTCTCCATGTTCACCTTGATAATAGAGTTCTCTGGATTTTTGGTCCCCATTTTCAGATAAATCACTGGCGATAATCACGCTCTTCCCGTTGAAATAAATGCTATTTAAGAAGACAGGTGCAAAGAAAACATCAGAAAAAGTCTGTAACGGAATCAAGTATTTTCCGTCTCTTATAGGCAAATCGATTCCATAACTTCCAAGATTGATTTCAAGCGGCTCACCAAGTCGTGGAAGATATTTTGGCTCAACTTTTTGAATAAGACGAGGGGTATTTTCCTTGATCAAAGAAGTCGAAACTCGTCACATCTAGAATCGTGGATCTGCTTGGAGACATTGAAAACATATCATAGTCTTGAAAACAAATCGTATCCTTTTCAAAATCTATGGTAACAGGAATATTCACACCATAAGTTTCGTTCTGCCTGACAAGTGTAACAATAGAGCCTGACTTGGAAACTTTAAGCTCGATAGGTTTATCTATAAACTGATATAAAAATTTTAAAAGCTCAACAGAATCATCAACTTCAACATAAGGCAAATCATTTACATCATTCAGGAAATAGAGCGATATGTTTGCCGTAAGATATCCATGGTAATAAACCGGGTATTTATTTTCTGTACTCTTTTCGCCACCGGCGTCTGGGCTACTTCCACTTTCATCATCTGAATCTGTACAAGACCCAAAGGCAAAAATAATGAAAATCACACAGATGAAGGATAAAATCTTTTTCATCTTTGACCTCCGTAAAACCACAATGTTTAATTTTACTTCGTTTCAGAGAAATTTGTCAAAGATTTTTTTAGTTTTTTTTAAGAATTCGGCGTTTTGCACATTCCTAATACAAATACTGATACAACAACTCCATAATCTCCGTTTTCTGCTGTTCAGGGAAATTCGAAATATTGGCGTAATGATTGTTCTCAGGATGAACGAAAATATGTATGTTCTCCCGCTTAACATCAGGAATGCGAACATAATACCACGGGTCGCTGATTCCGTAAATCATAATCACCTGCTCGTCTGTCGTCTGAGACCAGTTTATCAGCGCATTACGGGTAGTATTGTCGTACTTGAACAGGGCTTGTTCCGCATCGCTGAAATAATATTTGATGTCCGCAGTTTCATCCTCCTCTGGGGGCATCGTAATACGGGCATTGCAACCCGGATGCGATTTCTTGTGTTCTTCAATCGCTTCTCGCAAGGGGTTGGCATCCGCAGCGTAGTTACCGAGTTCAATAAATGACTGCACTAAATAAGGAGTTATATCCAAATCTGTTGTCATGTTGCTTTTTAGATTGTCAAACATCCAATCCTTTTTGGTCACTGTTTTTCCGTCTGCGGTGGTATATTCAGTATTGTCCTCCGCAAGTGCAATGACTTCTTTTAAATTGAGAAATTTTTTCTCATCTACATACTGCCAGAATCCAATGGGAAAATTAATGGTTTGCATGTCATACAGAATATCCGGTGTCATCAAGTCTTTTCTATAATATGTTTCAGTTTTTTCTGCATCATCGACAAATATTTTGAACAATTCTTCTTTATAGGTCTTATTATCCTTGTAAATCTCATCCCGTCTTTCAAGGAACCAAAGCTGCGCCTCCAAAAGCAACGCCCTGTATTCGGCCGCCTTTCCATTCTGATAGCGCAAATCAGCCTCACCGGCAGTATTATTGATGTAAGCAAAAAATCTCGGATCATTCACGCCATCGCAAAGCGGTGCCACATAGGGAACGGTCAAATCAACATCTTCTGGATAATAATAACAATGGAGATTCGCCGTAAGGCCGCCCTTGCTTCCACCCGACGCAACCCATTTTCCTTTGAGGAGCGTCTTCATCTGCGTTACAATTTGGTGCACATCGTATGCCGCATTACTCGTGCTCAAGTATTGCCAGTAGGTGCCGTCATAATCACCGTCCGAGCGTTTTATTCCTATCGGCAGGGAGTCACCAAAATAACGATGCTCCACAGCAACAAAATTTCCCTCCAGAAGAAATGCAATTTCATGTTCAGTAGGAATAATAGTACTTATATCGTTTAAGTAATATCCTGTTGTCATAAGGCAGTTCGGCTTGTCATAGCCCGAAAAGCCGACAATCACCTTCTGATAAAAAGTCCCTGTGTCCGCTGGGTCATCGGGATTGAGTTTTGAAGTTACATAGAATTTGTAGATATTGCCTTTATACAGTTTTTCTTTAAGTTCTTCACTCACTCTTGATCTTATCGAATCCATGTCAAATTTTGCCACTCCAGAGACATTCGGGAGCGAACTCAACTTGTCTTTAAACGCATCGGTAGAAGCCGGACTTTCAGCGGTGTGGGGCGGCGCACTTCCATTTTCATCGTCTGAATCCGAACAAGACGAGAACGCAAGTATAAGAGCGATAAGCGCAAGGAGAAACACCTTCCGCAACAAGCTATAGAAACTTCGCTTTTCGATTGTAGTCTTTGTTTTTTTCATAATTAACCTCCGTAAAAACACAATGTTTAATTTTACTTCTTGTTCGGAAAACTTGTCAAAGAAATTTTTAGTTTTTTAAGAATTCGGAGTGCTTTACAAGTCCATTTAATTATCCTTTCTCCGCTC
>CAMVJE010000088.1 GCA_947167745.1 uncultured Treponema sp.
CGAAAAGTTAAAGAAAGCCACGGCGACAAGCGTCAAAAAAATCATTGAAAAGCCGCTGGAATATTTCTACGAAGTGGCAAATGAATTCGCTGAAAAGGAATACCTTGAAGAAGAGAGCCGAAAGCGCGAGGAAGAAAAAGCCGCCCTTCGCGTCTGGTATGATGGTGAAGTTGCCAGGTTGAAAGCAGACGCAGATGCCCATGCTCCGAAGGAGCAAACGTCAATAATTTCCAATTACGCAAACGACACGAAGTGTCGTATAGACGCAGATGAAGGCAAATCTTCTAAATCGGCAAAAATTTCCAAATCAGCCAAGAGCGCAAAAGGCGGAAAGAGAGCTTCTTCTGGAGAGCTTGCCAGAAAGGAAAAGGCTCTTAAAGCTGACTACGAGAAAAAACTTTCTGCCATCGAAAAAAATGCGGCTAAATTTACGAAATTCATTGTGCCAAAATCACTGGCTTTCCCAAAAGGAAAGAAAATTAACAATGAGGAAGTATATCTCTATATTTACTCTGCCCTTTCTCCCCTTGCCCAAAGCGGTTTTGCCCGAAAGTGGAGTTTACAGCGAAAGATTGCGGAATTCACCGGAAACACGAAAATCGGCAGCATGGAGTCTTACAATTTCTTTGACAGAGCCTTTGCCCTTGCAGAAGGAAAAGAGCCTTTCCTCACGGAAAAAGCGGCAAAAGAGGACGCACTTCTTGTCGCAAAAAAATTGGCTGGCTCAAACGAAGCATGGCTTTTGTCAGGAGCAAATGAGTACGACGGCGTAAGATGGTTCAACAAGGAAAAGATGGAATCCTCACTCGCCCTCTACAAGGCAATTCTTGAATTGGGAGCAAGTGCGGCAAAGAAAGCGGCAGTGGACTCGCTCTTCAAGAAACTGAATAACGCGCAGAAGAAAGCCGAATACAAGTGCGAGGAGTTCGTAAAAGCCTTTGAGCCTAAGGGAAAGAAAAAATAAGGGGATTTTAAGGGGTAGGATTTCTACCCCTTAGGAGAGAGGGTAGCACGCAACGAAGTGCGGGCGAAGGGAGAGACTTCTCCCTTTTTATAATTCATCGGCCATTGTTAGCAAAACTTCCTCGGCCGTTGCTGCACAAGGGCGGTCAATGCTTGTGTGACGCAGAGCCTCTGCAATTCTCTCTGGCATTTCAGGTGCTTCTCCAAGCGTATGGCGGATGTACTCGGCTTTTAGGGCTGGATGATCGCGCATTACAAGCACAACGCTGGCATCATCTTCAGCAACGACATCTTTTCGCTTGAGGGCAGCGGCATAAGCCTGACTCGTTGATTTATCGGCATATACATTGTAATCAGTAAAAAGCTTACGACAGGCTTCATCGGCTTCAGCGGGAGAAACCTGAGCCGGATAGATAAAGTGTCTGAGCATAAGGGCGCTTGTTCCAAAAATTTCTTCAAGGCGCTCCAAATTTGAAGGACTTGCAGGATCAGCATTTTCGCGTTTTTCAAGCTCAACGATGCTGTCCATAATCTCACAGTTTCCTGCCAAATCAACTTTAATTTCATCAGTAGTAGGGCAGATAAATCCGTTTAATGGCATGGAAAGCCGCCATGAGTACAAGCCCGCAACAAGATTTGAGTAATTTCCGCAGGGCATGGCATAAAAAATATCGCCGTTCACCTGATTTTTAATTCGGCTGAATGCATAAGGATAGAAAAACATTTGAGGCATAAGCCGTCCGATATTAGCAGTGTTAGCCACCGTCAAATGATGATTTTCCACAATATTGCGGTTAGCAAAAATTTCACGGACAATTTCATGGCAGTTATGCTCACTTCCGTCAACTTCAATGGGAAGGACATTTCCTCCATTCCAGACAAAATCTGATTCTTCAAGACCACGCACAAATCCTCGAGGATAAAGCAGAACCGCCTTTAAATGCTTTTTACCCCGGATGGCGCGTGCAAGACTCGCACCCAATTCACCTACAGTAGCGTCCAAAAAAGTAGCCGTCTCGCCATTCATTGTGAGCATCGTTTCAAGAGAATTAACGAGATAAGAAATGCCGAAATCTTTATGGCTTCCTGTCGGTGTGTGATACAATTCTAGAGTAAAAAGATTATTATCAAGCCGGCGAACTTTGGGTGAAAAAGGAAAAGCCTTTGTTGCAATTGTTTCACAAATAATCGGAGAAAACTCATCATTTATGCAAGCAGAAGTTAGAGTACCGGCAATACTTGCAAATGTCGTTTTTTCGTCTGTATACAAAAGCCACTTACGCAAGTCTGCAAATTCCTCAGGGACATACAAACCTCCGTCATCACTCATGCAATCAAGCATGGCTTTTGCATAATTTACAGATTTTGCAGAATTCCGTGTAGTCGAAAATTTCATTTACCCCTCCCCCCAAGGAAATTTTATTTCATTTGGAATTTAGCGAAAACACTTGCTGAATTAAGAATTTGGAACACATCGGGCATTGATTTATAGAATGCACGCTTTACATACAACTCATCAGAAATTCCAAGTCTGACGATTTTTGAAACAGGTAATTCAAAACTCAAATTAGCAATTCCAATCCACTCCCAGCCGGCTGAAGTATTTGGCAAATCATCCTGAAGCTGGCCATAAAAATTATACATACCGTAACCGCGGAAATTGAAATTTAAGGCAGTTCCATTTTCTGTTTTATATCGCGCCTTAAAAATTGCCATAGGACCAAGCGTATAATTGTAATTTCGACCAGAATTGCTTATTCGCTGTACAATTGGTCTTCGATAGTAGTAATAATCTGTTGTTCCAAGAATATTACAGGCTCCGTGCAGCTGCCATTCAAAATTTGCTTCATTAAGACGAAGGCGCTGCTTTATTGCAAGACCCGGTCCAAGTGAAGAAAGCTCGTAAAAATGATGCCAGTCAAACTCATATTCCAGCACCATACCGATTGTTGTATCCGTATTCTCTGAAAGTTGTGGTGCACGGGCAAAAAGCATACCATTGCTTAAAATCCGGATATCATACATTATCTTTTTTTCTAAGTCAGTAAACTGACAGTCAGAAGCTTCACCAGAACTTTTTCCAACAGAAGCACTTATATCCATTTCAAACTGAGAATACGGCTCATTAGAATCATGTCCATATGGGTCGTTGTAAACAATAGAAATCGCAGGAGTGAAAATCACCGGATATTTCTCGCTCTCAGGATAAGAAATTCCAGGATTATTGATGATATTTGAGTAAGTTGCTCCAGCTCCCAGACCAAAAGCAAGGCTTAACTCATGAATATTTCTGGTTGTTCCCTGTGGCTTTTGCCGAGTCCAAAGCTGAGTCCAACATCGAGTAGGATTTACAAAATAGCCGAGAATTTCAGAAAGTTCATCTGCATTCAGTGATAAGCGATAGAGCATTTCACCGACAGCAAAAGAACCGACTGAAGTATAATACATGTCATTAATTGAAGGAGCGTTTGTCTCACAAAGATATTCCCAGAAAGCAGAACCAAGTAAAGTGACTCCGAATGATTCATAGAAAGTAAGATTTGAACCTCTGGAAACCATGTAATAAATACTTCCCTGATATGGATGAAGTACAAAGTTTGTCCAATACCAGTCACGGTCATATTCTAAAGTACGTTCCCAAAAGCGGTTCCATTCATTAGAACCAACCTGTGCCCAATCAGACTTTGTAACAAAACGATTGTATGAAGAAAGGCCCACATTAAAGAAAAGCATACCGCCGACAGCAGTAAACCAGTGTTTTTTTCCGTCATTTTCGTGGAGGAAGCCATCTGTTGACTCTATTTTAACAGAATTAACTGCAAAACTGCCTTTTTCTTCTATTGAAGATGAAGAAACTGTTTCACTTTCAGAAACTTCCTCTGCAGATAAAAAGTGGCTGCTCAGAAAGCAGGAAATAATTAATAGAATAGATAGTTTTTTCATTTTGAATTCCGTTTCAAATTATATTTTTTTGATAATGATACATGCATTGTGACCACCAAATCCCAAACTTGCACTGGCTGCAACTGATACTTCGCATTCAATTCCCTTGTTTGGTGTGTAATCCAGGTCACATCCGCCTTCAATATCCTGATTTTCAATATTGATTGTTGGCGGAATAAAACTATCGTTGATAACCTTTACGCAAAAAAGAGCCTCAATCGCACCGGCAGCCCCTACAAGATGACCTGTCATACTCTTAGTTGAAGAAATATGAAGTTTTCTTGCCTTATCTTCACCAAAAGCAAGCTTAAGCATATTTGACTCACCGACATCATTTGCATGAGTTGAGGTTCCGTGAGCATTGTAATATTGAACTTCGCTGCCATCCATACCCGCATCTTCAAGAGCAGCTTTTACTGCCAGAGCAGCACCGCTACCGTCTTTTAACGGAGCTGTTATATGATATGCGTCACAGCTGGAACCATAGCCGGCAATTTCTGCATAAATTTTTGCACCACGCTTCTTCGCATGTTCATATTCTTCAAGAATGAACATTGCAGAGCCTTCTCCCAAAATAAAGCCGTCTCTATCACGGTCAAAAGGACGGCTGGCTCGCTCAGGACAGTCATTAAACTTTGATGCAAGTGCCTGAAGTTTTACGAAAGTCGCAACACTGAACTCAGTAATTGCAGCTTCTGCTCCGCCACCTAGACAAACATCGCAGCGACCGGAACGAATCATATCTGCAGCAAG
>CAMVJE010000089.1 GCA_947167745.1 uncultured Treponema sp.
AAACATGAAACATTATCGAATCCTTTGCAGCCTCTTTCTGTCTGTTGTCTTTTCAAATCTTTTTCTCTCCTGCGCTTCTGATGCAGAATCAGAGAATGAGGTTAATCTGTCTGTAAGTCCCCGTAATATAATCGCCTTGTATCCCCCAAACTCTCTTGGAGACAATTCTTATTACGACGACATCTCATACACACTGCATGTCTTTGCCAGGGAAAACAATGCCCTGATGGCAGATATAGTACCGGCAGATTCAAAGGAAGCCGAGGAAAATCTTAAAACTGCGCTTGAAACGGTAATTCCCGGTGCAGAAAATCTGATTTTATGTGCCGATTCCCTCTATCTCTCTTTTCTTGAAAAGTATGATTTAACCCCCTTGGCTGGGCGGCAAATTCTCGTTCTTGATGCCCGCGAGCAGGAAAACACTGCCATAAGCACGGTACATCTCCCGGATTACGGCGTGAGTATGCTTGCAGGCTCGGTCGCCAAGAGCCTTTCCTCATATTTTGGAACAGATGTAAAATGCCTTTGTATGCTTGCAAATGATACCAACCCGAACTTCCTTGATGGAATGAAAGGTTTTATACAGGGATTCGGCGCAGACTGGAATGGCAAAATCTATGATGTTTGGGATCCTTTTTTTGACTCTTTACTCGGTTCTGGAGAGTTGGAGAAATATATAAAAGAATCTTCGTTTATAACCATGAAGCTTGACGATGTCCCGGACGATGGTGCATGGACGGGACTTAATGCTAATTTACGGATCTATGATAACTTGTTTTCTCTTCAAGATCCGCAAACGGCTTATGGTTTTAATTTTTATTACCCTCTGTGTGGCTCAAGTGTTCGGGGAATTGGTCTCTGTGCTCAGGACTGCTCTCAGAAAAGTCCTTTTTTATTCGCAGGAGTGAATGTTAAAAATTCGATTTATTCTGAATATATACCTTTTTATGTTGTGAAGCATATAGACAAAGTTGTGGCTCTTTGCCTTTCTCAATGGGTTTCCGATAAGAAAATTCCCCACTATCAGGAATTTGGACTTGAAACGGGCTTTACGGAGCTTGTTATTAATGAAGATGATAGCAAGTGGAACTCAAAAGAGTTAAAAGAAGCGGTCGAGCAGGGAAAAAAAGCCGCGATTAAAAAGGAGCGTGAGTATGAAGCCGAGCAATCGCAATAGTTCTTGTTTTTTATTTCTTTTAATTGCTTTATTTATTGTGAGTTTCTTTTCCTGCAGTAATGATGCTTCGGATTCTGCAGATTCTTCTGCCTCAGTGCGCAGTATTACCGTCGCCGTAGTAATGTCTGGTGGGAAAAACTCTGAACGGATGGCAAGGTTTCTGCAAATCTCAGATTGGTATGCGGAAAATTTCAGGCAGGCTCAAAAAAACTCTGCTTTTAAAAATGATTTTGAACTTAAACTTGAATGGTATGATGAAGATTCCATGACTACGGAAGAACTCACCACTCTTGCAGATGAACTTGTAGCACGAAAAGATGTTTTCGCCATTATCGGACCTTCATATTCAATCAATTTGGAGATATTTGCAAAAAAATGTTTTGAGTCGAAAAAGCCGCTGATTGCTCCTACAGCTTCGAGCGAGAATTTAGTCCGTTCGTATGCTGTTAATGTTGCACAATATGGGAGGAAAAAGCCTTTTCTGTGGACTCTCACACAAACTGACGATGCTCAGAGTGCGATCCTTATATCGCAGGTGCTGGCTAATGGTGGGAAAAAATTTTCGCTTTTATCAAGCGCCGACACTTATGGAAGAACTTTTTTTGAATGGATGCCATTCATCGCAGCTCAGGCTGGAGTGGAACTTGTTCAAAATGTGCGTTACAAATCAGAGAATACGGGTCAAACTTATGAAGCAGGAACACCCGCAGAACAATTTGAAGTTGCATTGGAAAAAGTTTTTTCACAGGAGACGGATTATATAATTTGTGCGCTTTCTTCAACAAAAGATATCGAGACTGTATTGCGGACACGCTCCGAGATGCTGAAAGGTAAGACAACCAGACTGCTTTTTTCTGATACGGCTTTTTCACCGGAACTGCTGAAATTTGGAGAGCTGGCAGAGGGAATAGAAGGGGTAGCTCCTGCTGTGGATCCTGAAAGCGGTTTCTTAAATGCATACAAGGCTCGTTTCGGCAGCTTGCCCTTGATAGGAGAAGCTCATTTTTACGATGCCCTGATGCTCTGTGGTTTTGCGGCGGCAGCATGCATACAAAAGGAAAACACAGATAAGAACGCATTTTCAAACGAAAACATAAACAATTGTCTGATTGGCTTTAACGGTGCTAATGAGGGTGGCATAAACGCCTGGACTGCATACGGCATGTCACAAGTTCTCTCAAAAATCCAAAGTGGTATAAGCGTAAATATAAATGGAGCGACAGGAATATTGGATTTTAATTCAGAAGAATATACTTCTGTACTTAAGAGCGTGTATGTTCAATGGACTGTCTTTGAGGGAAGTTTTATTTTCATAAATTATATGACCGAAGATTATTATGGCAGCGGACTGGTAGAGTCATCCCGCACATGGGTATGGGATATAGACATCGATGAAAACTTGCTGGAGAAAAGTAAGGCTGCAAATATCATTTATGAATCCCAAAAAAGTAGCTGGGCTGTGATTATTGCCGCAAGCACAGGCTGGTCGAATTACCGCCATCAGGCAGATGCTCTTTACCTGTATCAGTTCTTGAAGAGTAACGGTTTCAGTGATGATAATATCGTGCTGATTATCGCTGATGATATCGCTTCATATAAAAGAAATAAGCGCCCTGGCGAGATTTTTTGCCGCATTAACGGGGAAAATCTTTATACAGACGATGTTGAAATTGATTACCTTTTGAGTGAGTTAAATCCTGAGAGAGTGTCAGAGATTTTATGCGGACAATCCGTTGATGTAGACCGGTCGACTGTGACAAATCCAAGGCTTGCAAAAACGCCGACGGTCTTGAATACGGATGAGCATGCAAACATACTGTGGTTTTGGTCTGGCCATGGAGCCAACAGAAATGGTTCAAGCACACTGGGGCAGTTTGTCTGGAAAGATGGAAAGGAGGATGGCTTTACCACAGAGCTTATGGAAAAAACGCTCAAAAAAATGAAGGCAGAAAACAGATTCCGAAAACTGCTTATTGTCACCGAGACTTGTTACTCTGCGAGCGTTCTTCATGTAGCCGAAGGGATAGATGGTGTTCTTGCTTTCACGGCGGCAAATGGGCAGGAAACCTCACTTGCAGATATTTTCAGTGTTGAACTGGGAGTCTGGCTTTCAAACCGATTTACCCATATTTTTTTTGATAGCATCATGGAAAATCTGGACTGTAGTTTTTGGGATTTGTATAACTATTCAGCAAGTAAAACTATAGGTTCACATGTATGTTTGTTCAATGCGGATAACTATGAGTCTCTGGCATTTGCGAATGCGAAAGAATTTGTTACGCCTTATGTTTCATTTGATGACTTATAGTAAAGATTGTATTCAGGTAAGCCTCGAAAATGCAATTTTTTTGAGACAAGTCTTCAATGATGTCCTTTAAAAATTCCTTGGATTCCTATAAAATTGATTCTATGAGCGAAAATATCGAATCTGAATTGAATGAAAAGGCAGAAACTGAAGTCCAGCCGCCTGTGGGTGATAAAACTGCCCTTGTCACGATTATCGGGCGGCCTTCTGCGGGAAAATCAACTTTCTTGAATACGGCGGCGGGCGAGCCGGTCTCAATCGTAAGCGCAATGCCCCAGACAACGCGAAATGCAATTCGTGGTATCGTGAACACTTCCCTTGGCCAGCTTGTTTTCGTTGACACGCCGGGCTATCACGACTCAGAAAAGAAAATGAACCTTCGCATGAGGAATATCGTCGCCGACCAGCTGGATTCCAGCGACCTCGTGCTTTACATAATCGATTCCACAAGAAATTGCGCTGAAGAAGAGCGGATGATTGCCGAAATTCTGGAATCTCATCAGGATAAGCTTGTAATCGCACTGAACAAAGTCGATGAAAAAAATCCCCTGCTTGCACATGCCAGGAAATTCATAAAGGCTCATTTGCCCCTGGTTCCAGAAAACCGCATTCTTGAAATGTCGGCAAAAAATGATGTTGGAATCAATGAAGTCCTGAAAGCTCTCTATGACATGGCGAAAGTTGCGCCTCATCTTTACAGTGAGGAATTTTACACTGACCAGGAAGTTGATTTCCGCATTGCCGAAGTAATTCGTGAGCAGGCAATCAACCGCCTTGATCAGGAAGTTCCACATGCGGTTTACGTACAGATTGCCGATATGGAAATGAAAACACCAAGCAAAATGTGGTGCCGGGCCTTCCTTTGCGTTGAAAAGGAAAGCCAGAAGGGAATCGTAATCGGAAAAGGCGCCCAGATGATTAAGACAATCAGAGTCGAGAGCATCAAAGCCCTCAGAAAGATTTTCGACTACAAAATCGACCTGGACTTACAAGTTAAAGTAGACAAAAACTGGCGCCAAAGAGATGTCACTCTAAATAAGCTGTTGAAATAA
>CAMVJE010000090.1 GCA_947167745.1 uncultured Treponema sp.
TTGGTAATGAACACCGTAAAAATCAAAGAGAATAAAGAAGATTTGGTCGGCATGATTATCGCAATCGATGCTGCTATTAAGGGTATGCACTTACAGGATAAATACACGGTTCTTTTTATTGGCATCGTAGATACCGAAAAAATGAAAATCACTTATGTTAACGCTTCTATGTCTGATCCGATTATCGTAACCCGTTCTCCTGAAGGCTACCGAATCAAGTCCCTTTCTTCAAACTGTTCTGTTGTCGGAATTATTCCTATTGAACCAGGTGATGTTCAGGTTTCTGAGCAGCGTTTGTTCTCTGGTGATTTAATCATGATGGCTTCGGACGGTGTTTCTGAAGTTATGAACGAGGATAAAGTTGAACTTGGTGATACAGAACTTTTCACTGATACGATTAAGGCCAGTGCTTCAAAAGCTCCTCAGGACTTTGTAACAGATATTGTAAATCTTGTTTTGAGCTACAATGCTGATACAAGACTTCATGATGACTTGACTATGCTTGTCGCAAAGGTTGAAAGGTAGGTTTTTTATGATTTATGCATTGATTAATTTAGCGTTTGCCCTTTTCATGGTCTGGCTGGCAATTTTTGTCGACGCAAAAACAGGAAACGAAGGAAAAAGTCCTGTCATTTCCCTTAATATCTTTCTGGCTCTTGCCTGTGGTGCTTTAGGATTTACAATTCTTGCTTCAATAGGTGCTCCAGAAAGGCTTACGACATTTTTTGCGAATCTATCTTATATTCTTTTTGGTATTTATTCTGTTTTTTATGCAGTCTACAATATTTTCTATCCTGAAATTGAGCGAAAATTTATAGCCCAGCTGCTTCTTGTTGCAGGGTCAATCTGGTGTATTTGGGCAGTATTTTTCCATTTTACAGGTGTTGTTGTAACAAACTTCGTCGGTATTCGAATTGAATCAGTTTCTCTTTTTATGGGTAATCTTTCGACGCTCTTCCCTTATAACTGGTTCCAGTTCTATTCGCTCATTATTTTCTTTGTTCTGCCATTTTTCTCTGTAATTATAATGCTTTTGCGGGCAGAAAACCGTGAAGGCCGACTTGATCATCAGAAATCAATACTTAATGCCCTTTCAATTCTTTTCGCCTGGGCGGCTCTCGGCCTTATCCATATTGGTTCTCTGCGTGTTGCCATGTTCTCTACACTTTTCTTGGTTCCTTATGTTTTGGCTCAGTGGATTGTTGTACGCGCTACTTTGGTCGACTTTTTGTACGATGCTTATTCGCTTGTCGGTTTCGTACTTCGAGGCTTAATCTGTTATGTTTTCCCGGCCGTTATTATTGGTTTTGGTTTTGCTTTCCTGTGGACTCAAAATACTTACCATGGACTGGCTTTCTTCTTCTCATTAACTGTTTTAATTCTTCTTGTAATTGCCGGTTCATACCAGCTTTCAAAATTCTTTGACCGCCGTTCAGGTTTCCGTTCATTGCGATATGCAGCTATGTTTGAGGAAGACCTTTCAAACTTCGACTTCTCAGACGACCCTGAAAACATTGTCCGAAACATGCAGACAATCTTCACCAAAAATATCGGTATGTCATTCATGCGTATCCTTATCGAAAACGGAAGTGAAGAATTGGAATCAGTATATGACTTACCAGAAGAAAAGCATCTTACTATATCCACAAGGGGAAAGATGTTCGACTCCCTTCTTAACCAGAATCGCCGTATTATTTTTAAGAGCGCTTTGGAAGTCGGTTATGCATATACAGGCTCAAAAGAAGATATCGGAAAGTTTTTTGCCGAAACAGATTCTGATGCCTTCATCATCTTGAATGAAGGCCGCCATATTCTGGGTGTTATTATTCTTGGTCAGAAGGCTGGTGGTAACGTTTACAACAACTATGACCGTGAGGTTTTCACAAAACTTTATTCATACTTCTTCGTATTCGGTTACTACATGAAGAATATCGGTAACGAGTCCATCGTCGGTGTTGTCAACCGCGAGATTCGAATGTCAGAGCAGATCATCGAGTCTATCCAGGGAAACATCGATCCAATCAAGAACAAGCGCTACGACTCAGGCATGATGATGGTTCACGCCCACAACATCGGCGGTGAGTTCATCGACCTTATCAAGTTGACCGAGGATAAGCACATCTTCGTAATGGGTGACCTTTCTGGTAAGGGTATTGCCGCCTCAATGAGCATGGTTATCGTTAAGTCCGTAATTCGAACCTTCTTGCAGGAGACAAAAGATTTTAAGCTTTTGGTCGAAAAGGTTAATCAGTTCATCCGTTTCAATTTGCCACGAGGTACCTTCTTTGAGGGAATTTTCGCTCTCATAGATTTTAAAGAGGACACCGTATACTACATCAACTGTGCGGTTCCGGCTTTGTTCCTCTATAATCGTGCGTATAATAACGTCATGGAAATTCAGGGTGAAGGCCATGTTTTGGGCTTCGTAAAAGATATTGCTCCCTACATTAAGGTCAAAAAGGTTAAGCTCAATCCTGGCGACATCCTCTTTGCATGTACCGATGGTGTTTTGGATTCAAAATCACTTCGAGGTGAAGCTTTCGGAAAAGACCGCTTGCAGAAGTCTATCATCGAAAACACTCAGATGAATGCACAGAATATGATTTCGGCTTCTTACAACTCTTTGCTTGACTTCCTTTCAAAGGAACTTGACGACGATGTAAGTATCTTCACATTAAAAATGCTCAGACAGCAATAGGAGAAGAAAATGGAGCAGCTTTCAATTATCGAAAAACAGGGCGCAAACTATGTTCTTTATGAAGTTTCCGGCTCAATGAATACATATACTATCAACGAGCTTGCAGAAAAACTTGATGAAACAATTAAAAAGTCAAATGTCGTTGTGGATTTGGAGCGTGTTGATACAATCGATTCCGTTGGTGTAGGTCTTATTATGGCGACTCATAACGACGGTGAGGATTGTGGTCATCATTTTTATATTATGAACCCTTCTTCAGCAGCCCGTATTGCTCTTGAAGAAACTGGATTCTATGATGTTTTTGATTTGATTCATGCTGTAACGGAAGTTCAGTAAATTAAAAGTTAAATCAGAAAACGGCAATAGAAAGTATTATGAAAAAGTTTTTTATTTGTTTGGTTTGTGCTCTTTTTTTTCTTTCATGTAAGGAAAAAGTTGTGCTTGCAGAGACTTCACCAAAGCAGGCAAGAAGCGATGATATTGTGCAGAATGTAAATCCAAATCCTGAAGTCGAAAAACTTCGCCGTGTTTTTGCAAAAATGTCTGACCCTTGTAAAGCAGCAATCCCCAACGGAAACCCGGAAGAATTTTTGGCTGACTTGCACAAAGTCCTTGAAGAAGAGAGGGGAGCGCACCGCTCAGATGATCTGGATTTGCTGTATTTAATCGATAAAAAGAATTCCGTCGGCTCGGACTATGTGCCGAAAGACTTAAAGCCTGTGAAAAACAATGACTTATGGAATGTGAGCCGGAACGATTTGTCTCTCAGGCCGGAAAGCTACGCCGCTCTGGAGGAACTTTCCCGGGCGGCCCTGCAGGACGGAATCAAGCTCATGGTTTCTTCCACCTACCGCTCATACAAATATCAGGAAGGGCTTTTTAACCGTTATGTAAAACAGGATGGACTTGAGCTTGCGGAGCGCTATTCTGCCCGGCCTGGAACTAGCCAGCATCAGCTGGGCTGTGCCGTAGACTTTGGCTCAATCACCGATGATTGGGGAGATACCAAAATGGGAAAATGGGTATACCAGCACGCGTCCGAGCACGGATGGTCCCTTTCCTTCCCCAAAGGCTATGAAGACATCACGGGCTACATGTGGGAATGCTGGCATTTCCGCTATATTGGCAAGGAAGCCTGCCGTTTCCAGAAAAAATGGTTCAGTGATGTACAGCAGTTCATGCTGGAATTCGTCGCCGCATGGAAAAAGACCGAATAAGGCTCATTTTTTTCATGGATGACCTGCTTTTGGGCACCAGCGGCTATGACTACCCGGAATGGAAGGGCGTTTTTTATCCTGCTGACCTCAAACGAAAGGATTTTTTACCGTATTATTCCACTGTTTTTAACGCGCTGGAGCTGAACTTTTCTTTTTATGGGATTCCGACGGCGGAAAGGCTTTTGTCTTTTTATGAGCGGAGTGAAGGGCGCTTATCTTTTTCGGTGAAGGCAAACCGGCTGCTCACTCACGAAATTTCTGGCGGCTGGAAGGATGTGGCGGATGATTTTAAGGCGGCCTTGAATCCCCTGCTTCAAAAAGACTGCCTCTGTGCCGTCCTCTTTCAGTTTCCCCAGAGCTTTCATTACACAGACGAAAACCGCAT
>CAMVJE010000091.1 GCA_947167745.1 uncultured Treponema sp.
AAGCAGGGGCACGAAGAAGGAACCGGACTTTGCAAAATCACTCCGGCCTTTAATCTTCCAAGCCGCTATGTTTTGCACACTGTCGGCCCCATTATTTACACAAGCGTGGGAAAGCGCGAAAAGATTCTGCTTGCAAACTGCTACAAAAAATGCCTTGAAACTGCGTCACAAAATCAGCTTGAATCGGTTGCTTTCTGCTGCATTTCAACCGGAGTATTCAGATTCCCTCAAGACCTTGCTGCTCAGATTGCAGTGGAAACGGTAGAAAAGTGGCTTTCAGAAAATCCAGAATCCAGCGTAAAGAAAGTTGTCTTCAATGTCTTTGGAAATAAGGATCTGGAGATTTATCAGGGGCTTTTACTTTAGGGCGGGACGTCGATTACAATTCATGATAATAAGGACAGATGTTTTCAAAATGTCCGTCCTTCATTCTAAATCCCTTTGGAATTGTGCCCAGCTGGACAAAGCCCAGTCGCTCATACAAATGGCGGGCGTGAATATTGCTTTCTACAACAGCATTGAACTGAAGAACTCCATAGCCACATTTTTTTGCCTGGATAAGGCAGTCTTTTACAAGCTGTTCACCAATATGTTTTCCGCGGGCATAGGAAGCGACGGCATAGCTTGCATTACAGATGTGACCGCAGCGTCCAACATTGTTTGGATGAAGGATGTAAAGTCCATAAATTTTGCCTTCTTCTTCTGCAACACAAGATAAGGTTTGTCCTGCAAAAAAAGCCTTGCCGCTTTCTGGAGTCAGCAGCTCTTCCTGCGGAAACGCAATTCCATCTTCTACAACTTCGTTCCAGATTTGAATCATTGCTGTAAGATCTTTTTCTTCGTATTTTCTGACTGTCATATAAACCCTTTTATTTAAATATAACAAAAAACTGACTCAGAGAAAATAACAAAAAAACACAGTTGAACGCTATAAAAATAATGAACTGGAGTTAGACTACCTGACTCTTACCCAGATTTCATTTCGTTTTTTGTAAGTGTTTTCTCCACTCATAGTCCAGCTGCCACTTATTCCATAAACTTTTGCTGTGAGCGTGTGGATGACTTTCATCTGTGCCGTGTCGCCGTTTACATTGATTGAATAATCCTTTGTGTCCACTTTAAAGTAATTCAGCGTGCCGTCAATAATCTCGCCAATGAACTCATCCCGAGTCTGCTTTTTTCCGCTCATGTGGGTAAAGATCAGTTTTTCATCAAAGTATCGTTCCATTGCGGCCCTGTCTTTTTCAATCATAGCCTTGTTGATTGCTTCGTAGGCAGAGTATACCTCTTTTTCTTCTGTGGTCATTGGTGACGTCTCATTTCTTTGCTTTGATTCCTGACCCGTGCAGGCGGTAAGAGCCAGCACGAGCATCGCAAAAATAGTTGTCAGCTTTTTCATATCAGGCCTTTTCAAACTCCGGCTTCCAGGCGGCAAACTGAAGGAGCTGCTCGTCAGTCCGGTGGTAGTAGCGTTCGCCTTTGTCGAGTTTTGCGATTTCTGCCATTTCGTCGGCGGTCAGTTCAAAGTCCATGATATTCGGATTGTCTTTGATGTGCTCAACGTTCTTGCTTCCGGGAATTACGACGAATCCCATCTGAACATGCCAGCGCAAAATCACCTGAGCTGGAGTTTTTTCATATTTTTTGCCAAGTTCTGCAAAGACAGCTTCCTGAATCAAAGACTTGTCGCCGTGTCCAAGAGGGTACCAGCTCATCAGTTTGATGCCATACTTGTCCAGAGTTACGCGCAAATCCTTCTGCGTAAAATATGGATGGGCTTCCACTTGAATGAACTGAGGCGTAATCTCCCATTTTGTCTCAAGTTCTTCAATATATTTTCCTTCAAAATTGGAAATGCCGATTGAGCGGGCTTTTCCTTCTTTCAAAGCCTTTTCCAGCTGACGGTAGCCTGCAAGCCAGTTTCCTGCCGGCTGATGGATGTAGAGCAGATCAACGTAATCTACCCCAAGACGTTCAAGAGTTTCGTCAACAGCGTTCGGATTTTCGTATTCCGACGGCCAGAGCTTTGTAGAAAGAAAAACTTCGTTTCTTGCCACGCCGCTTTCTTTGATTCCTCGTCCAACAGCGCGCTCATTCACATAGGCGTTTGCAGTGTCGATAAGGCGGTAGCCCATCTTCAAAGCCTCGCGGGTGCTCTTCTGTGCATCTGCTGGTGGAAGCATAAAAGTTCCAAGTCCGATTACAGGACATTCGATTCCATTGTTAAGTTTAATTGTCTGCATATTGTGCCTCCTACTGTTCCCTGTGTACAAAAATCTGGTCACGCTGGGTAATCCACCATCTTCCGTCGATTTTTTCATAGGTGTCTTCGTAACGGATATACATTTTGGCGGGCTTTTCATCGCCCAAAAGAGCTGTCAGGTAGACAACGCCCTTCGCATGACTTTCGTCAATGAAGTCCAAAACTTGCTGGCCAGTTTGATGGAAGGAGATTTTTGCAGCCCCGCCTTTCTTGTAGATTTCAATCATCTTTTCTATCCCATTGATTTCATTCACGTTCTCGCCCATGATGATTCTGAGGCGGAGATCCTTGGAGAAAATATTGCGGTAGTAGTCCTGATTTCCCTTGTCGCTTTCAACTGCGTAGCGGTCAACCAGTTCGCGGATTTCCATTCTGTCAATAAGCTGTTCCTGCTTCATTTGAACTTCCTTTTTGCTTGGTTTGGCGGAAATTGTCGCCGCCACGACAGTCAGTGTGAGTATAAGTGCAATTAGTTTTTTCATGCGTAAAACTCCCTTAGTAATTTGCATTTCTTCTGTCTTTATTAATCGCAGCCATCCGACTCATCTCATCATCGGTGAGGGAAAAATCCCAGACGCTTGCATCTTCGATGATGTGCTTTTCGTTGGAGCTGCCGGGGATTGCGATGTTGCCTGCCTGCAGGTGCCAGCGGATAATGATTTGGGCTGAAGACTTTCCGTGGGCCTTTGCGATTGCGCTGATTGTAGGGTCGTTGAAAAGTGTCTGGGTGTAGCCGCGGCCGCCGAGTGGGAACCAGCTTTCCATAACTGTGCCGTACTTTGCAATGTGGGCCTTCATTTTTCCGCTCTGATGATAGGGGTGGGTTTCGTTCTGCAAAAGGGCTGGCTTAATGCTTGTCGCTTTTACAAGGCGGTCAAAATCATCCTGCTCGTAGTAATTTGAAAGACCGATAGAACGAAGCTTTCCGGCCTTTACCGCGCGCTCCATTGCCTTGTAGGCGTCAACATCATTGCGTGGCTGAGAGTGGTGAAGAATCATCAGGTCAATGTAGTCCAGCCCCAGGCGTTTGAGGGAAGCGTCCACAGCAGCATCGCCGTTTGAAAAATCACTGGTCCACATTTTTGTGGTAACAAAGATTTCTTCGCGCTTGACAATTCCGTCTTTGATTGCCCGACGGATTCCCCGACCAACTCCTTCCTCGTTTCCGTAGATGCGGGCGGTGTCGATAAGTCTCATTCCGGCTTTGAGAGCCCAGTAAACAGAGTTTTCTGCCTGTGAGTTTGAGAGCTGAAAAGTTCCGATTTCAAGAATTGGCATTTCATGTCCGGAGTTCAGCTTTACAGTACCTTTCTTAAGATCAAAGGCCGGGGCTTGTGCAAAAATTGAAGCTGTCATCATAGAAAAAACTCCTGCAATTAAAAATGTTTTCAGACCTTTTTTCATGCACTCCTCCTACTTTCCCAATTTAGAAAGCCAGTCTTGAACAGCTTTTTTAGCGGCACTTCTATTTGTCTGTGCAATCTTTCCCTGAACGGCAAGTCCTTTTTCTACGGTTGCACCTTTGCAGGTAGAGCGTATTTTATTTTCTGTTCCCGCAAGTCCGCTTCCTTCGTGGGTGCAGAACGGGATGATTGTTTTTCCGCTCCAGTCGTAGGCTTCTAAGAATGTGTAAAGGGGCATCGGCATGTCTCCCCACCAGTTTGGATAGCCGATGTAGATTGTGTCGTATGCGGTGATGTCGATATCAGCTTTGAGGGCAGGGCGGGCTTTTTTGTTCTGCTCGTCTTTTGCAATCTGAGTCAGGCGGCTGTAGCTGTCGGTCGGATAAGGCTTTTGAGTTTCAAGTTCAAAAAGCTCTGAGCCTGTTTCTTCTGCAATGAACTTTGCGATGATTGAAGTATTTCCTTCTTTAATGATTCCAACATTGTACTGATCGCCTGCGAGCGAAAAATAAACTACCAGTAATTTTCCCATTTTAGTCTCCTTTGAGTTTGAAGTTTTGTTTTGTGCGAATAGCGAACCTGCAAGGCAAGCTGCTATTCCCAAACCGATAAGTGTTTTTTTCAGATTCA
>CAMVJE010000092.1 GCA_947167745.1 uncultured Treponema sp.
AATTTATTAGCAATCGACCAGATAAAGTTTACTTCTGTTGAAACATCTACAGGTGTGTCGTCAATCACAATATTATTAGGCATATTTATGTCTTTTCTCCAAATGATATTTATCAAAACCTTATGGAAGATTATAGCATGTTTTGGCTTTTTGTTGTATGCGGTCTAATGTTTGGAATTTCATCAATAAAAGAATTGATGGAATGCAGAACCGAATCATTCGAGAATGGGCAGATGGCTTGATGATTGATACATGCAAAGGTGCGTTTGGAGAACAGATTGAGTTTTTCAAGGAACGATAGATGAATGCTGACAGCCAGAGTTTATTTCTTCTGGATGGGCTACTTCAAAACCGCAGTTTGCTTCCATGTTGAGTTCTCTCAGTTCTTTGATTCCATCAATATAGAGCTGATAATTGATTCCTGTAGATTCATAGCCGCAGCCGACATCGTAATCTTCACCAAGTGACTCTCGCACAATCTGTTCGCGCTGTTCACGGGTTGTGTCTTTAATTAAAATGCTTGCCATAGAGTTTCCTTTTGAGGCATTCTAGCATGAATTGAAGATTTATTGAATAAGCTTAGCATTTCTGGCAGCTGCATGAGTCGCAGGTGCTTCCCTTTATGGCTTTGACGCTTCGGCCCATTTCCGAAAGCATCTTGATGTCACCTTTTATGGTGCTTCCACTTGTGGTGAGCATGTTTCCTGTGATTGTGGCGCTGGCTCCGCTGGCAAAGGCTTTTTTTCCGTTTTCACTTAAAAGCTTTCGGCCGGCTGCAAGGCGGATGTTTGCTTCGGGATTAATGAATCGGAACATTGCTATGGTGCGAAGGATTTCTTCTTCGGAGAGAGCCTTGTTTTGCTCTAATGGAGTGCCTGGAATCGCCATGAGGGCATTGATTGGAATTGAGTGGATTTTTAGCTCTGAAAGAGAAAGAGCCATGTCAATTCTGTCTTCAAAAGTTTCTCCCATGCCGATGATTCCGCCTGAGCAGACACAAAAACCTTCTTCCTGAGCGATTTTGATTGTCTCAATTTTCATGTCGTAACTGTGAGTTGTACAGATGTTGGGAAAATTTCTTCGTGAAGTTTCGATATTGTGATGATAGCTTGTGACTCCGGCTTTTTTGAGAGCCTTGAACTGTTCTCGGGTGATGAAGCCCATTGAAGCGCAGAGATTGATCGAAAGTTCTTTTTTCATCCTCTCGAATGTATGGATTGCCTTGTCAAAATCTTCGCCGGTCAGTGCCTTCCCTGCCGTAACGATTGCAAAACGATTTACCCCTTCCTCCTGATTTGCCCTTGCCGCATCAATGATTTTATCCTCGTCCAAAAAACTGTACTCTTCGCAGTTTGTGTGGTTGTGCGCGCTCTGTGCGCAGAATTTGCAGTTTTCGCCGCATCGCCCGCTTCGGGCATTGATGATAGTGCACAAATCTACGTTTCCGCCCTTGAAATGCTCGCGAATTTTGTCAGCAGCATCCGTCAGTTCATTAAGATTGCAGTCCTTGAAAAAGGAAAGGTCTTCATTTCGAGAAAGCCTGTAGCCTGATATGATTTTTGTAGCAAGTTCATATAAATTCATTGTCGTATACCTAAAACTCAGATAGTTTACCAAAAAGTTTTTTAATTGTAAACCATGTTTTAAATTTTAAAGTTGACAATTATTTTTCATCTTATTATAATCTTTCAAAAATTCAGCAGAGAGCAACTGTGTTCAGCATAAAAATGCGCTCAAGTCTGGGCGGAAAAAACGGAATCGGCGGAAAGCATATTTCAGGGGCGGAACGGATTGTAAAATCTTGCGACATTGAAAAAACTGTTTCATCTCTTTTAGAGCGGGCAAGAAATCACGAGAGGGGAAAGGCTGACTTCATAAACCTTAAAATTCAGGAAGTAAATGAAAAAGATGCCATCAGGGTTGCACTTTTAAAAATTTCTTCAAAGAAAACTTCATCTAAATCAGAAGGAAAAGCTTTTGCAAGATCAGAGCTTTTAAGAATCGGTGTCTCTGAAGCCGCCGTAAAAAATGCCTTTGATTTGCTTGAAAGCCTTTCTGACTCCATGCGGGGGGCTATTGTCCTTGATTCAGAATCCGGAAAGCGGCTCGATGGTTTTGGAATGAGGGGCGTTCGCTGCTCAAACATGGATGTTGCCGACAAAGACGAATACGAAAAAAAACTTTCAGAACTAGGCATGGCAGGGGAGCACGCACGAGAGGCTCTTGTTTTGGCTTCAAAAGTGGCATGGGCAAAAGGGGCTGTGGCAGAACTCTGCTGGTCAGATGACCCGAATTATGTTACGGGTTATGTGGCTTCTCCAAAATTCGGCTACACAAGAATTTCTGTAATGAAGGATTTAGGTGATTATGTGGGTGGACGGGTCTTTTTTGTCAAAAGTCCGATTGATTTGGATTCTTACATTGACTATTTACAAAATCAAGTTGTGCTGGTGGAAGTATGAGCAAGAATTTATTCATCACTGGAACAGGAACTGACGTTGGAAAAACTTTCGTGTCAGCCCTGATTGTAAAAAAACTTTCCGAAAAGGCAAAATCTGGCTACTTCAAGGCGGCAATGAGCGGAAATGTTCGTGCAGGAGATGGCTCTTTGATTCCGGGTGACGCAAAATTCGTAAAAGAGACTGCAAAAATCAATCAGAGTCTTGAATCAATGTGCCCATTTGTCTACGAGAATGCCTATTCCCCCCACCTTGCATCAAGAATTGAAGGGAATCCCGTAAATCTTGAGCTGGTAAAAAAGAATTTTCTTTCGTTGCAGAATGAATTTGATTTTCTTACCATGGAAGGAAGCGGTGGAATTTTGTGTCCCATCGACTTTGACAAATCCGGCGGACGAAAATCAGTTTTTCTTGAAGACGTAATTTCTTCTCTCAATCTGGACTCCATAATCGTGGCAGATGCCGGACTTGGAACGATAAATTTCCTTGTGCTTACAGTGCGTTACATGGAGTCAAAAAATCTCGGCATAAAAGGAATGATTTTCAATCACTTTCATCCTAGTAACGTTATGGAAGAGGACAATATCTTCATGTGTGAAAAACTCACGGGACTCAAAACTCTTGCCTGCGTGAAGGACGGGGAGCAAAATCTCGACATTGACTTTAAAACTTTGAGTGGACTTTACAAATGAAAATATCAGAAATTAAAAAGCTTCGCAGGGTAAAAGACTTTCGCATGGTTTCAGCGACAAAAGCTGTGGACGAAAACCAAAAAGAATACACCGTTTTTTCTTCAAACAACTATCTTGGACTTACCCATGAAAAAAGCGTGATTTTTTCTGATGAATTGAACCATGCTTCTATTATCGACGGCTGTAAAATCAGCGGTGCAAAAGTCATCGTCTACAAACACAACGACATGAAAGACCTTGAAGAACTTTTGAAAACAACAGAAATTCCCGATGAGTTTCAGATTTTTGTTGTTTCGGATGGAGTTTTCAGCATGGATGGCGACATCGTAAATCTTCCTTCCCTCGTAGCTCTGAAATCAAAATACAATTTCTGCCTGATTATTGACGATGCCCATGCTCTGGGAGTAATTGGCAAAAGCGGGCATGGAACAGCTGAATATTACGGACTTGATGGAAAAAACTGCGGAATCGACATTCAGATTGGAACTTTGAGCAAGGCTCTGGCAGCGGAAGGAGGCTATGCGGCTTCTTCAAAACTAATCTGCGACTATTTACGAAACAAATCCCGCCCCTTTATCTTTTCAACGGCTCTTCCACCAAGCGTAGCTGCCAGTGCAAACGAAGCCTTAAATCTTTTAAAGGCGAATGGTAAATCCTTGGTCGAAAAATTGAACTTCAATACAAGAACCATGCGGAATCTTCTTGAAAAAGCAGGGCTTCCTGTGGTTAAAGGTTCTACCCCAATTATTCCCATTGTGCTGGGGGAAGCCGAAAAAGCAGTTTTCCTTTCAGAGGAATGTCTCAAAAACGGAATCCTTATTTCTGCAATCAGACCCCCTTCTGTTCCTGTAGGTACGTCCAGACTTCGCCTTTCCGTCACGGCTTCCCACTCCGAATGCGAAATCAGAAATTGTGCGGAAATTCTTTCAAATATATGGAGAAAAATATGATCTGGTATCCTTACGCTCAGATGAAAACCCTCAAAACGCCTTACAAAGTCATTGATGCC
>CAMVJE010000093.1 GCA_947167745.1 uncultured Treponema sp.
CCAGTGTGCTGACTTTCCAGCCTGCCTTATAAGCAAAAATAAAGCCTACTTCAAGTCCTGTAATCACAATTCCCAAAACGATTGTGGCCCAGTTGGTGTGTGAAAACTCTTTGATGATATTCCCGCCTTTTGTAGTAACAAAGAAGCCCAGCGCCGAAAAAAGCGTCGCCACAGCATAGGTGATTGTCATGCTGGCATAGGTGTTCATTTGCGCGGGGATTCCCTTAGCGCAAATCTGGTAAAGTGTGTTTGCAAAAACGATGATTAAAAGCGGCCAGATGTAATTGAACATGGGCGACTCCTTAGAGAAAGATTGCCCATCTTCATGCCAATTTATTGGCGGACCTACTGATGTGGCTGAATGTTATAGGGATACAAAAATCCCGGCACATTCCTACCCGGTGGCAGATAAGGGTATTATAGCGAAAATGGTGGAGTTAGTCAAACTGCAGAAAAAGTTTTTCTTTTTTTTAATCTTGATGCTATTAAATGTGAAATTGTTGCAAACAAAATGATTATTGAAATATAATCGATTGCAAAAAGAATGTAGCCGCGTTCCAAATCAAAAAAGAAAAACTGCTGACGAAGGATAAGATACTTCCAGACCCCGCGGGCGATAAAGGCGTAAAGGCCGTAAAGGCAGGCGAGGGCAAGAAGGATTTTTCCAACAAGTGTCATTATCGCCCTGTCTTTCTCTGCCATTATCGGATTTGCTTTTCCTGTCATTATCTGGCTTGACCCGATAATCTCTTCATCAAGAGATTCCCGTGTCGGAGCACGGGAATGACAAACTTGGGATGTACGAGTTTGATAAATTTGGGATGCACGGGAATGACATACCTTATTTGCAATCATCCCCACATGCAGCCCGATGTGCAGCGACATAAAAAGATAATACCAGTGACTGGCAAGCAGGTGTGCGATTCGGGCAAAACCAAGTCCGTTCTGGATATTCAAAAATGTGAAGAGGTGATTTGAAAGCATGATTCCGCTTATCATCAAAAAGATTGTGCAAATCAAAATGCAGCAGTTGATGACGGTCTGCATTACGCGGTAGGGGTTATAGCTTCCTTTGAAGATAGCTCCATACCAGCGGCGGTTCAAAATAATGTGGACTGCCCAGAGAACAAAAAGAGCCACGCCTAAGATTTCGTGAACTATGTCTGCCGGGAACAAATAGTTTCCGCCCATGAGGATTATTGAGAGGACTGTCATTAAAATATCTAGCGGCATTCTTATTTTGTTTGTATTCATTTTCTTGAAACTCCGTTTTTATTCAACCACTTTTCTACATCTTTTGGAAGACTTGAACCGCCAGAATAATGAATGCTCAAGCCGTTTCCGATTTTTGCTTTTGGAGCAAGCTTTGAAATTGCGGTGATGCTCTGACCGAATCTTCCGCCGCCATGTGAACAGAATGGAATTATTATTTTTCCTGAAAAGTCGTAGCTTTCCAAAAGGGTTGCAATCGGCATTGGAATGCTTGCCCACCAGTTAGGATAGCCTAAGATTATTGTATCATACTCTGCCCATTTTTTACTGTCTATTTTTGTTTTAAGTACCGGGCGAACCTGATTATGCTGATCACGCTGGGCTTCGTTCAAGACTGTGCTGTAATCTGTTGAATATGGTTTTACAAGTTCAAGTTCTATTGTATCAAAGCCTGTCTGCTTTTGGATTTCCCTTGCAACTCCGCGAGTATTACCGCTCCAGCTGTAAAAGATGATTAAAGCTTTTTGGGTACTTGCTTTTGCCTTTTTTGAAACTGCTTCTTCAGATGTAGTTACGATTCCTTTTACACTGTCATCGGCATTGCAAACAAGACGTAGACCTATATTATATGCTTCGCTTGACTGCTGCATGGCCGCCCTGTATGCGCTTCTGAGATTTTTCCCAAAATCATTCCAGCCGCCGCCACGATAAACGCGACGGGTTCCGCTAGCAGCTCCTGTCGGGTTATCTATTGCTTTGGTTGTTGAGCCTGTCATAGTGTATTCGCCATAATAATCGAAGCACCATTCGCCTACGTTTCCGTAAATGTCGTAAAGTCCATTCGGATTTGGTTTAAAACTTCCGACTGTTATCGTCTTGCCACGATAGACACCTGGACGTGTTTCCAAAACTTCATCATGAAAATAATTCTGCTCTATCTGATATGGATAGTGGCCGTAAAAGTTTACGTCATCAGAACCTGGAACTTTTTTCGAATAAAAGGGGGTGCTTGTTCCAGCTCTGGCCGCATATTCCCATTCAGCTTCGGTTGGAAGACGGTAACCGTTTGCACTGCGATTCCAGGTGACTGTATTGCCACCGTCGCTGATTGTGTAAACAGGTGTTCGTCCGTCATGGCGGCTCAAGGCATTGCAAAACTCAATTGCTTCAAGCCAAGTAATGCTTTCTACAGGAAGAGTGTCACCGGAAAAAGATGAAGGATTTTTACCAGTTACTTCGCGCCAGTCTTTTTGAGTAACTTCATATTTTGACATATAAAAAGAGGCAAGTGTAACTCGGTGCTGAACTTCGTCATTGCTTCGCCAATCCTCACTTTCAGGGCTTCCCATAGTAAAGGTTCCGCCATTTATAAGAACAAAGCCGGAGTTTGGTGCGGTGAATGTTGCTGCATTTGCCATCATGATTATTCCTAAAAGTATGAACAAAAAAGATGATATTTTTTTCATTTTGAATCCTTAAATAGATTGCCCGGTCAAGTCCTTCGACAAGCTCAGAAACCGTCGGGCAATGACACTAGTGGTTATTTCAACAAACCGTCGATATACTTCTTAACATCTGCGCCGGAACCGCGGGTAAAATCTTTCCCACCCTTGAAGTCTACGTCCTTTGCAAACTTAGACAAATCTGTGCCGCTGCGACCAAGACCGCTGCCACCACTGGTACAAAGAGTAATCATTTTTTTGCCCGACCAGTTCTGGCTTTCAACAAAGGTGTAAACAATTTTTGGCGCATATGCCCACCAGATTGGATAGCAAAGCACAATAGTGTCGTAGCCCGAGATGTCGATTTTATTTGAAATTGCAGGACGGCTTTTCGGGTCGTTACATTCGATTGATGAACGGGATTTTTTGTCGTGCCAGTTTAAGTCGGCGTCGGTGTATTTGTGAACCGGCTGAATTTCAAAAATGTCTGCCCCCATTGCTTTAGCGGCATTTTTTGCCATACGCTCGGTAGTTCCTGTTGCGCTGAAGTAAACGAACGCTGTCTTCGCTGAAAGTCCTGCCATCATAAAGCCTCCGATTAAAAGTGTAAGAATTAATTTTTTCATAAAGTTTACCTCCAAAATTATTACCAGTTTTCATAACGTCGCCCTGTATCGAGCACGTTTAGTTTTTTCATTTCGTTTTCAGTAAGTTCAAAATCCCAGACATCAAAGTTTTCTGCAATGTGATCAGGGTTTGAACTTCCGGGAATTGTGATGTAGCCAGATTGCAAATGCCAGCGGACGATGATTTGTGCAGCCGACTTGCCGTGGGCACGAGCGATTTCCAGCACAGTCTCATTTTGCAGATGCTCTTTTGTGTGGCCGCGGCCGCCGAATGGATAATAGCTTTCTATATAGATTCCCTTTTGGGCTGCCCAGTCACGCAAAGAATTATTCTGATACTTCAGATGGTTTTCGTTTTGAATGACTGCCGGCGGGATTTCAAAGTCCTTTATGAAATGTGAAACAGTTTTTTCGGTGTAAAAATTTGAGATTCCGATTGAACGGATTTTTCCGTCTTTAATTGCACGAATCATAGCTTTGTAAACTGCATCATCACCCGAAGCCGATCCATGCTGATGAAGCAGACAAAGATCAATATAAGAAAGACCAAGCTGCTTGAGCGAATCGTCAATATCAAGATCCGGATTGTTTGACCAGGGAACAAGTTTTGTAGTTACAAAGATTTCTTCCCGCTTACAGATTCCGTCTTTTATAGCACGACGAATTGCGTTTCCAACTTCACTCTCGTTGCCATAATATTTTGCAGTATCAATCAAACGGTAGCCAGATTTGAGCGCGGCATATACTGCGTCTTCGCAAACCTGACCGGTTAGAGTCCAGGTTCCTAAACCGAGTGTTGGCATTTCGTATCCGGAACATAATTTTACCATTTTTTCAGGTTCCTTTGCTGAAAGGTTTGTC
>CAMVJE010000094.1 GCA_947167745.1 uncultured Treponema sp.
TGCACTCGCTTTTTACGCTATTCGGGGAAATTTTAGAAAAAGTCATGCGGCTTTCGAAGGATGACCTGTGCCGCTCCAGTCCGCAGAGCGAGATTCTTTCGATGCAGCACGAGTTTTTGTATACGAGATTGTACATGAGCTAGCATGAAAAAATTACATCCATGTAATTTTTTCATGGCCGAGTTTTTGTTGATAACAAAAACTCGCTAGTCGTTGCATCCCTGCAACATTAAGAAAGGAGGAAATATGCGATTCACAAAAATCGGTGTGGCGGGGCCTGTTGGGTCTGGAAAGACAGCTTTGGTTGAGGCTTTGACCCGCCGGCTTGCTTCAAAATATTCGATTGGCGTTATCACGAACGACATTTACACAAAAGAAGACGCGGAATTTTTGACCGCACATTCAGTGCTTCCAAAAGAGCGGATTCTTGGCGTTGAGACAGGCGGCTGTCCTCACACCGCAATCCGCGAGGACGCTTCGATGAACCTTGAGGCCGTTGACGAGCTTCGAGCGCGCTTTCCCGACATTGAACTCATGTTCATTGAAAGTGGCGGCGACAATCTTTCGGCAACATTCAGCCCGGAACTTGTGGACGCGACGATTTTCGTAATTGATGTGAGCGAGGGCGACAAAATCCCGCGAAAAGGCGGACCGGGAATCATGCGGAGCAATCTTCTTGTCATAAATAAAATCGACCTTGCTCCTTATGTGGGTGCAAGCCTTGAAGTGATGGCGCGGGATTCAAAAAAGATGCGGGGAGAAAAGCCTTTTGTGTTCACGAACATACGCACTGGAGAAGGAATTGACGAAGTGATTGCGTTTCTGGACAGAAATGTGTTCTTTACGGATTTGACAGAATCTAGTCATTCCGAATTTAGTTCGGAATCTTGATATGAACCAGTTCGGAAAAGTCTCCCGGTTTGAACTCACAGCCGCCCGCTCAAAAAACGGCAGGACTTTCATAAAAGACAGTTTTTTCACTTCTCCATTTAAAATCATGAAGCCTTTCCAAAAAGAAGACGGCGGAATCACGGTCTTCCAGCAATCAGCTTCTCCGGGAATCCTTGCGGGCGACACTCAGAAACACAATATAATAGTAGAAAAAGGAGCGAATCTTGAAATCGTGAGCCAGTCTTTCGAGAAAATCTTCAAAATGGAAGAAGGCGAAAAGGCTGAACGAAAAATTTCTGCAAGCGTGGGTGAGGGCGGAACTTTGATTTACGCTCCCAATCCCTGCATTCCATTTGCGAAGAGCAATTTTGTTTCAAGCACGAAGATTTCTCTTTCAGCGGGGGCGAGACTGATTTACGAGGACTGCATTTGTGCCGGCCGGGTTGCCTGTGGCGAAGTCTTTGATTTTACGACCTACAAGAATCTGATTGAAATCCGCCGTGAAGAAAAATTGATTTTCCGCGAGAACAACTTTTTTGAGGGCGGAGAAAAGAAAAATCTTTTGCAAAGCGAAGTGAGCTTTGGAGAGTTCACACATTCGGGCACAATGCTGATTTTCGGATTCGAGAAAACTGTTAGGGAAGTGCGGGAGATTTTGGGACTGGAAGAAAAGCTTTTGTACACGGAAGAGTATCGGCGTAAAGCCTGCGGGGTAGGGAAAAATCCAAGCGCAAACGAGAAAATCTTAATCGAAGCAAGCGAAAGTGACTCTGGGGATATTGTCGTGCGGGTACTGGGAAAGAGTGCTCAGGAGATTCATGGGGCCTTTGATTGTTTATTCTAAATATTCCTTGTATATTTCCGACAGCGGAAGTATAATAGTCTGTATATGGATACAATGGATAATTTATGTACAGCTAAAGAACTTGCCGAAAAATGGGGGATTACTGTACGAATGGTTACTCTAATGTGTACCGAAGGGAAGATACCAGGTGCAAAAAAATTTGGGAACAGCTGGGTTATTCCTAAAGACACCAAAAAGCCACTGGATGGAAGGACTAAAGAAGCAAAAGAAGCCAGGTAAAAAAGCAATTGCCATTAAAAAAGAAAATGAAAAATGAAAAGCAATTCTATCGGCAAATAGAGATAAAGGCTGAAATTAAAAAGCTGGAGGAGAAGATTAAATGAATGAAAACCAGCAGATTTTGTTTATGCAGATACGGATATTACGCATGATGGCAGAAAAATATTCTCTTTCTTTAAAACAGGTTGCAGATATTTTTGGACAATATGATGTACTTCCATTTATCCGTGAGGGATTTGGAATTTTTCATGTTGAAGGTGACGAAGCCGTTTTTGAAGAAGTAAAGGCTTATTTGCAGGCAAAAGGAGCAAATGTATGAAAAAACTGAAAGATGGAATTGTTCTTTATCACGGAAGTTACTGCATTGTCGAAAATCCTGATTTATCAAAATGCGCAATGTATAAAGATTTTGGCAGGGGATTTTATCTTACAACTTCAAAAGAACAGGCAAGGTCATTTGCAAAAATTTCTGCAAAAAAGGCTAAAGAAAAAGGTGTGATTTCTTATTCTGAGGAATTTGCTTTTATATCATTTTTCAAAATGAATATGAATGATTCTATAAAAGCTTTTACATTTGAAACAGCTGATGTTGACTGGCTACATTGTATTGTCTCTCATCGTAGAAGTGGTGCATTTAATGATGTTAAGGCATCAATGCAAGATTACGATGTAATTTCTGGAAAGATTGCTAATGATGATACGAATGCAACCATAATTGCATATATGAACAATGTTTTTGGCACAATTGGCAGTGAACAGGCAGACAAAATATGCATAAGCCTGTTGATGCCGGAGCGATTGCAAGACCAGTTTTGTTTTAGAAGTGATAAAGCAATCTCTATGCTGGAATTTTTTAAAAGCGAAAAAGTTTCTTTGGAGTAATATATGGAAAACAAACCCAACGATAAAACTCTATTTGCAATGGATTTGACGGCTAAGATGGCTGTAGAACAGCTTGCCCAAGAAACAAAGCTTCCGCAGGAAGAACTTTTGCTTGAATTTATGAAATCTAATACTGCAAAAATGCTTTATGATGATTCAACAAAACTGTGGTGGGACGGGCCTTGCGCAGTTGCAGAAGAATTTAAGAGGCAAAGTAAGCTTAGAGGAAAAGATTAGATGAATAAACCAAAGACTTTAGAAAGATTTTAATTGAGCAATTAAACAGACTTGTTCCAAAATGGGAAGAAAGAACAGCTCTTTATTGCGATTCACGTCTTTCGTCATTCCTTAAATGAATTTCCATCATCCAATCGCCATCTTAGCCTGAATCGCCTGGGAATCTGCATCCTTTGTAAATCCGCTCAGCGTGATTTCGCCTTTGTCCATCACGTAGTAGCGGTTGCTCACCGAAAGAACGAAATCCAGGTACTGCTCGACAATCAGAATCGTAATTCCCAGTTCCTTGTTCACTCGCTCAATGGCGGTGGCTATGTCTTCGATGATTGACGGCTGGATTCCTTCGGTCGGCTCGTCCAGAATCAAAAGTTTTGGGTGACTCACGAGTGCCCTTGCGATTGCGAGCTGCTGTTGCTGTCCGCCGCTCAGGTTTCCGCCTTTTCGGTTCATGAAGGTCTTTATAATCGGGAAAAGTTCAAAGATTTCCTCGCCGATTTCGCCTTTTCCGCCTGAGACTTGCAATCCGAGCTCCAGATTTTCTGCCACTGTGAGCTGGGGAAAAATTTCCCGGCCTTGCGGAACGTAGCCGATTCCGAGGGCTGCTCGTTCGTAGGTCTTTTTTCCGATGATTTCTTTTCCGTCAAGAAGGATGCTTCCTTCGGGCGTTTTGACCATTCCCATTATGCTTTTGAGGGTTGTGCTTTTTCCAACGCCGTTTCGTCCGACAAGGCACACGATTTCGCCTTTTGGAACGCTCATCGAAAGCGATGGAATTATCCGGCTTTCTCCGTAATATGAACTGAGATTTTTGATTTCTAACATTTCTTCGTGCCTCCTGTACTCTGGCTATTATGCCACGCCGCTCTTGTGGAATTTTCCGCGTCCGAGGTAAACTGCCTTTACTTTTTC
>CAMVJE010000095.1 GCA_947167745.1 uncultured Treponema sp.
AATTTATGAGTCCAGCTGAAAACAAGTCTTCTAAAATACCATTCTGTTCCGAGTTTTTGGACGAAAAATTCATCTTCCTTCGCATCAAGTTCTTTATCGAAACAACGGCGAGTTGAAAACTGGGCGATACAAGTCAGCTCATCTTTTTCGGTAAGATTGAACTGAAAAAGTCCACCCAGAGAATGTTGGGTAAACGCTCCGTCGTATGAATCATCAAATTTTCCATAATCAGCACCGTCAAAATGACCATAAGCAGTGTACATAAGACCCGCACGATAAAGCAAAAGCGGCATTTGGTATGCGAGAATTCCATTAAACTCATATTGAAGCCCCGCTACCCTGTTTTTTTCGTCCTGCCATGCAAAAGGAGTATGCCTCCCCACCCCGCCAATTCCATAATAAAATGTTTTGTAAGAAGCAAGCATTATGACATGATTCCAGTCCCCCGGAATTAAAGCACCTGTGTCAAACATGAAAGTTCCCTGTGCCCAGACTTCATAAAACGGATGATCAAATGTCGAAATAGATTCGTATTTTCTTGATTTTTCGTCAAGAACACAAAGTCCTTCAAAGTCCAGGAAGTTCCATCCGAAGCCAACCGATGCGCCACCATTAAAGACAAGGAAGGGAAGAGGCTGAAAACCAAGTGCGAGCTGGGGGCGGACAGAAAGCGGTGTAAATTCAAAAGCTCCTGTCAAAATCACATTGGCATCATTTAAAAGCCAGTGCTCGCCAAGTGGAGTTTTTATCGTATAATCCGCAAAAAGCGTGGAACGACACTCAAATTCACTGTATATACCTGTTAATCCTGCAAAATGTGTGTCAGTTCTGCCAGCTTTAGATTTCGACTCTGGATAGTAAGCAACATCGGTCGTCACATAAACTGAAAGAGGTGAAGATTCTTCATTTTTGGATTCCTGTGCACTCAAAAGATTTGAACAGACTGCAAAAATCAAAAAAACAATTCCAAGTGATTTTTTCATTTTTCGACTCCAGGCTTTATATTCAGTATTAACCGCTTTTGTCGATTTCGCAAGAAAATTTTATATCTCCGCAATCCGATAATCCCAGTTATGCTTTGGATAGCGGCCTTTCATTTCCTTGCAGATTTCAATCCAGGCTCCATTCCAGAAATTTGCAAGGTCATTTGTGATTTGGAGAGGCCGGCGTTTCTGCCAGAACAAAAAAGCCCCTGTCCAGCCATTCAAGGACGACTTGGTTCCCTGAATTTTTTGAGACCGCCACCACAACAAAATCTGGCTTCATGTCTATACATTCGGAAACTAAGCTTGTCGCATAAATTCCCCATTCCTTTGAAAGGGCTTCAGCTTTTTCTGCCCTACGGCAAAGAACAGCTGCGACTTCAAAAAATCAGGAAGGTTTTTGGCAATCCTGAGATAATATGATGCCTGCCAGCCTGATTCTACGATTACAAACCTTGCTTTTCCCTTCATTCTTTTATTTTCCTGGCTAATTCAACTTCAAATTCTTTTTCAAAATCAAGTTCATCCTTGCAGGCTCCAGCATTAACTTGTATGGCTCCTTTATCCTCGTAATGGCGGAAAGTTCCATTCCTTCGATTGCTCTGTCTTGAAGAAGGCAGGCATATTTGCTCCCCATGTTTCCAACACCCAAAACAGCGGTTTTTATCATATAAAGGTCCTATGAATTTGATTTCTACTCTATATCATTCATTATATTTCTTCAAATCAAGCAGATTTTCATGCTTTGCGATGATTGTTGATGTTACGGCGTCTCCAGTTACATTTACACAGACCTGCATCATGCCAATTATAGGATACAATCCCATGATAAGACTAACAGCTTCGGCCGGAACTCCAATCTGAGGAATAATCAATGTGATGCAGACAAGATTTCCACCAGGAACACCCGGAGAACCAACAGAAAGCATCATAATTGCGACAAAGAGCGAAAGTAAAACTCCGGGTGTTACTGGAATTGAGAAAATTTTTGCCATAAACAGCGCGGTAATCATCAAAGTGATACATGATCCGTCCATATTTATTGTGGCACCAAGAGGGAGAGAAAATGAATAGATTCGTTTGGAAACACCCATTTCATCTACTTGCTTAATTGAAGTCGGAAGAGTGGCATTGCTTGAAGCGAAAGCAAAGGCTGTGAGCATCGCCGGATAAAATTTTCCGAGGAATTTAAACGGATTCAAACCGCCGACTATTGCCAGAAGGAGCAGATATATAATTATCATCAGAATGTCAGCAAAATAAATAACCGGAACCCAAGTAATAACATTTAGAAGATTTGAGATGTTCAAAGAAGTCATCATTTTTGCCATTGAGCAAAAAACAACAATAGGAATAAAACTCACAAGAACGGTCGTAATTTTTGAGCAAAGGGCATTTAGCGCAGATATGCTGTCTTTTATAATCGAATATTTTTCCGCAATTGAAGTTGTTGCCAAACCAACCAAAACCGCCAGAAAAACCAGCTGGAGCATATCTGATTTTTCAAATGGACTGATGATGTTTGTCGGCAGTATTCCAATAAGTGTCTCTCTAATTGAAACTGAAGTTGAAGCCCCTTTTGCTATCGTTGCTTTTCCTGCATCTGTAATAGCACTGATTAGTGACGGATCGCCAATTGGGAAAAGTTTGTAGCTGAAGAAACCCACGGATATTGCAATCACTGATGTGAACAGGTAGAAGATAACGATTTTTACCGCCAATTTTCCGAGAGCTTTCAAATCGCTGAAGTCAGCAATGCTTGATGCAATCGAACAGAATACGAGCGGACCAACAATGAGTTTGAGCGTATTCATAAACACAAAATAAACTGGTTCGAAGAGATTTTTGGAAACTATCCGAGAAATATCCGGCGGAAGGAAATGCTGCATCGCAAAACCACAAAGGATTCCGGAAACGAGTGCAAAAAGTGTAAAGAAAATCGGCTTGAACTGGGATTTCGCAACTTCAATTACGACTTTATTAACTCCGTTATCATTGCGGACAAGGAGATTCTTTCCGAAAAGTTTTGAAATCAAATTTCGGATTACATTATTTACTTCTTCGCTTTCTGCCCCCTCTTCAGCAAAAAGAAGTTTTTCGGCTATATCTGAACTTTCAAACGGGGAGCCTTTTGCGCTCATACGGATTTCAGTATTGCCTAAAAATCCACCGACAGAAATTTTTATTTCATCTGTCGAATTTTCAATCATTTTTGTTATGACATCTTCAGCTGCAAGGAGTGTCTGCCAAAGAATCTTTTTTGACAGTTTTTTAGCAGAAAGCTCAGATTGCAAAAAATCAACAGCCTTTGGAACTTCAGTGATATCATTTAAGATTTTAAGGTTTCCCATATAAATAATCTCCGTAAAGACTTTCCTACATAAGATTATTTTACAATGAAATTTAAAAACTACCTAGAAAATTCTTTGTTATTAAAAATTTTACTTACGAATTTTCCTCATAAACTCTGTAATCCCAGTTATGCTTTGGATAGCGGCCTTTCATTTCCTTGCAGATTTCAATCCAGGCTCCATTCCAGAAATTTGCAAGGTCATTTGTGATTTGGAGAGGCCGGCTCGCTGGTGAAAGAAGTTTGAGCAAGACCGGCTTTCCGAGAATCTTAGGTGTCTCAAAGCAGCCGAAAATCTGCTGGATAATAATTTCGAGGGTCGGCACAATCTCACCGTCAGCTTTCTTTTCATAGAAGATTTTTCGCTTCCGTCCGTTAGCCAAAGTGATTTGCAGGGGAACTTTTGAATCAATCTCACTTCCTTCAAGATACCAGTAAAGAGCGTCATAAATATCCTGAGCGTTGATTTTTTGTGACTTAACGAACGGTCGTAACCATTCCTGTGCATTTTTTTCAAGAAAATCGAACTTTTTTTGCAATTCAGATTCAGAAACAAGTTCAGAATGACCATTCTTTGAATCAGAATGTGGATTTTCTCTTTGATTTTTGATATAAAATTCCACCCTGAGCAAAA
>CAMVJE010000096.1 GCA_947167745.1 uncultured Treponema sp.
GCTCAGTTGCATTCTTTTCCTGTTCCTTGCGGTTTACGAATTTGTAATTTCCGCGTCCAATATACATATTCTCTGCCACAGTGAGGTTAGGGCAGAGGGTAATTTCCTGATAAACTGTAGAAATGCCCAGATTCTGGGCATCCTGCGGGGAGCGGATGTTTACCGGTTCATTTATACCCGCAATCCTGATTTCACCTGCATCCTTGATGTGAACGCCGGTGAGAACCTTGACCAGAGTTGATTTTCCGGCACCGTTTTCACCCATGAGCGCGTGGATTTCGGCTTCCCGAAGTGTAAAGTCCACGTTTTGAAGGGCCTTTACGCCAGGAAATTCCTTATAGATTCCGCGCATTGACAAAACAATATCATTATTTTCCATGTTTTTAATTCCAATCTAAAAAAATACGGCGTAAAATATGCTCTCTACACACTTTACGCCGTAACGCCAATTTACAAAAATTGCCGGTTAGTCACCAAGACCATATTTGTCGATGTCAGCCTGTGAGATTTTCTTTGCATCGAATCCTTTTTCGTCAGAAATGATTTTCTTTGAAGGAACTTTGCCAGTTGAAATCATCTTTTCGATTACAGCAGCCTGGAATGGAGAGCACTGTCCGTCATAGTTCCAGTTGCCGGCAAGAAGTTCACGAAGAGCCCATTTGTTGCAGTCGAAGCCCATTACAACTACTTTGCCGTTTACACCGTGTGTGATACCAGCTTCGTCGAGAGCTGCAACAGCACCTTTAGCCATACCGTCGTTCTCAGCGTAGATTACGTTGAAGTCTTCTTTTGAGTTGATTACAGACTCAACGATTTTTTTAGCCTCAGCCTCGTCCCATGTAGCTGTCTGCTGAACAACTTTCTTCATTTTGCCAGAAGCGAATTCTGCGTCCAAAGCACCTGTACGACCAATCTGAGCGTCTGAACCCATAGCACCCTGAATGTGAACAACTTTGTATTCTGGAAGATTCTGAGCCTTGAGCCATGCAACAGCTGTTTCACCTTCTTTTGCCATGTCAGAAACAACAGCTGCTTCGTAGTACTTGTCGCGAACGTTAATCATTCGGTCGAACAAGAATACTTTGATTCCGTTTTTCTGAGCATTTTTGAGAACTTTTTCCCAACCGTCAGTAGCAGCTGCAGAAAGAAGAATGTAATCAACGCCCTCTGTGATGAACTGAGAAGCAGCATTGAGCTGTTCGTCATTTTTAAGGCTGTAGAATGTTTTTACATCATATTTTGATGCAGTGAAAACAGTCTCGAAGTCCTTTACGTTAGCAGCGCGATAGCCAGACTCTGATGGGGGGTTGTTGATAATACCAATCTTGATTTTACCGTCAGCAGCTTTCTTTGATTTTTTAGCTGCGAACACAGAAGTGAGACACATAAGTGCCATCAAACATGCAATTACTTTTTTCATCTAAGAATCCTCCTTTTTTAGATGTTTTGCATTACGATGTTAATGTTAAGCCCGGTTTATCGGTTTTTGAATAGAAATATTTAGGAATTTTTTTTGAAATTTTTAGGAGTCTTGAATTAAAATTGAATGTTTGGGGAAGGGAAAGTTAAAAAATTTACGTTGAAAGTTGGAAAATTTACGGAATAGATTGCCAACAAATAAAATGTCATGTATAGTCTGTTAATCAAAAAAAAGAGGTTACTATGAAAAGAATCATATCAGTTTTAGGTTTTGCAATTTTTGCAGTTTCTTTCACATTTTCTGACGGAATGAAAAATGACACGGACGTAACGTTTTCTGTCACTCCAATCGACAAGGACGAAGACGACAATGTTCAGTTTGGTGGCGCGTATCTGCTCGTTGACTCAAAATTGAACGATGATTACGTGACTTTGGGCGGGAAGTTGTATTACAGGCTCAACAAAACTGACTCAAAGGAAGAAGAATCGCAAAAACTTGAAGTCAAGCGTGCTTTTGCAAAAGTCCGGCCGTTTGGAAACGATATTTTTGAATTCGCACTCGGAAAATTGTATTCATATTACCTTACAGGCGGATATTTTTCGCTCACAGAGACTTACACTGGAGCAAGCCGCTGGGGAAAAACTGGAATCGGCGCAAAAACTGAATACCAAGGCTTTACTTTTGGAGTCGCCCTCCCGCTTACAGAAAGCTATGTTGCCTTTAAAAAAGACTGGGGAATTAATTTCGCCGCAAGTTATAATTTTTCTTCTATTAATAAGGAACTTCCTTTGACTTTTGGCTTTGACGTTCAGTATGGAGCCACTGCCGATGGAGAAGCTGACGTTAATTCTGTTTCTGAAAAAGATTTTTCTGAGTGCATCGCAGCCAATTTTTCAAAAAGGAATTTCAGCATTTTTAAGACTTTCTCGGTTTTCGCCGCTTTTTCACACAATGCTGAGCCTTATGTCGCAAATTCCATGCTCAGCCCGGTTCAGAACAAAAAAGTCGCGGACTTAAAGCAAACAAATCTCTTTTCACTTGCAATCCGCCCCACAATCGGCAAAGTGCGAATTACAAGCGAGAGCGAAATCGGTCATTCTGTTGAAGGAAACATGATTCCGCTCTACACAGCCCTGCAAGTCTACGCTCCGATTCACGGAATTTTTGCAATCAAACCGATGGCAGGCTACTACGCCGCTTATGACACCAGCGATTCTGCAAAATCTTTCGACACCTGGGAATTTTATCCGCGCGTAATGCTCGAATTTGAAAAATGGATGATTACCGCCGGCTGGGATATGTTCTACAAAAAAATCGCAGATAGCGAATATCGCTGGACATGGACAGTGCCGGTTACTGCAAAACTTCGTATCGATGGAAAATAAATTCTGCGCCCGGGTATGGAAGGGTGGCGGAGCCAGTCGGAACGACCGAGCGGATAGCGAGCCCTGGAACACCCGTTGCAAGTGGATTGCGCCCATAAAAATTTGTCTTCCATAATTTCTGTGCTATAATAGCTCAATTCAGTTTTCAAAGGGGTAAATATGAAGAATATCAATGTCGTGAACGGGCCTTCGAACGCTTCGGCCATTATTATGGGTTGCATGAGGATGCCTGCTCTTTCTGTTGATCAGGCAGAAAAAATGATTCACACCGCCGTCGATTTGGGAATTAACTTTTTTGATCATGCAACATGTTACGGTGTAAACGGTGAGGCAGAGAAACGTTTTGGGGATGCCTTCAAAAAGTCCGGGATTAAGCGCGAAGATGTGATTATTCAGAGCAAGTGCGGCATCTGTCCTGAGCGGAATGAATTTGACTGGACAAAAGAAAATATTCTCACGAGCGTCGACCAGATTCTTTCCCGCCTGCAGATGGATTACCTTGATGCGCTTCTTTTGCACAGGCCTGATTTGATTTTTGAGCCTGAGCAGGTTGCAGAGGCATTCGATATCCTGCACAAAACCGGCAAAGTCCGTCATTTTGGTGTGAGCAATGTCCCGACGATGCAGCTCCAATTATTGAAGAAATTTGTGAAGCAGCCGCTTGTTTTTAATCAGCTTCAGTTTTCGATTGAGCAGTCTCAGCTTATCGACCAGACTTTGTATGTGAACAATCTTACCACGGAGCGTTCTATCGACCGTGACAACGGAACTCTGGATTATTGCCGTCTTCACGACATTACGATTCAGGCCTGGTCTCCGCTCCAGCATGGATTTTTTAAAGGCTGCTTTGTTGACAGCCCGGATTTCCCTGAGCTTAACAAAGTCCTTGCGGAACTTGGCGAAAAATATGGTGTTTCAAAGACTGCAATCGCAATCGCATGGATTCTGCGTCATCCGGCAAAAATGCAGGCAATCGCCGGAACGATGAATCCTGAGCATTTAAAAGAAATCTGTGACGCAACGAAAGTGGAGCTTACCCACAACGAATGGTACAAGCTTTATCTTTCTTCTGGTAAAACTCTTCCGTAAAAAAAACTGACCCTTGTTGAAAATCTCCAGCAAGGGTCAGCATTCAGTTTTTC
>CAMVJE010000097.1 GCA_947167745.1 uncultured Treponema sp.
TTTTGCAATCTTTTTTCAATTTTTTACACAAACTTAACAATTCTTTAATTGCAATTTTACTCAAATCATTTATAACTAAGATATGGTTTATATTCTTGAAGACGATGACAACATCCGTAAGCTCATCAATTATTCATTAAAAAGTCAGGGATTTGAAGTTCAGGATTTTGCGCTGCCTTCTGCATTTTGGACGGCTCTTCAAACTACAAATCCTGATTTGCTTTTGCTGGACATAATGCTTCCTGAAGAAGACGGTATTTCCATTCTAAAAAAGCTTCGTTCAAATCCGAAAACTTCTACAATTCCCGTAATCATGCTTACCGCAAAAGATTCAGAATACGATGTTGTTACAGGCCTTGATTCTGGTGCTGACGATTATGTTACAAAACCTTTTGGAATGATGGCTCTTGTTTCCCGCATAAAAGCAGTTCTTCGCCGCTACGAAAAATCAGATTCCCATAAAGAACTTCTTGAGGCTGGCGGAATTAAAATTGATGAAAATCAGCATACAGTTTTTGCCGGCAACCAGCAGCTTTTTCTTACAGTCAAGGAATTCGACCTGCTTGTCCTGCTTATAAAGAATCGCGGAAATGTGCTTACCCGTGAACAGCTTCTTGAATCTGTATGGGGCCTTTCTTCCGAGATAGAAAGCCGCACCGTAGATGTTCACATTCGTACTCTTCGTGCAAAACTTGGTGAGTATGAAAAAAATATCGAAACAATCCGCGGAGTTGGATATAAGTTTAATTAGGAATGCAGAAAGCGGAATTAAGAATTGGGCGTGCCGGCAACAAGTTGCCGTCGTGCGTTCCGCAATTCCGCTGTCGCTCCAATGCCTTCGGCATCGCTTCGCGTTGCTCCATGCACTCACGCATTAACATAAAGGAGATTGCTCAACATGAAACCAAAATCACTGACCTTTAGAATCTTCATCAACACTTTTTTTGTTGGAACTCTTATTTATTTTATCTGTGCGTTTTTATTCATTTCAAATATGTACGGATATTTTGAAAAGCAGATTTTTTCAGAACTTAAAACCGAAAGTTTATTTTTGGAAAATTCAGTCTTAAATCAACAACTGGACCATCTTTCCGAATTACAAACAGAAAATCGTATAACACTTATCCACTCTGACGGAACCGTTTATTTTGACAATAAAGTTGATGCTGCCAAACTTGAAAATCATGGAGCAAGACAGGAATTCCTTGAGGCAAAAAACAACGGCTCAATTCAAATTTCCCGTTTCTCTTCCACAATGACAGAAAAAACTCTTTACTTTGCACGGCTTCTTCCAAATGGGGATGTCCTTAGAATCAGTTGCAATCAGCATTCTGTGTGGGTTCTTGTTTTAGGAATGAGTCAGATTTTGTTGATTATGCTGGTTATCGCAGTAATCATTTCAGGTTTGTCGGCTAACTGGATTAGTAAAAAAGTTGTAGAACCATTAAACACAATTGACTTTGAAAATCCGGAAGTTTCAGAAGTTTATGAAGAATTGAAACCATTTACCAAACGCATCATAGAAGAAAATTACGAAAAAGCGCAGAGGGAAGAACTTCGTCAGCAGTTTACGGCAAATGTAAGTCACGAATTAAAAACCCCTCTTACAAGCATCTCAGGCTTTGCAGAAATCTTAAAAGCTGGTGGAACAGATGAAGCCACAACAAAAGATTTTGCCTCATCAATTTATGATGAAAGCCAGCGGATGATAAATCTGGTAAACGACATTATCAGATTAAGCAAACTCGATGAAAAATCCATCAGTCTTGAAAAAGAAGCCTTGAGCCTGAGAGAAATGTGCCGCGAAGCAATTGAAGCTGTTTCTGTTAATGCCAGAGCAAAAAATGTATCTATAAATCTTACGGGGGACTCCGGCTTAATCAACGGTGTACAGCCTGTTATTTATGAAATGGTTTTTAATCTGATAGACAATGCCGTAAAATACAATGTTCCGGATGGAAAAGTAGAAATCAACATAAAAAACTTTATGGAATCAAACCGGGTATTTTTTACAGTCCAAGATACAGGAATCGGAATCCCAGCCGCAGAAAAAGACCGAATTTTTGAACGCTTTTACAGAATAGACAAAAGCCGCTCAAAACAAAACGGCGGAACTGGGCTTGGCCTATCAATTGTAAAGCACGCCGCAAAATATCACGATGCCAGCATTCTTGTAAACAGCGAAGTTGGAAAAGGCAGCACTTTTACGGTAATTTTTCCAATGTAAATTTTACATAAACTTAACAAAAATAATATTCTAAAACTTCACTTCCTCTGTCATATTAACAATATGATTTGGAATGTAATATCTCAGATTGCGGGTTTTATTGGTGCTCTTTGTCTCCTTCTTTTTGGAATGAATATGCTTAGCAACGGTATTCAAAAAGGTGCCGGAAGCGGGCTGCAGAAGTTGCTTGGAAAAATTACTGGGAACCGTTTTTATGCGGTGCTTACTGGAATCGGGGTTACTGCCATTATCCAGAGTTCAGGAGCTACGACTGTTATGGTGGTTTCCTTTGTAAATGCTGAGATTCTGACTCTGGAGCAGGCAATCGGCGTAATTTTTGGTGCAAACATTGGCACTACAGTCACTGCCTGGATTGTATCTTTTTTTGGATTCAGTTTTTCCATAGCGGCTATGGCAATTCCTCTTTTTGGATTGGGCTACATCATTAAATATTTTAAGAAATTCCGAATTCACAATTTTGCAGAATGTTTTATGGGATTTGCTCTTTTGTTTATGGGGCTAGGGCTTCTTAAAGAAAGCCTGGAACTTGGACCTGCCGCTGCAAGACTTTTTACAGCAATAAACAGCTGGGGAATTGGAGGAATCTTTTTAGGCGTGCTGATTGGTGCCATTATAACAGCTCTGATTCATTCAAGTTCCGCCATGACTGCAATTGTTCTGACTATGGCAGCCAATGGAAGTTTAAGCTGGGAACTTAGCGCAGCAATCGTTCTTGGAAGCAATATCGGTTCAACGGTAGATGCGGTAATGTCCAGTTTTGGTGCCAGCGTAAATGCCCGCCGTACAGCCTTTGTTCATGTTGCCTTCAATGTTACGGGAACAATCCTTGCCCTGCTAATTTTTAAACCTTTCCTTCAACTTATAGATTTTATTGTCCCACTTAAACCTTCTGAAAATATTACAACTCACATTGCAATGCTTCATACAGTTTTTAATATCTGTGCGACTTTGTTGTTTATCTCTTTTGTTAATCAGATTGCAATAATTGCCCGTAAAGTCATTAAAGAAACTTCAGAAGAAAAAGACGAACATTACCATCTTCCTGCAATTCTTCCTCATTCAAGAATCAGTGCAGATTTATATTCCTACCAGATTCAGACTGAAATTACAAAAATGAGCGCAAAAGTTATGGAAATGTTTGATTCTGTGTGCAACAGTTTTGTAAATCCACAAAAAGCAAATGAAGAAAACGACCATGTAAAATATCTTGAAAACTACATTGATGAAATGAACGCCGCCATCACCGAATTTTTGCAGAAATGTTCGCGTCTTCCAAATGCAAATCATAACGATCGCCAGCATTTTTCTTCCCTTCTGCATGTAACTGATAATCTTGAGAATCTCAGCGATGAAACATGTTCTTTGATGCACACAGTCCGAAAATATGTAACTGACACGGAATACAAAACGGATTCAAAACGCAGTCACGAAATCATGGATTATGTCGAAAGTGTCCGCATTTTCTTTGAACAGACTTGTGTCTACTTCACAATCGGTTCCTCAGCCGAAGAACGACTTTCCGGCGAAGCCATTGAACAAAAGATTGACAGAACTAAAAAAGAGCTCAAAAAGGCCAGCCGTAAACGTCTTGAATCTGGTGCCGATGTAAAAGAAGAACTTAATTACATGGATATGGTTCGCAAAATTGAACGAGCCGGCGATTGTGTTTATTCGATTTTGCAGTGTTT
>CAMVJE010000098.1 GCA_947167745.1 uncultured Treponema sp.
TGAGACTGGAATTCACAGTGGTCAACCCAGACATGAGTTGCACCGTTCAAAGAAAGTGCATCATCAGCACCGCTCTTTGTGTAGCCGTCCCAGCTGATTACCTCTCCGAACATCATGTTGCGGATAATCACATTTTCGCCCTCAACAACGAATTCGATGTTCTGCAATCGACCTTGACTTGTCGTATCTCCGTAAATTGTTGAATTTGAGCCGATTGTGTATTTTTCGCTCAAAAGCGGGTTTACATTGTCTTTTGTCGAGATTGTTCCGCTGATTGTGATGATTTTTGGCTCGTCAGATGAGAGAATGTCCTTTTTGGCAACCAAGTCTGCATAACTTGCGATAGTTACCGTGTTAGCCGCGCTTGCTCCCGCACCACCAGAGATTGTGTAGCCGTCACCAGAATCGGTCGTGATTGAAGCATAGCCGACTAAGCCATTTGGAGCTGTGTAGTTTTCTGGAATGAAGTGGGCGAAAAGATATGTTGCTGAAGAAACCGTAATTTCATAAGGATTTGTTTTTGTACCGTCAGACCAGCAGTCGAATTTCCAGCCAGACTTTGGACTTGCAGTCAGCGTTACTTTAGAATTTTCGGCAACACTTCCGCTTGCGGTTTCGCTTGTGACAGAACCTGCCGTTTCATTTTCTGAGGCATAAGAAAGACTGACATATTTCGTTGTGTCACTTCCGTAGTTAATACCCTTGCCAATTACGATGAGGTAGTCAACATAATTGAGACAACCTTTTTGAGCGTCAGCAATGGTAACACTCGTTCCGCCAACTGCCGTATATGTACCAGCTGGTGCTCCTGTAATGATGATGGAATTCGAGCCCTTTTTGAGGGAAACATTTTCAAGATATGCCGTATCAATCCAGCGTTTTGCAACAGTTTCGGCACTTGAATCTGTTTTGTTTCCCTTGAATGTGTATGTCATTGCAAATGGTTTGCTTTCATTTATGATGATACCATTTACGGAAACCAAAGCCCCTCTTACTCGACTTGCTTCCGTACAGCAGTAATGTAGGGCAATCTTTGCATCAGAGATGTCTTCTGCTGCAGAAACTGTATATACAATACTTCCGCCGTCAATTAAACCGTCAAGATATCCATTTCCTGTCCAACCCATGAACTCAGTTTTTGTGGTACCTGTCGAGCTAAGAAACCCATCTCCGTCTTCCTGAATTTTAAGCGTGGTTGTTCCATCTGTGTTTGATTCTTTTTCACTTGTGTTAGGTTCGCTTTCTGTTTTTGAGCCTGAAGAATCACTGGCATCATTTGAACAAGCCGTAGTGCCGAAGACAAATGCAAGGGCTGCAAATAGCCCTACATATTTTTTAATTTTTTTCATAAATCCTTCCTTTGTTTTGAAATGTATGAATTCTCCTAAAATTCATTTTTTAGAAAAATATCGTTATATTCTATCATTTTAAAGCAGAAATTGTCGAGTTTTCTTCAATAGAAAAGCAAAATTCTCTTTAATCTTTGAGCCAATAGTTTTATAATTGTCTAATATTTCTAAGTCAGGAGAAAAAAATGAAAAAATTTTTAGCTGCAAGTCTTGCTTTGTTGGCAAGTCTTTCACTTTCTGTTTTTGCTCAGGATGCTGCCACAGCAAAACTTGAAAAAACAGAAGCAGTCGTAGCAAAAGACATCGCCGTGCCAGACGCAAGCGGTCTTTCACGAATCTTTGTTGTTGGTGACTCAACAGCTTCACCTTTCAACGATCCATACTATATTCCACGATTTGGTTTCGGAACAAAACTTCAGGATTATCTCGATCCTGCAAAAGCCGAAGTCGTAAATCTTGCTGTAAGTGGCCGTTCTTCAATCAGCTTTATTTCTGATTCAGGCTCAGCAAAGAACTATGAGCTTCTCAAAGCAAACATCCGCAAAGGCGACTACCTCATCATCGCTTTCGGTCACAATGACGAAAAGCTGGAGACAGAGCGCTACACAGACCCAAACATGGGCAAAGACGATGCTGGTTCATTCATGAACTCACTCTATGTCAACTATGTCAAACTTGCTCAGGATGCAGGAGCAACACCAATTCTTGCAACTCCAATCGTTCGATACAGCCCAAAAGGTGAATATTCTGGCTCAGTAGTTCACATCACTACTGGCGACGACAAATTCCCGGGCGGTGACTATCCGGAAGCCATTCGTGACCTCGGAAAAGAGCTCAACATCGTTGTTGCAGACCAGACAGCTAACACAAAGGCCCTCTACGAAAAACTTGGCGAAGAAGCTACAAAACTTCACGCAATGACTGGCTCAAAAGCCGCTTCACTCGATACAACTCACTTGAATGCTTATGGTGCAGCAGTAGTCGCAAAAATGCTTGTTGAAGACATTGCTTCAAAAGACGCAAACTTCAAATCATTCCTTGTTGCAACTCTTCCTGAGCCAAAATATGACCTCAATGCTCTCAAAAACCCTGATTATGTAGAGCCTGGTTATGGCGCTCCAACAGAGAAAAGCTCAATCTTCACCACAAAAGAGCCATGGTGGGGTTCTGCATTTGGTAACATTGGTGGTGCAGGAAAAGCCGCCGATCCTAAACTTTACGAAATCGAAGAGACCGACACCGGCGTAATCATGCATTCTGGCGAAAAGAACGGTGGAAAAGACACTGGTAAAATCGCTTCTTCAGAAGACGGAATCTTGTTCTACTTCCAGAAATTGCCAATCGACAAAGACTTCACTCTCAAAGCTACCGCAAAAGTTCTTAATGTTAAGTCAAACAATCAGGTTTCATTCGGTCTTATGGCTCGCGACAATGTTATCATTGATGACAGCATTGCCGGAATCAACAGCAACTATGTTGCGGCCGCTCCTCTCAAAATCAAAAATGAAGAATGGACTGCAGGTTTTGCCCGAATCGACACTGTATTGAACGAAAACCCACATGTAGTTGAAGCCGTTCCTGCAAAAGACACTGTTGTAGACCTTTCAATCGTCAAAAAAGGCGCTGAATTCACAGTCAAATACGGAAAGGAAGAGCCTGTAACATATTCTCCAAATCTCGCAGAATATGACAAAGACAACATGTATGTTGGTCTCTTCACTTGCCGAAACGCTTATGTTGAATTCACAAACATCGTTCTTGACTATGCCGGTGCCGGTTCATCAGCTGGCGGCTCAAAACTCCCACTCATTGTCATCGTGGTTGTTGTTGTCGCTTCAGCCTGCTGTACTGGACTGGTTCTCAAAAAGAAGAAGAACGCATAATTTTATTGAATTTCTGGGCGCCACCGCCTAAAGGCGGTCGGCTGTTCCGCAGCTCGCTAACGCTCGGTCGCACCCACGCTTACGCTTAAAGGGTGCGACTGGCTCCGCCACTGCTACATAGCCTGGCGCATTGGATTTTTAAGGCCGTTGTTGCAAATTATTAAGCAATAACGGTCCTTTTTTTCTCCGACGAAAAATTTACCTTAATTGAAACACTCCTGCTTTTCTGATATAATTTTTTGTATTTTGTGCCGTGATTCTTATGCGGCAAATCCATTTTGGGGGCTTTTATGAAGGTCGTTGTAATCGGTGCTCAGTGGGGCGACGAAGGAAAAGGAAAGATTGTTGATTACCTGGCAGAAGACGCTAAATATGTCGTCCGCTATGCAGGCGGTCCAAACGCAGGTCACACAATCGTTGTAGATGGCAAACAGTTTGCTCTTCATCAGGTTCCGTCTGGAATCCTTTACCCGAACAAATCAGTTTTCCTCGGAGCCGGTATGGTTATCGACCCGGAGGCACTTTTCAACGAGCTTCAGATGCTCAAAGACAACGGAATCGACTGGGAAGGCCGGGTCTTCATTTCTGATCGTGCCCACATCATTCTTCCGGGCTACCGCCAGATGGACAAAGACCGCGACGCAAGCCGCAAA
>CAMVJE010000099.1 GCA_947167745.1 uncultured Treponema sp.
GTAGAGGGGGTAGCGGAAAACGCGAAGCGGTTGGAGCGAGGGGGAGACTTCCCCCTCTTTTTGTTTCTAAGTATAGAATTATCTCAGAATCTGTGCTAATCTTTGTAATCTGTGGTTTCAACTTTATTCTGCTACCACAGACAGGAGTTATTGGAAAAGAAACAGTCTAAAATATCGCCTGTTTCTTTTCCTGACAAGTTTTCGTACGAAAACTTGCATATTAATAATCGCTTCTCATTACATTGCGAAGCGACTAAAAGAGCCAATCCTAAAATTTAAATTTTACTCTTGGCTTTTTTTAAGGGGAAAAAATGGATTCTGTAATGATTGCAAAAATCGCGGCGTTCGTGCTTTACCTGGGCTTTATGATTTACATCGGCCTTCGTAATGCCAACAAAAACAACAGCTCGTCGGATTTCTTCCTTGGCGGGCGAAAAGTCGGGCCTTGGGTCACAGCTCTCTCTGCAGAGGCTTCGGATTCTTCTGCATGGCTTTTGATGGGTCTTCCTGGCTTGTGCTACCTTGGTGGCGTAAAAGAGACTTTCTGGACTGCCCTTGGCCTTATCGTGGGAACTTACCTCAACTGGCTTTTTGTTGCAAAACCTTTGCGCAAATGCTCTATTTCTTTCGGTGACTCAATCACAATCCCGGAATTCTTCTCTAACCGCTTCAACGACAAATCACACATCCTTTCAATCGTTTCGGTCGTTCTGATTGTCTTCTTCTTCACGATTTATACCGCTTCGGGCTTCGTTGCCTGTGCAAAGCTCTTCAACTCAGTTTTCGGCCTCCCCTACCATGCAGGCCTTGCTATCGGCCTCGTTGTAATTCTGTGCTACACAATCACCGGTGGTTACACGGCCGTCTGTACCACTGACTTCGTTCAGGGAACATTGATTTTCGTGGCTTTCGTCATTTCTGCTGCAATCGCTGTTTTTGCTTTGGGCGGACCGGCTGAGGCAATCGCTCAGGTTCAGTCTTTCGATGCACGAGCACTTGCAAACGATTTTGGCGAGAATATCCGAAAGGCTTTTGAAGGAAACGCTTCTTTCAAGGGAATGTCAATTATTTCTGCTCTGGCCTGGGGTCTTGGCTATTTCGGTATGCCTCACATCATCGTACGCTTCATGGGCATCCGTTCAAACGAAGAGATTACAAAAGCACGCCGAATCGGCACCGTCTGGATGGTCATTTCTTATGTCGGAACTTTCCTGATTGGTACAATGGGAACGGCTTATCTTTTGAAACACGGTATTCTTTTGGGAACCGGAAGCGAAGAAATCGTTGTCAACGGCGTAACTCAGTTTGGAGACGCTGAGACAGTCTTCAGTGCGACAATGCTCAAAATGTACCCGGCCTTCATCGGTGGAATCTTCCTCTGCGCAATTCTGGCCGCTTCAATGTCTACAGCTGACTCTCAGCTTCTTGCGGCTTCAAGTGCCGTCGCTCAGGACATTTACAAGGGAATCATCAACAAAAATGCAGACGAAAAGACAGTTTTGAACGCAAGCCGCTTCATGGTTTTCCTTATCGCTCTGGTCGGTCTTTTGCTTTCCCTCAACCCAAATTCTTCAATATTCGGTCTCGTTTCTTACGCATGGGCTGGATTCGGCGCTACATTCGGACCTCTGGTTCTTCTCGCCCTTTACTGGCGAAAAACGACCGCAAAAGGTGCGATTGCGGGTCTTATCACGGGATTCGTTGCCGTCATCTTGTGGCACAATATTCCGGCTTCTGTTCACCCGATTTTCGGCCTCTATGAAATCTTGCCGGGATTTGCAATTTGTCTTTTGTTCACTGTCGTAGTTTCACTTCTCGACAAAACTCAAGACGAAAAAATGCTCGCAACTTTCGATGCATATAAAAACATGGCTGACTAAAAGTTTTTACCCTGCGGCTTTTGAATTTTTATTTACTTAGGCTTTTCTTCATTATCAGCATGGGAATTTTCGTCAGCAGGATAACAATTAAAATCATAATAAGGGCATAAGCGTAAATTTCAGCATATTCATTAAAATAAGCGCTGGAATAAATCGCTTTGCCCAGGGAATTTTTTGTCTGAACGAGATATTCCGTCGTAACGATAATTTTAATTCCCATTCCAACGGCGTTTACATAGGCCTGCTTGAGATAACCCGCCATCAAGGGAAGATAAACTGAAAAAAGCACCCTTATGTTGAAATTCGTGAAAAGCTTGTAGACATCTATCAGCTCCCTGTCAATTCTCAAAAAACCCTCTGCCGTAGCTTCACTAATCAGAGGAACAAGAATCATGCTGGCGGCTATGTAAGGAACTCGGCCGTAATTCGTAAGAACCATGATAATCACCACAAGGACAATCATTGGTATCGAGCGGAGCATAATCATCAGCGGCGTAAACACCTTGCGACAAAAAGGAAAAAGCCCTTCAAGACCCCCAAGAAAAATCCCAATCAGGGAAGAAACAATTAATGAAACAAAAAGATGGAAAAGCGTAGTAAAAATCAGATTGTAAGTTTTAGGAATGCAAAGAAGATGAAAAAAAGACCGTAAAATTTCAATAACACTGGGAAAAACAAGGGAATCCCCCTTAGCCACTCCAAGAATCTGAATCAGGATGGCGATAAGAAGGATTCCGAGACAGAAAATAAGCGTGTCCGAAGCTTTTTTATTCTCCATAGTAGAAATCGTCAGCCGGAATGGCTCCACCGAACTGCTTTAAGTCGATGTTTGCTGTAGTTTCAACCTGGACTTTTGCTTCTTTTGCCGACATAAAGCGGATTGCACAATTTGGAATTGCGCTTTCTGCAACTTTTGCGTTTGGAAGAATTTCAAGAGCAACAGCAGCCTTTACAACAGAAGGAAGATCGCTTGTACATTTTGAGCAAGATTCTTCAGCAAGTTTGAGGAATTCTTTTACGGCCTCAGGATGATTTTCAATTGTTTCAGCTTTTACGAAAAGACCAGCCTGAGTAAATCCGTCAAAGCCTGTTGCCTTTTTGTAAAGCTCATTTAGAGGGTAAGCAGTGATTTTCGGATTTTTGATTTTTGCAGCTGTTAAAGCTGGTTCTGCCGTAAGAACGATGGCATTTGCATCAGAAAGAAGCAATGCCTGAGTGTTTGCAGCCCCTGCCAGGTAATTGATAGTTTTTGGGGTGATTTTGTTTTTTTCCAGAGATGCGAGTGCGATGGAAGAATTGATTGTATTTTCACCAAAAAGCGTAATTTCGCCCTTATTGATGTTCTTGAGCTTAAAATTCTTTTTTTGTGAGGCAAAATAAAGATTTCCCCAGGTAACGACAGCTGCAAGTTTGTAGCTTGATTTGCCCATTTTGTAAAGTTTTGCACCTGCATTGATTGGAGCAATAACAAAATCAGACTTTGCGTTTACGAATTCCGCTGAAATTGTGTCAGCCGCAACGAAAGTGTAATTCTCGGGATTTTTTTCTGCCAGACTTGCAAGCGAAAGAGCCGGTGCTCCGTTTGGAGCAGCTGCTTTTACAGTGTAAAAATCCTGGGCTACAAGCACAGAAAGGCTAAAAATTGAAGTGAATACAAGGGATAATAATTTTTTCATAATGATAAATCATATCCCTTGAAAGATTGGATGGTCAAGTGTTGCTTTGCTCGCAGCCCACTCTACACTTATTTCGCTGCAATGAAAATCGCCCGCATGTCATCTTCATAAAGGACTTTCGCACTTCCGACATGACCGCCTGTTGCGATTGCACACTTTTTGGCAAGCTCGTCAATCTGCTCGTCCGTCGGTGTAATTCCGAGTTCCC
>CAMVJE010000100.1 GCA_947167745.1 uncultured Treponema sp.
CGCCATCAAATTCGGGATTCTGTGGAAGATAACTAACTCCCGATAGTTTGTTTATTGTAATCTGCCCGTCATCTGCAGGCAAAACGCCTGCAATTACATTGAGAAGAGTGGATTTGCCTGTGCCGTTTCGGCCGATAATGGCAGCCTTGTCGCCTTCGTTGAGGCCAAAAGTGACATCTTTAAAGAGAGGAGCTTCGCGCCCCATCTTGGATAACGAATTTACAGATAATATATTCATAATTCAGCGCGGCACGGATGCCGCGATTCTCCCAGTGCAAAGAATTGCCTCGACTGCAACGCAGTCGTTACGACATGGAGGTCGATATGTTCATTTTTTTTCTTCCTGCCAGTCATTGCAGCTTATGAAAAAATGATCGCCGGAACGCCCGTCAATTCCCGTGGCAAATTCAATTCCGTCTTCAGGACGCTGGTCCTTATAGTTTGAAACGGAATACCAGTAGGTACATTCCACGTCGTTATCATCATTATCCACATATTCAGAAGGAAGCTCATAGAAAAAGAAATAATTGCAGCCGTCTCTTTCGATTAAAGAATTTTCATCGATGGGAAGTTTGATTCCGCAATAATATTTCGCAAAATTCTTTGACGCTTTTATGAATTCTTCTTTTGTCATTTTCTTCTGTCCTCTTCTTCTTTTATATATGTTACCAGATTTACGAATTTTTGAGGCATTTTCTCATTAATTTTATCAATCGTTATGGATTCATCGTAAGCATACCAATTGAACTGCGAGAAAAAGTCCATAAATTCCTTGTTTGAAAATTTGTAGTCGTAAAGAGCAAAAACGGTGTTCCTCAAATAACGCAAATATCTTGTCTCGATTTTTGGAAGAACTTCCTTTTTGAAATATTCCGGGTCAAATTCATTGCGGAAATATGTAATCTCGTTGACAAAATATTCAATCACTTTGTACAGGAACACATCATTGTTTTGAAATTGCATGTATGAGCTTCCTGTATAAACCGGCTCCTCGTAATAGTTCTTTTCGTAGTACGGTGTTTTTTCCGTCACAAAGCCGAATTTTGCGTATTCATGTGAAGAAGACCATGCCTCAAATCCATCAAGCCAGCAGCCTTTTCCGTCAGAAGTTGTTATTCTTGGAGTGGCTTTGAGAAGTTTTTTGGTCTTGGTGTCAATGTAAAGGACAATACTTCCTTTTTGAATCGTGCAAAACTCGTAGGTGTAGGGCGGATTATTTGTAGTTTTGACTTTGTAATATTTTGCCAAAAATTTTTCACCTGCAAAAAGCGGGAGAAAAGCAAAGCTCAGTGCGAGAATTAGAAAAATCTTTTTCATCTGTTGTTTTCCTCCGCGATTATCATATCAAGAATTTTTTTATGCTGGACGGAGATTTCTTTTTCGATTGTCTCACTGGTAACATCTGGATTTGGAAGATAGTCAAAAATGCCGGAGAAGATTTCCTGCAAATCTTTTGCTTTAAATGGATAGTTATAGCGAGCATAAATTGTGTTACGCAAAAGGCGGAGTTCTGATTTTTCCAGACATGAAAGAATCTCGGCAAATCGTTCTTCATCAACTGAATCGAAGCCATTCCGCCAAAAACATCGGACAAAGATTTTTTCAAGAGCATAGTCTGAAGGAAATACAATTTCATGCTCAAAAGACGAATCGGCGGGAGGCCTGTCATCAATGGCAGTTGAATCCACTCCGTCTATAATCACGGGCCTGTACTCCGCGCTGAGAGCTAGTTCGTGCGATATGCCGTAAACATAAACGCTGTCACGGTTTTCTATGCGATAGTTTTTCCAAAGAATTTTCGTTTGAACCTGGTTTCCATCTTTTACATATACAGTTTCTTTCACTTTGGTTTCCGCAAACAAAGAAAAAGTGAGGAAAACCGCTGAAAGGAGGAAAACTGTTTTTTTCATGGAAGAATTATAGTAAATCTGCATGATTTTTGATAGGCTGAACAAAAATAATATTCAAAAACAAATGATTAACAAAATGTAAGGAGAGCTTATGCTGCTTATTATTAAATTCTTGCTGGGACTTGCTCTAATCGGTAAAGGAATCTATGGAGCAACAAATTCTAAAAAAGAAGAAACCATTGCGGAACTCAAGTCAAAACACGGCGACAAAGGGGAAACTCTTTACAATGTAAGCAATGTCATCCTCCCGATTGTTGCCGGTGTAATCTTTATGCTTCCAGGAATCATCATTCCGCTGATGTTCTAGGACTGCGCAGGGGTGGCAGACAGGCCGGAAAGCGTTTTCAGTCCGTCCCCACACAGCCGGAATCAGTCTGTTCCCTAGCGGGCACCCAGTATGCGTATCTGCTGCCGCAAAGATTTGTCGAAGTCTTTTATATCAGGAATTGATTTTGTAATCATCCTTACAGTGCCGGAGCGCGTTCCTTCATAAAGCTGCTTTTCCGGGATTCTTTTCTCATAAATCAAGCGGCCGCTATCATCATACTCGCGGAAAATTTTAGAAGTTTCGTATTCAACCTTATCAATTTTCTTTTTCGCAAAATTGTCTAAGTTATTGACAACATCAAAATAGGAATAAGTTCCGGTTTTCCTTTCTTTTTCATCTTCATCAAACTTATAAGCACAGGAAACCGACATATCATACGAAAGCTTTCCATTTATATATAATTTATATGGAAGTCCAAAGGAAGTCGCCATTTCGGATATTGAACCTTTAATTGAATAAGACTCTTCTTTGGAAATGAATCCCAAAAAGCTTTCGCCGTCTTCTTCTGAGAATATTAAAGTTTCTCCTTTATTTTCAGGGAAACTTCCTTTACCTTCCCAACTAAAGTAAGAGCTGGAAGTTAAAAAGTGATATGAACCATCCTCAAGTTTCATAATTCCATACCCCAACGGCAGTCCAAAAAGCTGTTCTTTGCCAGGTTCCAGAATCAAAGCATCCGGATCTTCCAGTAAAAAACTATATTTAGAACGGCCCGAGGTAACATTTATTTTTGATTCATCCCAGCGGATTTTAAGGTAGTCTGTTTTTGAGGTAACGCCATCACTTACAATATATTTGTATTTTGTCATGTCAGTGATGATTCCGTTGCAATACTGAAGCTGATAAATCTTCATGTCGGAAAGTTTTTGATTCTCAATATCGGAATATTCTGCAATGATGTAATAATTATCGCTCGAAGTGTCAAAATCAATACACCAGTCTGCATAGTCTGCCGTAATATTAAAAATCAGATTGAGCATCTTTCCATGCTCTTCCGAAAGCTTGATTTCCGGGTTTTGAGGCTCAATCTTTGCTTTGCAGGAACAAAGCCCCAGCAAAGCAATTGCCAGATAAGGCAGCAATTTCATTTTTTTCATAGTATCTCCTTTAAAAGATACTATACATTAAGCACCTCACCTAAAGCAAGAACCGCGTTCCGACAGCAGTCGTCACATTCGCACAAGACTTTGCCAGTTCCAACCCCCTTCAAGTCCTTGCAAGTAACGGCACCGCATTTTTCCTTGAATTTTGCAAGAAGCTCGCGGCTCTGCCTTACAGTTCCATCGCCGTTCGTGCGAAGTCCAAGAATCATATTCGCGCCAACCAAAGCACCGCAAG
>CAMVJE010000101.1 GCA_947167745.1 uncultured Treponema sp.
TTGTGAGCGAGGACGGAACTGAAACATGGATTACTTTGTCCCTCCTTCCTTTTGATAATGGCGATGAGGATTCAGCTGTTGTCGGTGAGACACTGTACGAGATTCTCAATAGTGATGAATTCAAATCTGATAAATATAAGCTCTATGGAACTGGAATGCCGTATTCTGATGCAATGGAAGAAATGTATGAAATTCCTGATGCAATTCTTAGAGTGCTTCTTGCTTTTGCGGTAATGATTGTCTTTTTGATTGTGTTCGTTCGCACTCCACTTGGTGTAATAATTCCTTCTCTTACGACAATCGGTGCAATTGCGACAGTTATGGGAGCGATGTCATATTTTGGTGAAAAAGCTGATTTATCTCTCGTAACCCTTCCTGTTCTTTTGGGAATCGCGCTTTCAATTGGATATTCCATCCATTATATAAACATGTTCAAGCTGCACTTCCGCCAGACTGGAAATCGTATTGAATCGGCTGTCAAGACAGTTGAGGACAGCGGTTGGTCGGTGTTCTTCACTGTTCTCACGACGGTTGCTTCTTTGGTAAGCTTTATTTTTGTTGACATGAAGCCAATTTCATGGATGGGAAAAACGGCAGCCCTTGTCGTTCTTGCAGTTTATGCCTATGTCGCTGTTCTGATTCCGATTTGTTTTTCATTTGGCAAAAACCGCCTTCCAAAACCCTCGGATGTCGCTGAGAAAGGAGCCGGAAAGATTGATTTGCGTTTCGAAAAGTGGGCGGAGACTGTAAAAGCTAAAAGATGGCCAATTATAGCAGTTACGACGGCAATTGTTGCTGTTTGTATTCCGTTCATTTTTAAAATTGCAATCAAAATCGATATGATTGAAATGACAGGCACCAAATTGCCTCACATGATAGAAGAAAAGAAATTAGTTTCTAAGCAAATTGGTACAAAATACAGCTACTGTACGATGATTGCCTACGACGATGTTGATTCTTTCAAACAGCCGGAAAAAATGCAGGCTTTGGAGCAATTTGAAGATTTCTTGGGTACTTTAAGCCTTACAAAGAAATCTGGCGAAAAACCTCATGTGACATCCGTAACGGCAATCTTAAAGGAAATGAACCGTGCTCTGAACGAAGGCCGTGAAGAATGTTTCACCGTGCCTCATGAGGATTATGTCCTTGCTCAGCTTCTGGAACTTTCTTCCATAGAAATGAACAAAGACTTCACAGAGCTGATGGACGATGAATTCCGAATCGTAAGCGTGGGCGTTGATATGTCTAACTTCGAGAGCGAGCTTGCGATTGCTGATGTTAGTGCAATCAATAAAAAATTCGAAGAACTTTTCCCTGGTGCAAAATGCTGCATAATCGGTGACATGATTGAATACGCCGAAATGACCAGCCGAATGGTTCGTGGTGAGCTCAAATCATTTATGTTCTCATTTGTTGTTATTGCCATCATGCTTATACTTGCTTTCTCTAGTATCAGGACAGGTCTTATTGGAATGATTCCAAACGTCATGCCTGTAATTCTTGTCGGCGGAGTAATGGGAATCTTTGCTTTCTCTCTGGACTTTGTCACAATGACGGTTATGCCTATCATTCTTGGAATTGCTGTTGATGATACCATTCACTTAACAACGCATTTGAAATACGGTCTTGAAAAACACGGTACATATCTTGAAGCGATGCGCTCTTCTTTCCGCGAAATAGGCAAATCTATGTTCATGACAACCTTCATTCTGTGCTCTATCTTTGCGGTTTATATGTTCAGTCCCATTCGTTATTTGTTTGTAATCGGACTGCTTTCTGTTATAGGACTCGCTGGTGCACTTTTGGCTGATTACACAATAACGCCTGCTCTTCTTTATATAGTAAAGCCTTTCGGAAAAGAAACTGAGCTTGAAGAAAGCAGACATTTTTAATTCAAAATAAAAGGAGAATATTATGAAAATTCTAAAAACTATTGCGTTTGTTGGTTTGTTTGTTGCAGGAACTGCTTCTTTTGCACAGAATGCAGATGAAATTGCCCGCAAAGTACACGATTTGCCGGATGGAAAAACTTCTTCCTATACTGCTGTCATTACCATCATAGATAAGGCTGGAAAAACTCGTGTAAGGGAAATCGCTTCCTATGCAATGGAAGACGGAAGCACAGACAAAAGCGTTCTGGTTTTCAGGACTCCAAAAGATGTGGCTGGTGTCAGCTATCTTTCTTTTGAATACCCGGATAAAGCTGACGGAACTGCCGTTGACAGCGACAGCTGGCTCTATCTTCCTGCCATGAAAAAAGTTCGCCGTGTCTCTGGCTCAAACAAGGATGATGATTTTCAGGGAACAGATTTCACTTATGATGATCTGGGAAAGCGAAGCCTTGCAAAGGACAATGTAAAAATCCTTGGGGAAGATAGCGTTAATGGTGTGGTCTGCTGGATTTTGGAATATACGGCCAAAGACGCAAAGGCAAAGGTAAGCCGACGTGTTTATTGGATTGGAAAAGACAACTATGTCACATATAAGGGCGAATTCTATGACCGCAAAAATAATCTTCAGAAAGAACTTGTTTGTGAGGATATTTCTCAGATCAGCGGCTACTGGACTACAAAGAAAATGACAATGACAAACGTTCAGACAAAGCATAAAACCGTGTATGAGATTAAGGATGTTGTTTACGACAAAGATATTGACCCAAAATTCTTTACGGTAAGTGCTCTTGAACGCGAGCTGGTAAAATAATGCAGGTGATAAAGTCAGAAAAATGACAAACTTGGATTTTACCGCAATTAAAACGCCATGCTATTTAATTGACACTGATATACTTTCTCAAAACTTTCAGCAAGTGAAAGCGCATACGGACAAGGCTAATCTTTCTCTTTTAATGGCGATGAAGGGCTTCCCGCTGGTAAAGGCCTTTCCTTATATATCGCCCTATATTTCCGGAACTTCTGCATCCGGTCTTTTTGAAGCAAAACTTGGTCTGCACCTTGGAAAAGAAAATCATATTCACACACCGGCCTACAAGAACGAAGAGGCCGAAGAAATTCTTTCTGTCTGCGACCATATTGTTTTAAACTCACCGGGGCAGCTTGAGATTTTTAGCCAGCTTGCCACTTCAAAAAATGAATTTGGTCTTCGGCTGAACCCGGAAATTTCTGCCGTAAAAGAAGATGTTTATAATCCCTGCGCGCCATTTTCACGGTTCGGTGTCAAAAAAACTGATATGGATGAAATCGACCCAAAAATCATGAATAAGATTTCAGGTTTTCATGTCCATGCCCTTTGCGGAAGCTCAGCCAAAGATTTCAACAGCCTGCTTTCTGCAACAATCGAAAAATTTTCGTCGTATTTTCATGATATTTCTTGGATAAATCTTGGCGGTGGTCAGGCTTTAACCGAAGATGATTTCGATTTTTCTCTTTTCCAAAAAAATCTTGATATCCTGCAAAATAAATATCATTTAAAAACCTATATTGAGCCATGTGAATATCTGGTAATTGATGCCGGATTTTTGGTCACTAGTGTTTTGGATATCGTTCATAACAAAAAAGACATTGCCATTCTGGACACTTCAATTTCCTGTCATGCGCTGGACGTCCTAAAAAATT
>CAMVJE010000102.1 GCA_947167745.1 uncultured Treponema sp.
GCAATCAAGAGATTTGCATTTTCATAGAAGGGAGCCTGAACAGGAAGCAATTTGATCTGAACCGGCCATTGCATAAGCTCGCTTCTTACAGTTGTTTTTTCTGCAGTTTCGTTTTCTGATTCTGAAGTTTTCGCTGGATTTTGAGTACGATTAAATGTATGCATAGCACTTCCCGGACAACCTCCTGAGTGGGGATGAGCCATGGGTGCGCCCGATGCCTGCTGGGCCAGAATCTGCTTTCTCATTTCAACAGCAGCCGGATTATATTCCGCACTTTCGCGTTCTTCAATAGTAATTGCTCCTGCAGGACAGGCTGGAAGACAATCACCAAAACCATCACAAAAATCATCACGCAAAAGATGTGCTTTTCCGTTTTCCATAACAATTGCATTTTCGTGGCAGGCAGAAGCACATAAACCACAGCCAGTGCATTTTTCTTCATCAATTTTTACAATCTTTCTAATCATAATTCACCTCGCTTCTTCTGTTTTACGGTTTTACTTTATCATCACATGGTCAGAAAGAATGTTGTTAAAACAACAAAATTCAAATAAACTGAAAATATGAATAATCAGGAATTGTTGAAGCATCCTCTCTTTCTGGGGATTGAGGAAAAGGATTTATCTGAAGCTCTTGCTCTATTTTCTGCAAGTGAAAAGTCACTGAAAAAGGGCCAGCAGATTTTTCGTGCCGGAACAGTAACAGAAGTAATGGGCTTCATTCTTGAAGGCAGGATTCAGATTGAAAGCACTGATTACTGGGGAAATAAAACAATTATTGATAATCTTGGAAGCGGAAAAGTTTTTGGTGAGACTTATGCTCTGACGGGAAAAACTTTGATGGTAGATGTGCTTGCCGTAGAGACTTCTAAAATCCTGCTGCTTAATCCAAAAAAACTATTTTCGAATAATGAGGGAAGGGGAGAAATAAAAGCCATCCTGATTAAGAATATTCTGAAGATTTCTATGAATAAAAATCTTCATCTGTCGCAGCGTATTTTTCACACCACATCCAAAACAATTCGAGGTCGGCTTCTTGCTTATCTTTCTTCCTGTGCTCCTTCAAAAAGTCTGGATGCAGAATTTGATATTCCTTTTGATCGCCAGCAGCTTGCAGACTACTTACAGGTAGACCGCTCAGCTTTGAGTGCAGAACTTAGCAAGATGAAAGCCGACGGTCTTATTGATTACTGGAAAAATCACTTTAAGCTTTTGTCATAAATATATCCATCAATTAAAGAAGCTCTTTATAGAATCTTTAACTGGCATTTGTTAAAATCATAAAATGAATGATAAATTAAAAATCCGTGATGCCCGGTTAGAAGACGCTGAACGGCTTGTCGAAATCTACTCTTATTATGTTTTAAATACAGCGGTATCTTTTGAATATAAGGTACCGACTGTAGAAGAATTCAAAGAAAGAATCAGAAAAGTAAAAGCAAAGTTTCCGTATCTGGTTTGTGAAAAAGATGGCGTTATTGCAGGCTATGTTTATGCCAGTGCTTACAGTGAACGCGAAGCTTATAGTTGGACTGTTTCTACTTCCATTTATGTTGATAAAGATTTCCGTCGACAGGGAATCGGTTCGTTCCTATATGAAAATCTTGAAGAGCGACTTAAGCAGCTTGGAATAAAAAATATCTTAGCAGGAGCAGCCTTCACAGAAACAGAAGACGAATATCTTACCCAGGACAGCCCAAAGTTCCATGAGAAAATGGGCTATGTCCGTGTTGCTCAGTTCAAGGAAATCGGGAAAAAGTTTGATCGCTGGTATGACCTTATCTGGCAGCAGAAGAAGCTTTAGGAAAAGATAATTCAAAAACCTCAATTTTACCGCTGCCTGCAACATATTCAAAAATCTGTATATTTGTGCTAAAATATTTAAGAGGACAAAAAAAATGCTGAACATCATATTTGGCGACTGTAAAGATGTAATATATAACACCTCTGTTTTTTTCAAGAATGTTTATGAGAAAGAATGGCTGAACGAAGAACAAACCAAACAGATGATTAAGGATGTTGATAATTCAAAAGTCATTTCTGATGGCGCCATTGAGAGTCCGGTTCTTGGTATCATTCCTCCAACTTCTCTTTCGGGTGGTGTAAAGACCCTTATTTTGATAAATCATATTTCAGATAAAATTTTCAATGCTTCTAACTGCGGTGATAATTGTGCAGTCTGGCTCTTAAAAATTGCCTCTAATAAAGATGTAACTGTAAATCTTCGACATTTGATGGATTTTGGTAATGAACAGTTTGATATCAGGATCGTTAATAAAAATGTGATTGTTCATTCAATGGCAGAGCTTATTTCTGTAGCAGGAGAACTGGTATGAAAGGCTCATATCAAATATCAGTACAGAATAATCTCGTAAAATATGAATTTACAATCCGCCGCAATATCACAGTCATTCAGGGAAATAGTGCCACAGGAAAAACTACACTTGTTGATTTAATTCGTGAATATCAGCTAAACGGAGCAGACAGCGGCATTAATCTTTCATGTAAGAAAAAATGCGTAGTCCTGGAAGGAAATGACTGGCAGCAGACTCTTACTCTTTTTCAAGATTGCATTGTTTTTATTGATGAAGGTAACCGTTTTATCTCTTCTAAAGATTTTGCAAGTACAATAAAGCAAACAGATAACTATTATGTTCTTATTACTCGTGAGGGACTTGAAAATCTTCCATATAGCGTAAATGAAATTTACGGCATTCATACTTCAGGAAAATACGCTGACCTTAAACAAATATACCATGAGTTTTATCATATTTATAATGATGATTTTCAAGGTAAGCCGATAAACGGGCTCGTGTGCCTGAGCAATGAACCCGTTCAAGCAAGTTTCGCCTGAAAGCTTATGCAATAATTCCCACGTACTCGTAGCCGGCATCTGTAACAGCGGCTTTGATGAGGTTTTCATCAACTGATTTTGAAGTTTCGATTGTTACAAGCGCATCTTTGTGAGAGGCTGTGGCTGAAGTGATTCCGTCGATTGCTTCGAGGGCTTTTTTTACGTGCATTTCGCAGTGTTCGCACATCATTCCTTTTACTGAAATTTTCATGTTTGACTCCTTGGCCGCTGTGTTCTGGCGACCGTCTGATATTAGATTTCCCGTTACGGGATTTTTCACTTTTTTATCGCGTCTGGCATCGTGAGTTTTCAGGAAGTTCAGACGCAGGGCATTTGATACTACGCAGAAGCTTGAAAGTCCCATTGCGGCTGCTCCGAACATAGGGTTCAGTGTCCAGCCAAAAGCGGCAACATAACAGCCGGCTGCAAGTGGGATTCCAATTGTGTTGTAGAAGAAAGCCCAGAAAAGATTTTCGTGAATGTTTTTGATTACACCACGCGAAAGTCTGATTGCCGCAGTTACGTCGAGCAGGCTTCCTTTCATCAAAACAACATCGGCTGCATCAATTGCAATGTCCGTACCGGCACCGATTGCAATACCAAGATCTGCGCGGGTGAGGGAAGGGGCGTCGTTGATTCCGTCTCCAACCATTGCAACTTTACCACCTTCCATCAGCTTGCGGATTACAGCCTCTTTGCCGTCTGGAAGAAG
>CAMVJE010000103.1 GCA_947167745.1 uncultured Treponema sp.
GAGCGTTACAAAAAGAGCACCACGAAGATTTACGCGATTGAAGGCGGAAAATGGAAAGTAAAAAGTCAGGAGTGAGCAGGCAGCATTTTTTAGGGGGCTTCCCCTCACTTGGGTTCGGGTCGGGCTTTTCGGGGTTGTCATTCGCTTCGCGAACAGCTTCGCTGCCCCTACAATCCCTAAGCCATGTACTTTTTTGATTTTCATGCTATAATAATCTATCAAATTAATAGGAAATATGGAGAAAATCATGAACGAAGTTTACGAATTCATTAAATCTTGCGGAACTTATTTTCTTGCGACTGTAGAGGACGATCAGCCACGTGTTCGGCCTTTTGGAACGGTTAATATTTTTGACGGAAAACTTTACATTCAGACCGGTAAATCTAAGAATGTCTCTAAGCAGATTCAGAAAAATCCTAAAGTTGAGCTTTGCTGCTTTGACGGAAAAACAGGCTCCTGGCTTCGATTGTCGGGCCAGCTTGTTCGTGATGAGAGGCGTGAGGCAAAGGCTGACATGCTGGAGCACTACCCGGATTTGAAAAAAATGTATTCTGCTGACGACGATAACACAGAAGTTCTTTACTTTAAGAATGCAACAGCCACTTTTTCAAGTTTTACGGCTGCTCCTAAAGTGGTGCAGTTTTAAAATCGGTTAGTGATTGTAGCCGCGCCGTGAGGCGTTGCGAAGCAATAAAGCGACAGCGGAACGGCGAAAAGCCAAGCGAGCACGACAACTAGAGTGCTCGCGACCTGCCTTTAGGCAGGGAACCGCCTGATTTTCTATGTTTTAATTTTGTGGTACATTTTTTGCATGAATTTGAATCCTGAGGCTCGTACACACTATCTTGTTTCTTTTATCGGGGGATTTCTTGGCATTTTTCCCATTGTGAACGCATCTCATTTTCTTGGTTCAGCCCAGACTTCCAATTTAATCGATATTCTGCTTGGCTTTATCTACGGTAATGGGCGGTCAGTTCTGTTCCATGCTGGCGGAGCTTTTTTGTATGCTTTTGCTGTTTTTCTCGTGACTTTTCTTCCCAAGCATACAAAGCTGAATGTAAAAATACTCGCAATGATTGTTGATGTTGCGGCGGGATTTGCCATGTGGCTTTTCCCGGTCGAAAAAAATCTTCCGGTTACGCTTTATCTCTACCCGACATTTTTTGCGCTGGCCTTTCAGTGGTGCTCGTTTAAAGGAGCCTATGGTTTTTCAAGTTCCACGATTTTTTCTTCAAACAATTTTCGCCAGTTTATTGCTTCCCTCACAGAAATTTATTGCAACGGTGACAAGTCTTTTTCGCTCAAAGCAAGATTTTTTGGTCTCACGCTTCTTTGCTTTCATTTGGGTCTGACTGTTGGTTGGATTTTCTGGCATTTTTTGGGAAATGCTGGATTTTTGTTCGTTATTGTTCCGGCTGCTACAGTGGTGTGTGGTATACTTAAAAAATAGGGCGTTTCCTGCCCCAGTTGCCACAGGCACCCGGGGCAGGCCGGCTGTTCCGTGGCTCGGTAACCCTCGGTCGTCCGCTTTGCTCCCGACTGGCTTCGCCACCACTCCATAGCCTAACGCAAGGATTTTATGATAAAAATGGTATTAGAAACAGAAAGGCTTTTCCTTCGCCAGATGACGCTGGAAGATACGGACACCCTTGCCCTTGTTTTGAGTGACCCGGAATCGATGAAGTTTTATCCCCATCCTTTTTCCCGGGAAGAAGTAGAAAACTGGATAAAATGGAATCTTGATAATTACGAAAAATACGGATTCGGACTTTGGGCTGTCTGTCTTAAAGAAAGCGGCGAAATGATTGGCGACTGCGGAATCACTATGCAGCAGGTTGAAAATAATTTATTCCCGGAAATCGGTTATCATTTAAGAAAAGAATTCCGGGGAAAAGGATATGCGACTGAGGCGGCAAAGGCTTGTTCAGATTTTGCAAAAGAGCGCGGTATGAAGAAAATTATTTCATATATGAAGTCTGACAATCTTCCCAGTCGTCATGTGGCTGAGCGTAACGGAATGAAGTTTGTAAAAGTTTTTACAAAAACAGTGAAGGGAAAAGTTGTTGAAGACGAAGTTCTTTATATGAAGGATTTGTAGAAAGCTTGCCCGGAAGTTTGACATCATCCCCTACCCCAGTATAAAATAGTCCCTATGAAAATCGCAGCTACTTATGAAAAAGACACTGGAAATGTCTTCCAGCATTTTGGAAAAACTCAGTTTTTTAAGATTTATGAAATTGAAGACGGAAAAATTCTTTCTTCGGAAGTAATTAATAACGGCGGAAATGGGCACCATGCGCTTCCTCCATATTTAAAAAGTCTTGGAGTAGAGACTTTGATTCTCGGAAACCGCGGTCAGGGTGCAATCGATGCAATTGCGGCTTCCGGACTCAAAGAAATCCCAGGAATTACAGGCTCTGCTGACGAAGCAGCCGCTCTTTTTGCCAAAGGTGAGCTAAAAGGCAATTTTGATGCGAAGTGTGACCATCACCACGGCGAGCATCATGAGCATTAATCAAAATTCTTGCCATCTATTAAAAAATCCACTATATTTAACTCGTAAAGCACAACGCACAGAAATCTATCTCCAACACTAACCATCTCCCTTTTTGTATGTGCGTTTAATTTTAGTTTTTGGCAATTTCCAGAAACTTTCACTTTGTATTTTTTTTATTTTCTTTACCGCAATTCGGGCTTGATGTTGGACTGGCGCCGAAAATCGAAACAAAACGAGGAAAGGTATGGAAAATTCTCACGCTCAGAACAAACTCAAACTGTTTGAAAACAAAAAAATCCGTTATGTATGGAATGCCGAGGAAGAAGAATGGTATTTCTCGGTTATTGATGTTGTGGAAGTGCTTTCGGGAAGTCAGAATCCACGGCGGTATTGGAGCGACTTGAAAATCAAGTTAGTCAAAGAAGGAAGTGAAGTGTACGATAAAATCGTACAGTTGAAACTTCAGGCAGCCGATGGAAAAATGCGTGAAACCGATGTTCTTTCCACAAAAAATGTGCTGCGCTTAATTCAGTCAATTCCTTCTCCAAAGGCTGAGCCGTTCAAGATGTGGCTTGCTCAGGTTGGAAATGATAGGCTTGAAGAATATGCTGACCCTGAAAAGGCGATTGCCCGTGGTGCGGAGTACTATCGTGCAAAAGGCTATACTGAGGGCTGGATCAATCAGAGACTTCAAACTATCGAAATGCGTAAGGAACTTACCGATGAATGGAAAGCCCGTGGAATCGAAAAGGAAACTGACTATGCCATTTTGACCAATGAGATGACTAAGGCCTGGAGCGGACTAACAGTAAAGGAATACAAGCAGAAAAAAGGTCTCAAAAAAGAAAACCTGCGCGATAATATGACAAATATCGAACTGGTTTTGAATATGCTTGCCGAAGTTACTGCAACTTCCATTTCCAAACAGGAGCAGCCTGAGGGCTTTGAGGCAAACAAGAATGTTGCTGTTCGTG
>CAMVJE010000104.1 GCA_947167745.1 uncultured Treponema sp.
CGATTGTCAGACGAAGGCCGGGCGCGTATCAGTAGCCAGATTGACTGTGAGCTGCGCATAGATGCCGAGGCTGCTGCCAAGCGGCAGAAAAGCCAGCGCAAGGGCATTGAGGCCGCAAAAAAGGCCGGCGTGCAATACGGCCGGCCTAAGGTTTCGGTTCCGGAAAATTGGGATATCGTCTATGCCCAATGGAAGGTACAGGATATAACGGCAGATGAAGCAGCGGCGAAGATGGGGATATCGAAGGCAACATTATATAGGATGGAAAAGAGAATGAAAAATTCAGATATATTTCAGCAGCCTGCGGTAAAATAATGGCATGATTTCAGCAGGAGATTTTATCTCACTGTTGAAGTCTGTAATGCAGGAGAAGAATCTCCTGTGCGTGACAAGTTTATATAAGTAGGAGGCAGTGCGTATGAGGATCAGCAAGTTGAGAAACATGTCAAAGTCGCTTTTTTGGGTAACAAAACTGTTACAATAAATTTACACAAATCTGTATAAATATATACAGAAGTATAGATTTAATCGAGCAGAATACCCTTTGTATCTTGTAAAAGGTGCAAACTCAGTGTTAAATGCTTTTAATCCCTAAAGCCTTACACCCAAACAGTAGCCCGAAAGAGCATGCTGAGTGGTGCGAAAGCAGAAAAAACGTAAGGATGGCATAAGGTGAAACAAAAACATATCAGTGTTGGATGAAGAAAGTAGTGACCTTCCGAAAACGTATGTCCTAAGTGCTAAAAATAATGGGTGTTTAGCAGGGAAAGCCCTAAGTTCTCAAAAGAGAATATGGGAGACCTTCAACGACTATCTCCTTGAGGGAGAGTAAAGCCGCAAGCCAATGGCGGAAGAAAAATACTGCCCCTGCTCGGCAGGGTGAAGATATAGTCTGCGCTGGCATGAAAGTGTCAGAGGTCTGCTGGTGATCCCTAAAGGGACTGGCAAGGCAATTCTTTGCGTTGCGTCGCAGCAAGACTGCGCTAGAAGTTGCGTTCTGGCGTGAACAAGATAAATATATACAAATTTGACGGTTTTATACAAATACCTTATAATATAAGTGAAATATCTTATGTTAGGAGGTGGACGCTGTGGAACTGGTCAGCATAGGTAAATTTGCTAAGATGGTTGGTGTCACTACTACGACACTAAGGCGTATGCACCAAAGCGGAGATTTTATTCCGCATCATGTTACTAAGGGGGGCACACGCTATTACTCAATGGAACAGCTCAAGGAATTTTCCAACGCTCCTGAAACAGAAAGGCTCGTAGTGGGTTACTGTCGAGTATCTACGCCAGCTCAAAAAGATGACCTTCAAAAGCAGGTAGAGAACGTAAAATCTTATATGTATGCCAAGGGGTATAAATTTGAGATAATCACGGACGTAGGCTCAGGTATTGACTATAAAAAGAAGGGGCTACGGCAACTTGTCAACAAAATCAATAACCACGAGGTATCAACAGTAGTTATCCTGTACAAGGACAGGTTGATTCGATTCGGTTATGAGTTATTGGAGTATCTTTGTGAAATAAACGGTGTCGATATAGAGATTATCGACAATACCGAGCAGAGCAAAGAGCAGGAACTGACGGATGACCTAATACAAATCATCACAGTTTTTGCTAACCGTCTTTACGGGCAGCGCTCAAAGAAAACAAAGAGACTTATTGACGAGGTAAAGAAAAATGCTGAGAGCGGTAAAGATAAGGCTTCTGCCGACTAAAGAGCAGGAGATTCTATTCTGGAAAAGTGCCGGGACTGCCCGTTGGGCATACAATTACTTTCTCGAAGCGAACAAAGCGATCTACAAGGCATGGATTGAAAATGGCAAGGTCGGCAAACGGAGCGCCAGTGAGGGCGAAGTAAGGAAGTACATCAACAACGTCCTAAAGAAAACAACCCATACATGGCTTAAGGAAGTAGGCAGCAATGTAATGAAACAGGGCGTAAAGGACGCGAATCTGGCCTTGCAAAGATATTTCAAGGGCATATCTGGCAAACCTAAATTCAAGAGCCGTCATAGAAGCAAGATTAGTTTTTATGTGAACTACGAAAGCCTTGTAAGAAGGTCAAATGGCTTCCATGGTGAGAAGATAGGTTTTGTAAAGACAGCGACCCCCTTGCCCAAGATACCAAAAGGCAAGAAATATGCCAGGCCGCATATTTCCTTTGATGGCCGGTATTGGTATATTTCAGTTGGTTATGAAGTTCAGCAGGAAGAAGCTGAACTGACTGGCGAGAGTTTGGGGATAGATCTTGGTATTAAGTCGCTGGCGATTGTTTCCAATAAGAGTGCTACGGAAATTCACTTCTACAAGAACATCAACAAGTCCGTGGAAGTGAGGAGACTGGAAAAGAAGCTGAAGCGTGAACAACGCAAAGCATCTCGCAAACTGGAAGCAAATATCAAGAGCTACGACAAGAAACGCTGTCCGAGATGGATTCGCCCACTTCGAGAATGCAAGAACCTGAAGAAGCAGAACAAGAAAATACAGCTTATTTACAAACGCCTTACGAATATTCGCAACAATCATCTTCACCAGACTACATCTGAGATAGTGAAAACCAAGCCATCGCAGATAGTCATGGAGGATTTGAATGTCAGAGGCATGATGAAAAATAAGCACCTGTCAGAAGCTATCGCGAAACAGAAATTCTATGAATTTAAGCGGCAGATTCAGTACAAGGCTGAAATGTACGGCATAAAGATCATAGAAGCAGATAGATTCTATGCAAGCTCAAAGACTTGCAGTTGTTGTGGGCACATAAAGAAAGACTTGAGCCTTTCCGACCGCACATATATCTGTCCTGTATGTGGAGCAAAATTGGACAGGGACTTGAATGCTGCTATTAACTTAGCAAATTATAAGACAGCTTAGGAATTTTCACTTTCAAGAAAAACTAAGCATGTACCTATCGCTGCTAGGGAATTTAAGCCTGTGGAGCGTCACATCAAACGAAAGTAGCGTGTTCCTCGGAATAGCAAAATCGGACGCGATAAAGCAGGAAGATGTCTTGCGAAGGACACCATAGTGTAAATATGTGTAATTCTGTATAGATTTATATATATTTATCGTAGCGGGCGACAGACCTTTGCCGGAGGACTCTGAGATGAAGGGGGTTATTGAAACCGACAATGGGCGGACAGGAATTCTGCTCAAACTGAAAAACGGAATGTATGTGCTGGGGACGGCAGGTACGCTTTCCAAGTTGAATCAGGAGAAAATTCGGCATAAGTTAAAAGAAGCATAGGCACACAGTCAAGCTGATATTGTGTGACAGAGATACAGACAAACAGCCCTTTCTGCACTATAATGACCGTTGTATTATCGTCAGAAAGGGCTGTTTTTTTATGTGTGAATGGACAAGGAAAAAATTATCACCCCGTCATGCGGTGGTGGATATAGCGGCTTGTGTGGCCTGTGGTACCTGTGAGGATGTTTGTCCCCGCGGTGCTA
>CAMVJE010000105.1 GCA_947167745.1 uncultured Treponema sp.
GGCTACCGCCTTCCAACCGAAGCCGAATGGGAATATGCAGCCCGTGCCGGAAGCACAACTCCTTTTTATTCACGCAAGGTTCCCGGTGCCGATGACGTAAACTTTTACGGTCACTATCCGTATCAGATTGAGCAGAATTATTTTAATGACGAAGTTCTGGAAACACGCCCTGGAGTTTACGTGGAAAAACTCTGGATGTAGGAAGTTTTAAGGCTAACCCGAACGGACTATACGATATCTACGGAAATGTTGGAGAATGGTGTTTTGATTATTATGGCGACTACGGTAAGGATGCACAGACAAATCCGACCGGCACCAGCCAAGGAACCCGACGTGTTTACCGTGGTGGCGGCTGGAACGACTTTGGAAAGAATCTCCGCTCTGCTTACCGTGCTGCCATGCCTCAAAACAACAGCGCTTACAATGTGGGACTCCGCCTTGTCTGCAATGCGGACGACAGCGCAAGAGGAATTATAACCACAATGGAAATTGTAGCAGGAAAAAACTCTGCTTCTGGCAAAGGAAAATCCCTCATAGTATTTTATTCCTGGAGCGGAAACACGCGCGGTGTAGCAAAAGAAATTGCAAGGCAAACCGGCTTTGGCATAATCGAGCTGGAACTACTAAAACCTTACTCCAGTGATTACAACACAGTTTTGGATCAGGCTCAGAGTGATCAGCACAAGCAGGCTCGTCCTGTTCTTAAGACAAAAATCGCCCGTGAAAAATGGGCGGAATACGACACAATCATTTTGGGATATCCAAACTGGTGGGCGAGCATACCTATGCCGATTGCAAGCCTCCTTGAAAGCTACGATTTTTCAGGAAAAACAATCATGCCCTTCTGTTCCCACGGCGGCGGAAGATTCGGTCAGAGCCTTACTGCAATTTCAAAACTTGCTCCAAAAGCAATTCTGACAGCCGGTCTTTCAATCCACTATTCGGGCGGCTCATCTCTTTCAAAAGATGTAGAAAAATGGCTTAAGAAAGTCCAGAGGTAAAAAGTGAATTTTGAATCCGTCATAATCGGCATTGCTTCCCTCGTAATCATCGGGCTTTTTCATCCGATAGTAATAAAGGCAGAATATTATTTTTCTGCAAGGGTCTGGTGGGTCTTTGCCTTGGCTGGGCTCGGCTTCATTGTGGCAGCTCTTTTTACATACGGAACCTTGTCTTATATTCTGGCTCTCTTGGGAACGACATGCCTTTGGTGCATCGTTGAACTCTTTCATCAGGAAAAGCGGGTAGAAAAAGGCTGGTTTCCAAAGAATCCCAAAAGGAAGGAGACGAAAAAATGAATCTAGCGCGTAAAATAAGAATGCCAATCGACATAGTGATGACAATTCTTTCCATAATCCTCATGGGAGGAAACTATCTTTTCCCGGCTGACATCGTTCATGAAATTTTGGGTCTTGTTCTGTTTGTCTTATGGGCGGTGCATATCACGCTCAACCGACGTTGGTATGGCGCAATCTTCCGTGGTAAATACAATCCCTACCGCATCATGCAGACCATCATAAACTGCTGCATTTTACTCTGCACAATTTTACTGATGATAAGCGGAATCATTCTTTCTAATCACATCTTTACTTTTTTGAACATTAAGGGAGGTCTTGGCTTTGCCCGAATTACACACCTGATTGCAAGCCACTGGTATTATCTTTTTATGTCTCTGCACATAGGCATGCATGTGGGAATGATTGCAAATAAGATTAAACAGAAAAGACAAGTCGGGAAAGACAGCGTAGATGAGGCCCACACAACACGTGCACCGACCATAAAAATTATCTTGCACATCCTACTTGCCCTCGCCTGCGCTTATGGTCTTTACGCCTTCATCGTCCGCGGAGTCTGGAAATACCTAATTTTACAGCAGCAGTTTTTCTTTTTTGATTTGGAACGAGGCTACATACTCTTTGCAATTGATTACATTTCCATTATCATTTTATTTGCAACGCTTTCTCATCTTATAGCAACAATCTTAAAAAAGAATCGATAAATCAGGAGGTCTAAAATGGCAATAACAGTAAATCTTCGTTACACAGGAAAAAAAGGTGCGGCACAGGCCTTTGCCCGAGAAATGATTTCAAGCGGAACAGTTGAAAAAATCAGGGCAGAGAAGGGGAATCTGCGCTATGAATATTATCTGCCTTTTGGAGAAGAATCCGACGGCGGTGACAACAGCGAGACTGTTCTCTTAATTGATTCCTGGGAAAATCAGGAAGCAATCGATCTTCATCACGCCACTCCAATGATGAAGACAATTGCCGAGCTTCGCGAAAACTACGACCTTCACATGACAATCGAACGCTTTGTTTCCGATGATAATATTCCTGAACATGACAAGGGATTTATACGAAAGTAAAAGACTTACCGAGGTTCTCTTCCAATATTGACTTGCGACGCTTGTTGATAAAAAGAACAATTCTGACAATCTGGCATTCATCTGTTCCAGTTTTATGGAACATGCCTTCCTCTGCAAGAACATTTATGATATTCACAATCACACAGATCCGATTCTTGGACATTTTTGATTTAATTTCACGTCAAAACCCTTTTTTATTATTCCTTTTTATCTACGCCGTAAACCAGTCTTCAAGCCGCAGAAAAGATTTCTCTTTAAACTGTTCAAAGTCTGAAGTATTGTGAGTTACCAGCACCATTCCGTTAGACACTGCTGTTGCTGCAATCTGGGAATCATAGTAGGGAACTGTTTTTCCGTTTTTTTCGGCAGCGGCCTGGATTTCACCACAGATTTGAGCGGAGAATTTGTCGAAGGAGATGACATCCATATTCAAATATAAATCATTTACAAAACTTCTGAGAGTATTTTTTCTTTTACCTTCAGGCATTCGAGATACACCACGAATTATTTCCTGCCAGGTTACGGAAGATATCGCACATAAATCTTTTCTTGCTCTGTAAAACTCCAGAACCTGTTCATTCGGTTTATCTTTTGAAAACTCAGAAACGATATTTGTATCCAATAAATAAGTCTTTTTCATTTTTTAATCCTCCTGTATTTTAAGCCCAAAGATCTTTAGAAGGATCCGGACACTCTCTTGATGGTGTAAAATCAAATCCTGTATCATCAAGTTCACCTTCATGATTTTTACGCCACTCGGTAAGCCAATCAACTTTATTTGCTTTTCTGTCTTCATATTCGGAATAGCTCATAATCACCGCCACCGGCTTATCATATCGGGTAAGCTCAACAACCTCGCCCTCTTCCGCACATTTTACCAGTGCTGAAAAATTATTACGCGCCTCATAAATAGAAGTTCTGCACATAGCGACCTCCTGTATTCTGATTTCATAAGGATT
>CAMVJE010000106.1 GCA_947167745.1 uncultured Treponema sp.
CCGAACCTGAACCAAATAATCGTCCTTCATTTCGCCATTCTTTACAAGCTCAAAAATCGTTTCTCCGTCAATGAATTCTTTTACGATTCTTTCATTCTGAATATCAATATCCAGCATTTTGGGAATCCTGATTCCGGCATCGCACAGGCGTTTGTAGTCGTTCTGCTCCGCTTCGATTTTGTTCCCGAATGTGTAATAGCTGCAAGGCTCATGATGAATCTGCTTTACGACGACCTTTTCTCCACCACAAGAACCGGCCTTTTCCGCAAGATACGAATATCCGCCCTTTCCATGCCCAAGCAACTTTATTATTTTATATTCAATCTGATTCACACAAAGACTTTCGATTTTTTCCATATCTTATTTTATCACACCGCTACATTTTTCATCCATCGTTTGCTTTTTAGAAGCCAGATGCTGATTCCCACGCGAACAAATTCTTCAAGTGAAAGGAAAAAGTACACCCACCAGATTGGAAGCTTGAAAAAATATGCCGAAACAAATCCAAGAGGAACCCCCGCTCCCCAAGTTCCGATTATGTTTACAGCCGTCATGAATTTTGTCTGCCCGCCTGATTGCAAAACTCCGCCACCGATGACCATGTTGAAAACTTTTGCTGTAAAAACAAAGGCAAACGCCGCAAGAATTTTTATCGTAACAGCCCTCGTCTCTGGAGCAACATTGAAGAGCTTCACATAAAATGATGAAAGAGCGCATACAATTACTCCAATTATGATTCCAGCCGTAACCGTAAGCCGAACAAAATCTATTGCCTGAGACCAGGCTTTTTTGTCATCATTCGCACCAAGAGAGTTTCCTACGATGATTCCAGAAGCCGCCGAAACTCCGCACAGCGCACCGATTGCAATTCCCTGAATCGGGTACATTAATGTCATTGCGGCACAAGGTTCTGTTCCCAAATGACCGTAAATCACTGCATACATATTTTCACCGAGAGACCACAAGAATTCTCCCACAAGAATAGGAGCCAGAATCACAGCCGCATTTTTAACAAATTCTTTTGAAAAACTAACGGTCGGATGTAAAAACAAATTCTGCTTTTTCTTTTCTCGAGCAAACAAGACGACAACAATCAACATTTCAACGATATGCGAAATAACAGTCGCAATCGCAGCCCCCGCTTCTTCCATCCTCGGAATCGGGCCAAATCCAAAAATCAAAAGCCAGTTAAGCAATGTATTCGTTATGATTGCAACAACGCCTGCCACCGCTGGAAGTTTTGCACGGTTCATGTTTCTGAGCAAAGTCGAAACAAACATTGTAAGTATTTCCGGGAAATACCCGACAGCCCGCCACCTGAGATAAACGGCAGCCTTTGAAATCGTCTCCACATCATCCGCATAAAAGGCCATAATCTGGATGGGTGCAAAAAGCGAAGCGAACGTAAATCCCACGACGAAAATCAGAGAAAAATATAGAGGCAGATAAAAACTGTCTCTCACGCCCCTTTCATTTTTCGCGCCAACATACTGCGAAATCAATATTCCCGCAGCCGCAACAATTGCCGATACCGTAACCGAAAAAAGCGAAGTGAATTTTCCAGCCAGCCCGATTCCTGCAATACACGCACTTCCGAGCGAACCAATCATAATCTGATCAATCAACGAGAGCGATGAGTGCATAAGAGTCTGAACCGTAATCGGCAGAGCAATATCAGTTAATTTCTTCTTGAATTCTTTGTCCATATATTGGCATAATACAATCAGATTTATGTAAAATCTTGCAAAATAATAGCGATTTTATAACACAAAACTATTATATTCCGAGAAACCCGATGAAAAATCTAAGAGAATCACGAGAATCGCTCCACGAAAAAACATCTCACGGAAAAAAGACTTTCCCTTATATCGTCTATCACGCACGCATTCCAGAATGGCTTTTATGCTTTCCCCTTCACTGGCATGATGAATTTGAACTTATTCTCGTGACTTATGGACAAGGAATTTTTACCGTGAACGGACGAAAATATCTTTGCCAAAAAGATGACATAATTCTGATTCCAAGCGGAGCAATTCATTCAATGGAACAACACCAGAATGATAATGTGGAATATTTCAACATCCTGTTTTCATTTTCCCTGCTCGAAGAAAATCCTGATTCTCATTGCAGCCGTCAATTTTTCTCACGGATTTCAGAAAATGTAATTCTTAAAGAATATCACTTAAAAAAAGACACTTTCTTGAATTCTCAGATTCTTCCGCTTGTAAAAGATTTAGTTGCTCACCGCGCAGAAAAATATTCCGGCTATGAATTGATGATAAAAGCCCGACTTTTTGAAATTCTCCATATAATCATAAATCAAAATCTGAACGAAGATAGAAATATAAATCATAATGAGCGCGAAAGAATTAACACAGACCGCCTCAAAAAAATCCTTTCGTATACGGCTGAGCATTTTTCTGAACGGATTACGATTGAAGATGCCGCATCTGTTTGCTCCGTTTCGCCAAGCCGTTTCATGAGCATTTTCCGTGCCCAGACGGGAATGAGCTATATCCAGTATCTGAATGACTACCGATTGGAAGCCTCGACGGAACTTCTTACATCAGGCTCATTCTCAGTGACAGAAATAGCAATCAAAAATGGGTTTGAAAATATTTCATATTTCATCCGTGCATTCAGAAAAAAATTTGGCTGCACTCCGCTGGAATATCGAAGCACAGCCAAATCAAAAACAAACTAACGAACGGTAATTTATTTTATCATTTTTAGAAACATCTCGTGAATCCGGGAATCCTCGCCAACTTCCGGGTGGAAAGCAAGTGCAATCTGATTCTTGTATCGGACTGCAACAATCTTTTGCCCAACCTCAGCCAGAACTTCAACTTCATCACTTTCAGTTTTTTCGACATAAGGAGCGCGGATAAAAGTCATTTCAAACTTACCGAGACCTTTAAAATCGTTCTCACTTACGAAACTTCCAAGCTGCCGGCCGTAAGCATTTCTTTTGACTGTCACAGGAAGAGTTCCCAAATGGACAGTTGAATCATCGGCTATATGACTGGCAAGCAGAATCATTCCGGCACAAGTCGCAAGAACCGGAGTTCCCTTTTCAATCAGAGTTTTTATCGAATCAAACATATCAAGCTCACGAAGAAGTTTTCCCTGGACTGTACTTTCTCCGCCTGGCAGCACCAGACCGTCAAAAGAATTTTCCGTGATGTCTGATTTTTTCCGCAGCTCAACACATTCAACGCCAAGTCTGGCAAGCATTCTTTCATGCTCAATAAAAGCTCCCTGAACCGCAAGAACACCTATCTTCATTTACTGACCTCT
>CAMVJE010000107.1 GCA_947167745.1 uncultured Treponema sp.
GATTAACAGTTTCGTTGGCAACATTCATTGCGCCACCAGCCATTTCATTCATAAAAAACTCCTTTATAAAGCCCGCATTAGCGGCCTCGTATTCTTTTATTTAATGTATCACAAATCATTATGCTGGCAAATATCATTTATAAGACAATTTTCACATTTGGGATTTCGTGCCGTGCAGACATAGCGGCCGTGCAAAATCAGCCAGTGGTGGGCGTGCTCCATGAACTCGTCGGGAATGCGTTCCAGCAAAGATTTTTCTACAGCTTCGGGAGTGCTGCCTTCTGCCAGACCAATTTTTGGGCAAATCCTCAGAAGATGAGTGTCCACCGGCATTGTATGCTCACCCCAGACGACATTGAGGACGACATTCGCTGTCTTTCGCCCGACTCCGCTGAGAGACATAAGCTTTTCCCTGTCATGGGGAACCTGGCCATCGAAATCAGAAATCAGTTTTTCGCAAAGGGCAATTATGTGTTTTGCCTTGGATTTGTAAAGGCCGATTGACTTTATGTAGGGTATAAGACCTTCTTCGCCCAAAGCAAGAATTTTTTGAGCTGTGTCTGCCACCTTGTAAAGCTCGCGGGTAGCAATATTTACGCTCTTGTCCGTGGCCTGGGCAGAAAGCACGACTGCTACCAGAAGCGTGAAAGGCGTGCTGTATTCCAGCTCTGATTTTGGATTTGGATTCTGCGCCTTAAAGCGTGTGAAGACCTCAATGATTTGCTCTCGTGAAAGAAGTTTTTGCATCATGCCTCTTTTGCTTCCATTACGGTGAGTTTTCCGCCGCCAGCCAGCTTTTCCTTCAGATAGACTTCTGCCCGGAATGAATACATGTTCTCAACGACTGCATCCCTGAATGCTTTGACTTTTACTGTCGCGCCCGGTTTTATCAGGTCAAAGTCAAAATGCAGGTTCGTGACGCTCAGAATGAAGCCTATGTTCGGCGGAAGATTGTTTTCACGGGCATAAAGACCTGTGAGAGCGGCGACAGTCTGTGCGATAATCTCAAAACAGGCGTAATTCGGGACTCCGCCAGCGTTTTTGTCGTAAAACATAAAATCTTCGGTGATTTTTGTCTCGCTTTCGATAATCCATTCATCAGCTTTTGCGTCTGTTATTCTGTCGATTATGAACATCTTGCCCCGGTGCGGAACGAGAGTTGAAAGTTCTTCGTGTTCTATGGTCATTTTATTTTCCTTATGATTAAGCTTGCGTTGCAGCCGCCGAATGCGTATGAATTGCTCATACAGGTACGGATTTGCCTGCTACAGCCTTTAGCAGATTCGGTCTGCCGGGCTGAAGAAGGCGAAACTAGATTGAGTTTTGGCATTTCTTCGTCCTGAACTCCGTCCCAGACATGAGCCGGCAATTTCTGGGACTGAATGGCGTAGAAACAGGCCGCAAGTTCCAGACTGGCGGCGGCTCCCAGAGTGTGACCCGTCATGGGTTTTGTCGAGCTGCATGGAAGGCTGTGGCCCTTGTCGCCCGAAGGTCCGAAAACGCGCTCTATTCCCCGTGCTTCCATGCTGTCGTTCAGGTGTGTGCCGGTTCCATGGAGGTTTATGTAATCGATATCGGCGGGGGTGAGTTTTGCGTCGTTCAGGGCAGCTTTCATTGCCTGTTCGGCTCCGCTTCCGTCGGCGAGAGGGGCTGTCAAATGGTTTGCGTCCGAGCTTTCACCGCATCCTGCAAGCAGAATTCCTGTTCCGTCCAAATCGTCTTTTGAAAGGAGGAAAATGCCTGCACCTTCACCGATGTTGATTCCCTTCCTGTTTTTTGAGAAAGGATTTGTTTTTTCGTGGTCGATTGCTTCAAGGCTGTCAAAGCCCAGCAAAACAGTGTCGCTGGCAACATCAACTCCGCCGGCAATTACGGCATCGCAGATTCCAGCCTGAATCACTTCCTTTGCTTTTACGATTGCGCTTGCGCTTGAAGAGCAGGCCGTGGAAAAGGCAAGGCAGATTCCGCCCGTACCGAATTTGTTTTTCGTGAATGTGGCGGGATAGTCGGCTCCCTGTGCCTTTAAGTCATAGTCAGCAGGAAATGAGCCGGTTTCAAAGAAAGATTTGTGAGCCTTAAAAGAAAGGCAGCTTCCGTTATCGCAGGAGCCGATGCAAACGCCCACCCGGTCTTTCCCGTATTTTGAGATTGCATTTTTTACGCTTTCTTCGATTGAGTTGAGGGCAAAATCGAGAATCTGCAGGACACGCATGTCGAATTTGTCACCGGTTGCTTTCAGTTTTGAGTCATCAATCTTTCCGACATAAAAAGACTTTACGCCTTCTTCACCAACAAGACCACAGTCAACTTTTTTGATTCCATCCCGATTGCCTGAAGAAAGATTTTTGATGAATGTGTCCGTGTCACTTGAATCTCCGGCAGCACAAATAAAACCTGGCTTTGAGAGATAAATGTTTTGCCCGCTCATTGTCCGACCTCGCTGAGAATGTAGCTGTAGCCGCGGAGAAAATTTTCGTATTTGATTGAGAGGGCTGTTTTCGTAATCTTTGAAATGACCTTTCCTTTTTTGCTCAAAGTGCGGACTTCTGCAATTTCATCACCGGCCGGCTCAGAAGTAATTTCAAGATTTACGCCGATTTTTTCGAGGGCGGGCTTTAAGTCATCGACATTGTAAAGACAGAACTGAAAATCAGCAACGATGTACTCAGCCTTGAGTTCTTTTGGGAAAATAACTGAGTCAAAATCAAGGGAAAGGCCGTCATAAAAAAGACTTGCCATAGTCGTGCCGAATTCGTTTAGAATCGTCATTGAAAGCTGGCTTGAATCTGATATTACATAGACATCAAAATCGAATGAATTATCCTTCCCGAAATTTGCCGTCATCTTTTGAAGGGAATCCACCGTGCCACTCATTGAAGTGGTGGGCAAAATAGCATATTTTGAGGTGTTTGTTACATAAACAGGAGAAAATTCTGATTCAAAGCGTGAAGAGGCACAAGAAATCAGCAGAAAAAATGGAATTAAATATAGAAGAATCTTTTTCATTCTATGATTCTAGCATTTTTCTGTTATTGTGAAAATCAGCTAATTCCAATACAATTCAGAGATTATGAGAAAAATCACAAGCTTTATTATCGTATTTTCCTTAGTATTTTCAATTTGGGCACAGGAAACAGAGTCGGCAAAAGAGCCGGAATCTTCAAAAACAGAAGTTACAGAATCAGCGGGACAGGAAGCCTCTCCTGAACTGGACAAGAATCTGGTCATCACAAAAATCAATTTTATAGGCCTTAAACGCACAAAAGACTCATACATGCAGGCCA
>CAMVJE010000108.1 GCA_947167745.1 uncultured Treponema sp.
AACCCGGTCCCAGGCATCATCTACGACCCTGAGTACAAGGGCGAGTACGACAACACCAAACTCAACGACGGTTTGGGAATCTCTTCTTGGCCTGCAACTCTTATGACCCTCATGGGATTTGTTCCTCCAAGTGACTACGACAAGTCAATGGTCAACTTGAAGTAGCGATAACTTTAAAATAAAGCAGGACAAAAGCCACCTTTCGCAAAAGGTTTCTTTTTTCCTGCGACCTTTTATCTTCCAAAGGCTCCGGAGTAATCTGGGGCTTTTTTATACCCTTTTCAAAGATTTAAAAATATATTAAGATTTGATAAAGGTATTTTTAAGGAGATATACATGAAGAAATCTGTAATTATGGTATCACTTCTGGCTTTCCTCGCTCTTTTCGCATTCTCTTTTGCTGGATGTGCTGACGGAGCGGACGGCCTTAATGGTAAAGACGGCGCAAATGGTGTAGGCTTTGTCTGGAAGGGGGAACTGGAATCTGCCCCTTCAAATCCTGAGTACATGTGGGCCTACTACAACAAAACAGACGGTTGCTCTTATGTCTGGAACGGAAGCAGTTGGGATTTACTCAACGGCAGCAGTTACGCTAGTTACGATATTGAGACGCTCGACCTTACTAAAAAAGACCTTTATTTCCGTGAGGTGTCTGGTGAAACAGTCGTAAACAGTGACGAAATGAAAACCTATTATTTTAAGGATGACATCATTTATACTTTCATCGATGCAGACTTCCTTGAAGCGCTAAAAACAGTATATGAATGTGATTTCACGATGACAGAAGTGAATAAAGACACGACAAAAGTCGTGATTACCAATACAACAAGGAATGCTACGGCCACTTTTGACCTTGCTCACCGTTCACTTTCCTTTAGCAATTACGACGCATTTTTCCAGAGTTCTGATGTGTACAGTGATATGACCGGTACTTTTCCTTATCTAGAACGCACTTCTGCCTCAAATATTGCCGGGCAGGAAATTGAGTTGAGCTGGGCCAGCCAGAATATTCATGTTGGTCTCTACAAGGATGGTGATACATACAAGCTCTCTCTCCCAAATCAGTTTTGTGATGATATTCTGGGATGTGCCTATCAGAATCTTTATAATGGTAATTATCTCTATAGCAGCTCAGAACTTAGTCAGAGTATACTGCTTAAGGACTATTATGAACAGTGTTCAACTCCAGGAAAAAGAAGTCAGACTCTTGCGGACTTCACCTATAACGAGCTTTGCCTGAATCTTGACTTTAACTACGGCCTTAAGGCAATCCATGGCATCGAGTCATTCCCGGATTTTGATACATATTTTATCGCCCAGGGAATGAAAAACGACCTCAAATCAACAGATGCGGTAACTTTTACCAAAGCCCTAATCGATGTGGTTAATTTCTACTTTGGAGACGGTCATTCCGGTTTCATAAGTAATTCATGCTGGGCTGGAAAAGATACAATAACCGGAAATAAGACTTCAAACCTTGAAAAAAAATACTATGATACAAGAGACAGATATGGTGCTGCCCGTGCCAAAGCAATCAGTGACTCTGCAAGTTACAATGAGGAGTCTGGTGAAAGCGTATATATTCCTGCTTATACCGTCTCTAGTGACGGAAAAACTGTAATAGTCAGGTTCGATGCTTTTACTTGTTGTAATTATAAATATACACTTAAAAAAGATGCTCCAGAAGGAGAACTCTCCCTGGAGGCTGCACGGGACGCTCTGCTGGCAAACAATAATGAACTTTTGAATAACTATGTAGACAGAACCAGCGAGGAAAAATCACAATACGACACAATTTCTGTCATTGCTGCAGCACATGAACTTATTAAGCAGCGTGATAGTGATACTTCTACACCAACAGTCGAAAACATCGTGCTTGATCTTTCCCGAAACGGAGGAGGACGGTTCACGGCTGCTGCCTATGTCATTGCATGGATGCTCGGTGAATGTACTATGGACTTCACAAACCCTATTACCGGGGCAAAATTCTCTGCGACATATTCAATCGATGCTGATTTGGACGGAAGCTGCGGAGGAGAGAAAGACAGCGTAAAAGGCAAGAATCTTTTCTGCCTTATTTCTCCAATGAGTTTCTCTTGCGGAAACCTTACGCCGGCTGTATTAAAGGAATCTGACAGGGTTACGATTCTCGGAGTTACTTCAGGAGGTGGCGCAAGTTCCGTTCACCATACCTCTTGTGCCGACGGAAGCTCTTTCCAGATTTCAAGCAAGTATGTTATGAGCACAAGCAAAAACGGCTCAAACTACGACATGGACCAGGGTGTTTCGCCTCACTATTACATCAACAAGCCGGAAAACTTCTATACCACGGACAACCTTGCAGCACTGGTAAATTCAATCAATTCCGGTAAGGCTGCTCTTTCTTCAAACTAAAAAAATTGGGAAAACTAGAAATTCGGCAGAAAAAGGGTTGCTGCTCTTGAAAAGACAATCTTTTTTCTGCTATAATTACTCTACACTTTTTTTAAGGAGAATACCATGAGACTTGCAAGAAGATTCCGACCGCTCACAAGCAACAAAACAACTCGTGCTAACAGCAAAAAACAGTCAAAACGACTTGCTGCTAACTACGCTCTTCTCACAGCATTGGCTGCAACTGATTCTAAATCAAAGAAATAATTTTGAATCGAAACGCCGCTTCATTTCCGAAGCGGTTTTTTTATATCTTAATAAAGGAGACATGATAAAATTACATCCGTGTAATTTTATCACGGCCCACTTTTTGCCGTTGGCAAAAAGTGACAGATATCTTGCTTCCATGCAAGGCCGCTAACGCGGTGTTTTTTAAGGAGTACAAAATGGCTGTTATTAAAGAAGGACTTTCGGTCGCCACAAAAGAACTTGGCGCATTCAAAAAATTCATTTCCCGGGGCAATGTGGTTGACATGGCAGTCGGCGTTATCATAGGCGGTGCCTTCGGCAAAATCGTCACAAGCCTGGTGAATGACATCGTTATGCCTCTTATTGGTCTTGCCCTTGGTAAGCTCAACTTTGCGGAACTGAGCGTAAAAATCGGCGAGTCAGAAATCAAGTACGGCTCATTCATTCAGACGGTCGTTGATTTCCTTATCGTCGCTTTCTGTATCTTCCTTGTAATCCAGATTTTTGAGAAATTCAAAAAGAAGGAAGAGCCAAAGCCTGAAGAGACTCCGGCAATCGTCAAATCAGACGAAGCAATTTTGCTGGAAGAAATCCGGGATTTGCTTAAAAATAAATAATCAGCCACAACTGAGGCAGGACAACAATTCCGAAGAAAA
>CAMVJE010000109.1 GCA_947167745.1 uncultured Treponema sp.
TACCAGTCAATGTTGCATTAGCAGTATTTTTCAATGATAAGTTATCAGAAACAATACCACCCTTGTACAAGAAAGTCATATCAATTTCTTCGTTATTCAAATCAAATACAACATTTTTAACGTTAGAATTAAATTTCAATGCTTTTTGAGGTAAATTGATATTGTACAATAGATGGTATTGAATATCAATTCCAGGAATTAACTCTTCTGTTTTTGTTTGGTTTTCCAAAGACTTTATATTAGTTTCACTTATAAATTTATCTAATTTGCTAGTTGTATAATGATTAAAATCTTCACCAACAGTTTCAAACATAGATGGGTTAACATTAATTGTTGCATTTGAATAATTTACACCCAAGTTGGATACAGATGAATTATCCTTATATTCTGGTGTTAGATATTCAACATCAACATCATCGGTAATATTTTTTTCTTCCTTAATTGCAGAGATAAGTTCAGAAGCTTTTTCCTTATTTGCATCAGAAATTTCCTCTGGTTTTGCATCAGCAATAGCAGATTTTTGTTCTTCGGACAATAATACACCGTTTGTTTTCAAATCTGTATAAAGTTCATAGAATTTATCCAAATCGAATGTACCATTGCCAAGATTAAGTGTTACTTCATCGAAATTTGAAGAAACATTTTCAGAAACCTTTGCACTGTAAGTAGTTGTTGTTGATTTAAGTGAAGAAACTTCTTCCTTACCATATTCGTCTGAATAATAATGTTTTGTTGTTGTTGTTGAAAATACTTCAACAGAAAGTTCATCCTTAAAATCATCAGCAGAGGCATTAACTGAACCAAGTTTCAATGCATCATCTTCTTTTGCAACAGAAACTGATAAATTATTTGCACCATCCTTTATTGTTGAAGATTTTTTAGCAACACTTGCAGTTGTAGGAGCATCAGATTTTACATAATATACCACGCCACCAATTTCTTCTGTTGTAGTAATCTTTTCACTGGCTGGCGGCGTAACTGTAATCGTAAAGGTCGTGCTTTTTGTGACGGCGTTCTCAGTGTAGCTTACGGTGACGGTTTTCGTGCCTGTGCTTTCGGTGCTTGGCTGTGTGACTGAAAGCCTCGTGGCTGGGTAGGCGATGGTTTTCGTGCTCTTATCCGAATAGCTTGCGGTGATTTTTAACCCGCTCGGTGTGAATGTTTCGTTTTGCTCGTATGTCGTTTTTGTCGGAAGTGTGCTGATTGTGATTGAAGAAAGAACTGAATCGTCGTCTTTGCTGCTAGTTTCGTTCTGGCAGGAAATTATCGTGAATGCAAGAAGTGCGAAAAATGCTGATAGAATTGACTTAATGTATACTATACGGGGGGGGGGTAAACTTCATGATGTTCTCCTTTTTGAGATGTTTTATATTAAAAATATTATTATAGGCGGAAAATTTTGTAAAGTGCGAAAAAAAGCAATATAGCCGAGAGTAAAGACAATAATTTCTCTATCTGATATAATGAATTTATGAATACAAAAAGACTTTCCAAGCTCGCTCTTTTGTGCGGCTCTTTCTCCGCTTTATTTTCACTTACGCTTATTTCTTTCCACGCAGATATTTCTTTAATCGCCTTTCCGCTTTCCCTTGCTTTTACGGCATTTTTTCTTTTTTCTTCTATAAAAAAACTCTTTTCTGAGAATAAGCTTGTCTTCATTTCGGTCGTCAGGGAACTCTTGCAGTACCTTCCTTATGTTCTTCTGGTTGCCTTTGTTTTCCGCCGGGCTGGTGAATACGGCACTCCTTTTGCCCTTGATGTCATCTCTGTCATCCTCTGGCTTCTTGCCTCTGCCCTCACTCTCGTTCTCCTTCATTACCTTAATCCCAAGTACATATCAAAGGTGAGCGGGGAGTGGGCTTCATTTGTCGAAAAACAGAAGGCAGAAAAAAAGAATCCTGCCAGCAAGTCACTGGTAAAATCAAGTGTCCGTGAGCTTTTAAGTTGGATTGATGCCCTTGTTCAGGCCGTCTTCATGGTTCTTCTGCTCAATATTTTCATAGTTCAGCTTTACGAAATTCCTTCTGAGTCAATGGTTCCGGAATTTTTAGTAAAAGACCGTGTCGTAGTTTTCAAAACCCTGAGCGGCCCCAAATTCCCTCTTTCTGAAGTGGGGCTTCCTTACCTCAAAAAATACAAGCGTGGCGACATAGTTGTCTTCCGAAATCCCCATTACTCAAACGACCGAAAATCCGAGGTTCGCACCTTCCTTTCCCAGCTTGTTTACATGTGTACCCTCACTAAAGTCAACCTGAATGTGGACGAAAACGGAAACCAGAAGGCAGATCCCCTCGTAAAACGAGTCTGCGGCCTTGAGGGCGAGCAGCTTATGATGCAGGACGGAATCCTCTATTCCCGCACAAAAGATTCTCCTGAATTTAAGGCAGTAGACTCTGATTCAAGCTGGGCAACATGGAATTTAAACGATGTCAAGCCGAGCCTCAAAAGCGGCATCCGTGATTTTCCTCTCCGGGACTCAGATTATGCCGAAATGCTTTCTGTCGAAGAAGAGAGGCGTAGCTTAAATCTTTCAGAGGCCGCTTCTGAATGCAAAAAAATCGCCGCTTCCTTTGAGTCAGTTTTCAAAAAACTTCCTAATAGCAAAAAAGGCAGAATTTCTTTTTCTGACGAGCAGCTGGATGTCTACTCCCTTTTCATAAATTCAAGCTATCTTACGGCATCCCTTCTTTCTTCGGAGAATGGCTCTGTCTGGTTTTCTGACTTTATGAGCGACTGGTGCAAGGGCAATCCTGATTTTGCCGGCGACCTTTATGCCGAGGCAAATTACCGCCTCAACATAATGATTAAGCTTGTCGCAGGAAAAATGATTTTGCGGAACGCCGAGCTTTATGCCCAGGGCTTGCAGAACGATGTCTGGCAAAATGACGATATGCGCTCTGCCTATATTGCCGAGGCTCAGAAACTTTATTCCTATGTCATGCTGCTGGACCTGCGCAATATGCCGGTCTTCCCGGCCAACGACGAGAATGGAAATCCCCGCTACATTCCAGAAAACTGCTATTTTATGATGGGCGACAACCGTTTCAATTCCCTCGATATGCGCCATTCCTACGACAGGTGGAACGCAAAGCTCACAAATTTTGACAGCTACAGTGTGACCTATACAAGCGACATGGCACCGCAATATGTAAGCCGAAGCCGTATGCTTGGAACGACATCATATCGTTTCTGGCCTGTTTCCCGTGCGGGCGTGCCTGGGCATACTGGAAAGTAAAAAGCT
>CAMVJE010000110.1 GCA_947167745.1 uncultured Treponema sp.
ATTATAATGCATTTGCAGTAAAAATGGCAAAATTAGTCTAAAACTCCCCAAGAAAAGTGTCATTTTTTCACAAAAGTCCGCATTAAAAATGTATTTTTTCTTGAAAAGTCCGCATTAAAAATGTATTCTATAAAGCATGGAACGACTGATAATCAAGAAACTTGAACAATGGAAAAATTCTCCCAACAGAAAACCGCTTATTCTACGAGGTGCAAGACAGGTTGGTAAGACATGGGTGATGAAAGAACTTGGCAGGCGATATTTTAAAAACGTGGCATATATAAATTTTGACAATAATACCGCCATGAAAGCAGCTTTTGAAATAGATTTTGATATTAATCGACTTATTCTTGCCATTAGTGCTGAAACAGGAGTCTCTGTAAAACCTGATGAAACTCTTATCATTTTTGATGAAGTGCAGGAGGTTCCAAGAGCACTTTCCAGCTTAAAATATTTTTGTGAAAATGCACCAGAATATGCAATAATTGCAGCTGGAAGCCAAATGGGTGTAGCTTTGCACAACGGCACAAGCTTTCCTGTTGGAAAAGTTGATTTAATGACTCTTTATCCATTTTCTTTTACAGAATTTCTTATGGCTTGTGAAAGCGAACAAATGGTTTCTGTGCTGGGTTCTGGTGACTGGCCTTTAATTACATCATTAAAATCAAAATTTATTACCAGAATGAAAGAGTATTTTTATGTTGGCGGTATGCCTCAGGCTGTACAAACTTTTATAGATGAACAGGACTGGTCAAAAGTTCGCGATGTTCAAAATAATCTTCTGGAAGTATATGCACAAGATTTCTCAAAACATGCTTCGAGTACGTTTAGTACAAGGCTGAATCAAGTCTGGTCTTCATTACCTGCTCAGCTTTCAAAAGAAAACAAAAAGTTTATGTATGGTCAAGTAAAGAAAGGTGCCCGTGCAAAAGATTTTGAACTTGCAATACAATGGCTTTCTGATTGTGGGCTTATTCATCTTGTACATAGTATTTCAAAACCTGGCTACCCCTTAAAATCTTATGAAGAGCTGGATTCATTTAAAATCTATATGAATGATATAGGACTTTTGTGTGCCCTTGGAAATACTGACATAAAAACTATTCTTGACAACAATGCTTTTTTTGTAGAGTTCAAGGGGGCAATAACAGAACAATATGTATTACAGCAGATTCTTTCCTGTTCTGATTTTAAGCCCTTTTACTACTCATCTCCAAATTCTTCAGGGGAAATAGACTTTATAATTCAGTTCCAAGATCAGATAATTCCAATCGAAGTAAAATCCGCCGAAAATCTTCAGGCAAAAAGCCTAAAAGCCTTTCACCAGAAATATAACAATCGGTATTCTATCCGCACTTCGCTCTCTGATTTTAGAATTGATAACTGGCTCACAAATATCCCTCTATATTCGATATGCCTGATGAAAAATTTTTTGTTGGATCAGCAAGAATCCAACAAAGAGAAAGTCTAATGTCAAAATCAGCCAAGAATGTAGTTGAATTTCCTCACCCAATCGCCATTTTTGACTGAATCAGGGCAGAATCTGCGTCTTTTGTCAGCCCCTCCAGAGTGATTTCGCCTTTATCCATGACATAATAGCTGTCACTCACTTCAAGAACGAAATCCAGGTACTGCTCGACAATCAGAATCGTGATTCCCAGCTCTCTGTTTACTTTTTGAATTGCCGTTGCAATGTCTTCGATAATTGACGGCTGAATTCCTTCGGTCGGCTCGTCCAGAATCAAAAGTTTTGGATGGCTCACGAGCGCTCTGGCTATTGCAAGCTGCTGTTGCTGACCACCGCTTAAATTTCCGCCCTTGCGCTTCAAAAAAGTCTTTATAATCGGAAATAATTCAAAAATTTCCTCTCCGATTCTGCCTTTCCCGCCTTTTACCTCAAGTCCCAGTTCCAGATTTTCCTCAACCGTAAGCTGCGGAAATATTTCCCTGCCTTGTGGAACATAGCCGATTCCAAGACTTGCACGCTCGTAAGTCTTTTTATGACGGATTTCTTCACCGTCAAAAAGGATATTTCCACCTGTCGTTTTTACCATACCCATTATACTTTTTAGAGTGGTGCTTTTTCCCACACCGTTCCGCCCAATCAGACAGACAATTTTTCCGTCTGGAACTGAAAGAGTCAAATTTGGAATTATATTGCTTTCCCCATACCATGAAGAGAGATTCTTAATTTCAAGCATTTTTTCTTTCCTCCGAAATTTCTGATTCTGCCTTTTGTCCGCTTTTATGGAATTTTCCTCGCCCCAGATAAACCGCACGAACCTTCTCATCGGCAAGCACTTCATTGGCGCTTCCTTCTACAAGAATTTTTCCCTCGTGCATTACGGTCACTCGGTCGGCGACTGCACGCACGAACTCCATATCATGCTCAACTACCACGACAGCGTATTTTTCAGCGATTTTTCTGATAAGCTGCCCGGTTTTTGCCGTCTCTTCTTTGCCCATTCCTGCGACCGGCTCATCAAGAAGAAGCACTGTCGGCTCCTGCACAAGAAGCATTCCGATTTCCAGCCATTGCTTTTGTCCATGGGACAGAGACGAAGCCTTCTCGAATTTTTTATCTGTCAGGCTGATGAAAGCTAAGATTGATTCGATTCTTCCTTTTTGTTCTTTTGAAATTTTAAAAAAGAGGGAGGAGAGTAAATTCTTACTTCCTTTTAGAGAGATTTCCATATTTTCCCAAACAGTCAGGCTTGTAAAAACAGACGGAGCCTGAAATTTGCGTCCGATTCCTTCCTCAACGATTTCTGATTCTGACAGTTTTGTCAAATCGATGTTGATGGATTTCCGTATACCAAAGTCGATTCCGCCGTGATAAAGTATTTTTCCGTTTGAAGGATGTGTTTTTCCGCAAATTATATCGAGCAGCGTGGTTTTGCCCGCACCGTTTGGTCCAATGAAAAAGTGAACGCTATGAGGCAGGATGCTTGTGCTTACATTGCTAAGAGCCTTGAATCCATCAAATTGTACAGAGATGTCTGATATTTCGATTACGGGAGTCACCCGAAATTTCTGATTAGTCATAAATCAACCTCCTGTCTTTATTGTCTTTTTGTACATGCGAATGACATTTGGGTATCTCTAAAAATTGCAATTTTTAGAGGTTCCCATTTTCTTTAATTTCTCCTTTGCAT
>CAMVJE010000111.1 GCA_947167745.1 uncultured Treponema sp.
TTTCTCCTTTCTTCGAACTATTACGGTTGCAAATATACGCAATTTTTTCGGTAATTATTTGCTATGCGTAAAAAAATACTTAACACCGTCGAAAAAAACACTTAACTTCGCAGGAAAAAAGAGTGAACCGACAGGAAGAAAACTTTTAACAAGGCGGAAAAATTCACTTAATTAGAAAATTAAATTCTCTTAACTAGAAATCAAAAAACACTTAACTAAAAAAATATTTTCACTTAACAAGAAATCTGTTCGTGGTAAAGTATTTCCTTAACGGGTGTTAAGACAAAAAACCAAAATAGTTAAGACGTTTTTGTCGGAAAGGGAAGAAAAACTAACTTTCTAAGACTTCTCCAGTTAATTTCTGAATCTATCATAAAGGATTTTCAGTTATAATGAAAGAGTCTTTGTTATATGAAAAAGCCCTCTCGCTTTTCAGCGGGAGGGCTTTTCTTTTAACCAATTTCAAAGCCAAATGTGGGAGTCATTGCAACTCCCACATCTATTGTATCTTATTTTGTTGACAGGTCAAGGTCTGTCAGATTTGTATTTTCAGTCCACAGATATACTGCGGGATTATCATTCTGAACCCAAGTTGTGAAATCAGAATAAGCTCTATCTATTCTGACTTTCTCTTCGGAATAATGACTACCGCGTGGTGTGCAGATCTTCTGAGGAGCCTTGCCGATTTCGGCATTTAATTCATATTTTACAGCATCAACCCCAGTTCCTTCAGGATAAACCACTACAGGAATATTCTTGATACTACTTCCTGTAGTTGTAAACGTATATGTTGTACCTTCATTGGAACCGGTATTTACCATTGTTCCGATCAATGAATGAACATCTTTACCAGCAACTGTGATAGGAAGCTCACCACCTGCAGCAATGAGTGTTACTTCAATAGTACCATTGTTGAAACGTTTTGCATCAAAGACAACATCATTGAAATCAAAGTCATCTGCATCGCCTAAGTCCTCACACATGATACGGCCTTCTTCTACAACATCAAGTTTCTGTGTAGCTTCCTCAATCAAAACAACCCACCAACCAGCGCTCGCTCCATTATTCTTTCTGCTCGGGAAACCTACAAGGAGATAAGTATTACCATCTTTGACATAGTTTAAGAACTTATAATCATAATGATAACCACTATTATCCTTCATACGGAAATACTTTCCTACTGCAGCATCTCCATACGTATCTTTATCATTACAAGGAGCACCACCCATATTCTTCATGAGAGTAGTACCATGGGTCTTTGAACTGGTCTGGAAATATAACTGATTTTGGTTCTTTCCATCCGCAAATCCTGCAATTCGAATCCATTTGCCTGGTGTAACTGAAGAATCCCAAGCCTCAATCCAATCTGCTTTACCTCCTTTCTCAGGTTTATTAACATGCTGAACCCAATAGTTAGCATAAAGAGCATCGAGCTCTGTATAACCTTTATTCGCAAATTGACTTGCAGCACCATTTGCCCAATTTCCATTCTGGTGTTCCGTAATACTATTAGGAACTTCGAAACCGCAGTCAACAGGTCTTCCACTACCTTCAAAAGATTCACCACGAGTTAGAATAATACCTTTTGCTTCATCACCAAAGCCCCAATCCTGAGTTGGTGCAATAGAGCCAAAACGCTTTACAAAGTTTGCTTCATACTGAGCGATCTGCTGTTCAATCTGAGCTTCCTTCTGAGCATTCTCGTCAAAAGCTACGTCCTTGGAACAGGCAACGAAAGAAGCGCCTGCCAACAACAAGGTCATTCCTTTAATAATACTTTTCATATACGTGTAAATTAATAAGTTGAAAAAATTTTTAATTCTTTGGTTGATAGATTTTGGACTTTTCTGACTGTTTAAGACCAGTTTTATCCATTTCTTCCATTTTCCGGTGTCAAAATTACACATTTTATATATAAAAACAAAATATTTACTCCATTATTTATACTAATTTAACATTTGTTACTTTTTAGGTGATCTGCGAGACATTTCCGGCTTTTATGTATTATATAAGGATCGCATGTGCGCGACCCAATTCTCACCCAAAACAAGAAATGATGCATTTTAATTTTTTTTTAGATTTGAAATGTTGGCGTTTTAGGGAAATTTTGTATCTTTGCGCTCAGTTCGGATTTTCCAAAACGGACAACTTTTTTTCGGACCGAGCGAAAAAAGTTTCCCAAAACGGAAAACTCCCACTAGAGAAAACTGATTAGAATATTAACAAACAATATGATGGAGATTAAAAACTTTACAATCACGAAACGCGATGGGTCGCAGGCCCAGTTCTCTTTAGACAAGATCATGAATGCCATCGTCAAGGCATTCGACAGTGTGAACGAACCAGCCGATCTCGGAACCATTTCGAAGATCATCAGCCATCTGGATATCCACGACGACATCACTGTGGAAAACATCCAGAATCAGGTGGAGGAAGCGCTGATGCGCGAAGGCTTCTACCATGTGGCCAAGTCGTTTATCCTTTACCGTCAGACACACACCGAGGACCGCGACACCCTCGAGAAGATGATGTTTTTGTCAGAATACACCGAGTCGGTGAATGCTGCTACTGGTTCAAAGTACGACGCTAATGCCAATGTAGAGCACAAAAATATCGCGACGCTGATTGGTGAGTTGCCCAAATCAAACTTTATCCGTTTGAACCGCCGTCTGCTTACCGACCGTATTAAAAAGATGTATGGTAAAGAACTGGCCGACGAATATATTGACAAGCTGACTCACCACTTCATTTATAAAAATGATGAGACTTCGTTGGCGAACTATTGTGCCTCGATCACGATGTACCCCTGGCTTATCGGTGGTACGACCAGCATCGGCGGTAACTCTACAGCCCCCACCAACCTGAAGTCGTTTGCTGGCGGATTCGTCAACATGGTGTTCATGGTCAGCTCGATGCTTAGCGGCGCCTGCGCCACACCCGAGTTCCTGATGTACATGAACTACTTCATCGGCAAGGAGTATGGCCTGGACTATTGGAAGCGCCCAGACGACCAGGCCGATCTCAGTCTGAAGAAGCGCTCTATCGACAAGGTCATCACCGACTATTTTGAGCAGATTGTCTACACACTGAACCAGCCCACAGGTGCACGTAACTATCAGGC
>CAMVJE010000112.1 GCA_947167745.1 uncultured Treponema sp.
CCGTTTGTGCTGCCGCGCAAGCGGCAACCGTAAATAGTTACAGGCACAAACGGCGTCTAGCAGACTAGTCTGCGTTTTCGATAAGCCGTTTTCACGACCGGTAGCCATTTTTTAGGCAGAACGATTTATAAGGCTTTTACTATGCCTGTAGGAAGTTGAGTGCGCTAAAAAAATTATATCATTCTCATAATTTTTTACTTGACTTTTAGCCTAATGGAATTTACACTTATTTTATGGACTTAAAAACAGTATTAACACCTGACACAGTTGAATTGCACCTCAAAGGTAAATCAAAAGAAGAAATTATCGATGAGATGCTTGACATTCTTATCAAGGCTGGAAAAGTAGCAGATAAGGCTACGGCTCGCGAATGTGTGCTTGACCGCGAACGCAAAATGTCTACCGGCATGAAGCACGGAATTGCTATTCCGCACGGCAAAACAGACACCGTCGCTGATTTGGTTGCATGTATTGGTATTTCTGACAATCCGGTTGATTTCGATTCTTTGGATCAGGAGCCATGCCGCATTTTCATTATGACACTCTCACCGATTAACAAAACCGGCCCGCACCTTCAGTTCCTTGCTGAAGTAAGCTTGCTCTTCAAGAGTGCAGAAAAACGAGCACAAATCTTGAACACTCAGGACAAGGCTGAAGTTATTAAGATTCTTACAGAATAGAATTTTGATGCAGTGTCAAAAAGCTACGGAAAGTCCTCGCAAAAGCGGGGATTTTTTATTTTTAAAAGAAATGCTATACTTTAACCATGAAACTTGAACGATTATTTGAAGTAAAAGAAGGAAAATTGTATACAGTGGCCGGAGAGCCTTTTTCTACTGAGGGCAAGGCTTTTCCAGTTAAGTGGAGCGATGTCGAGAATGCTCCTGAAGAGTACAACGAGGATTTTCTTGCCAGGCTCCGTGAAGACTTGAAAGCCATGGAAGAAAAAAAAGAATTTGTCTTCATTGAGCCTGTATTTGATAAAAATGGCGGAGCGGAGCAGTTTACCGCTGCCATGAAGCATTGTGCCCGCCGAATCAAAGACTGCGTGAGCGTAATTGGCTTTGCAATTCCGTCTGAAATTCTTTCTCAGCGAGATTTTTACATCGAAGAGCTGTCGGCAAAGCATGGCCACTATTGTTTTTTCAGTAAAGAAGCCTCTGGAGACACTCTGGCTCTATACTCTTAGCTTATGGCTGGTCAGTTGAAGAATTCAGAAAAATGTTAAAAAAACGCACTAAATGCGAAATATTCACTAAAATTCTCTGAATTTTCCATTGACTAAGGCTTGTTTTTTTGCAATGATTACGGCATGAACTCTTTTAATGCCAAAATTTTCGGAGGAACAGTAGCATTCAGCTCGATTTTGCTGGCGATTTGCCTTCTTGTGTTTACGCTGTTGCCATCTGTTGCCGAAAAGACTGAAGAGCCGGAAAAGGGAATTCCTGATTTTGCCATGCTTAACAGCATCGATTTTACAGAGGAATATTTTGCAGAATCCGGCTTCAAGACAGAATACGCAGACGATTATTCGCCAGAAGATGATGAAGGACTGGCTCTTTACCGCCAGCCACAATCCCGCCCTGCAGTTGAGTGGTTTTACACTCATGTAACCAGCAACCGTGAAGTAGCCCTTGCAATCCTTGAAAACGCAGACAAAAATGACATTCCTTTGTCATTGGCCTTTTCACTGGCTTTTGTCGAAAGCCGCTTCAAGAGCGATGCGGTCAACTCAAATTCAAACCGTACTATTGACCGGGGGCTTTTCCAGCTTAACAGTGCTACTTTCCCAAAGTTGACCGAGGATGAATTCTTTGATCCAAAAGTAAGCGCCAAATACGGAATGAGTCACCTTCGTTACTGCATGGATGTCGCCGGAAACGATATCACGGCACTGGCCATGTACAATGCAGGCACTTCCAGGGTAAAGCAGAACAAAACTCCCCAGCATACGCTCAATTATGTTGCGAAGATTTCAAATTACCGGGTTCATCTCGAAAGCAAGTTCTCGACAGAAGTTCTTGCCTTCTATTCAACAGGCTCGAACAACACGGTTCTTGCAAAGAAATAATCCACAGATTTACACAGATACGACACAGATTATATAAAAAAATGAGGCTTCCAGACAAGCACGAAAACGCAAGTGCTTGCGTGGGGAACCTCATTTTTTTTGCAATATCTGCCTAAGATAATACTTGTTACATGGAAAAACTATCCGCGTCTATCTGCGAAAATCCGCGTCTAATTAATTCCTAATTTTCTTTCTTCGGGCGGCGACCGCAACATTTGCACTTTATGCGCCAACCTCCTGTTGTCGCAAAAAGTGGCCGAGTTTTGTCGCAACGAAGTTGCTTAGCCAAAACTCGCTGGGCTTTTAGCCACATCCTTGTGGCTATTGTTTTTGGGGGCGACGACCGCAGCATTTGGCCTCGGTGCAGAAGCCTGTCACATCGCATTTTGGCACGAAAAGGTTATCGCAAATCCACTTCCATTCTTCAGAATATTCACTTAAAGCTTTTTTGATTTCGTTTGCCATGGTGCGGATTTCTATGTAGGCCCTGGTGCAGAGCCGCTGGTTCATCAGGTTTATCATGTTGCGGAGATTTCTCTTGTCTACGATTTTGGTCATCATGCCCAGGGGAAGAATGTTTGCCGCGTCTTCCTTTGAGACGCCTTTTTCCATGAGGGCGGCATAACTCTTACGGATGCTTTCCATACAGTCTTCGTATGTTTTTTTTGCCTCAGGAGATTTTGCGGCCGTGGGCGGAAGATAATAGTCGAATTTCTCGCAGTTTACATAGCGGGTGCTTTCCTGAAGGCGTGTGGGGCCGCCTCCGATATGGGTGTAATACTCGCGGATTGCCCGGGCAGAGTAGCCTGAGATGCACAATTCTATGTCAACATATTCAAGTACGCGGCCGTGACCGCTTGTGATGCAGTCCTTGGCCCGTTTTATGTTCTTTTCAGCCGAATCAATTGGGCTGTTCCAGCAGACACCGGCCATCTTGCCGATTTTCTGCAGGGGATATTTGTCAGTTGTGTCGAAGATTTGAATCATGA
>CAMVJE010000113.1 GCA_947167745.1 uncultured Treponema sp.
CAGATATGGCAGACTATATCCGCGCAAGAAGCGACGAACACAAGGAAGAAAGACTCTCTCAAATAAAAGAGGCAACTGCAGAACTTTTTGCAAGCTGCCCTTATTCAGAGATCACCCTTACAACAATAGCCGAAAAACTTGGCTGGTCTCGCACCAATCTTTATAAATACGTTACGACCAAAGAAGAAATCTTTCTGGAAATCTCTTCAGAAAAAATGGCGGCTTACTATGGCTCTCTTTTTTCGGCTTTTCCGGAAGGCAACAATTTTACTTTAGAAGTGATTACCGAAGTATGGGCCGGTTCATCAAATGCAGTCTGCTGTTACAAAAATCCTCTGGTGCAGGAAGCACTCAAGCAAATCAACATCACTCCACCTGCTATGGATTTTTACAAGGACATGAAGGACTTTATTAAAATGCGGCTTGAGTGGAAAGAGGATTTTTAGTTAGAGCGGTTTGTGCTCAGCTTCCCTTTCCAGTTCTTTCATACTGTGATGATGATCGTGTTTTTCATCAGTTACAAAATGCTTGTGAAGATGGGTATGAACAATCGTGTGTGTATGCGTTGCGTCGTCATGGGTATGGGTAAAGGTATGGCTGTGTTCATGCTGATGTGCGCGAAGCAGGGTGTCGTAAACAACAAAAGCAGTTCCAGCAATCATCACAAGAAGGGCTATGAAATACTGTGCTGAAAGTTTTTCGTGTAGAAGAATAAAGGCTAAAAATACACCAATGAATGGAGCAATTGAATAGTAGGAACTTGTCTTTGCGGCTCCTAAAACTTTCTGTGCGCGGATGTATGTAAAGATGCTGAGTCCGTAGGCAACAAAGCCCAAAAGCAAGGCAAAAGGAATGTACTGAAGAATAAACTTAGTTTCTCCGGTGATGAAAGAAAGTACCAGAGATCCGAATCCCGAACAGAGTCCTTTTATCGTTACAATCTGGTAAGTGCTTTTTTCAGAAATCTTTCTGGTACAGTTATTTTCAAGCCCCCAGCAAAGGGTTGCTCCAAGGACTAAAAGTGAACCGACAGAAAAATTCATACCGTCTGTGCTTTCAAAAGTGAGGATTATGCTTGAAGCGGTGATTAAAAGAATTGCAGTCCAAAGCCGCCAGGTAACTTTCTCTTTAAAAATCAGCATGGCAATCAGCGTGGTTGCAACTATCTCAAAGTTCCCAAGAAGGGATGCATTCCCAGAAGTGCCGTATTTTACACCCAGCATGAGAAGAATCGGCGCGATTATATCAAGAAGAACCATGCCGATGGTGTAGGGCAGATCACTTTTGTTCAGCCGTTCAGATTTTTCTTCCTTTTTGAAATGGAATAGATATATAATTCCGACCCCTGTTCCCGCACCAAGATACAAAAGTCCTGCGAGGAAAACCGGTGAAAGTTCTGAAAGAAGAATTTTGGAACAGGGTACATTCAGTGCGTAAAAGGCTGCTGCGGAAATGGCATATATGATAGCTATGATTTTACTGTTCATTGCTTTACCTATGACTCATTCACAAGCTTTCCGGTCATGTGCTCAATTTCAAACTCAAGGCACTGAACACGGGGGAGGGCGTTTTTAAGTTCTTTTTCAAGAAATTCCTGGTCATCTGTGAATTTCTGAACCAGCTTTGTGCAGATTTTTCGGGTAAGGTCCGGGTCAGTCACAAGGCGGATTTTTCCAAAGACGATTACACTGTTGATATTCAGTGCCCATTCGCCTTCCTTGCGGTAGCCTGAATCGTAAACGCAGAAGCTTGCCTTATCGTAATTTTTTATGGCATCAATTTTGTGGCCTTCTTTTGCGCCGTGAAAATAAATCTTATTGTCTTCTTCGCTGTAAGAGTGGGAAAGGGGAAGTCCGTAAGGATATCCGTCATCACCGAGGAGGGACAAAACTCCGCGTTTTTCATTTTTCAAAATCTCTTTGCATTCGCTATCCGCAATCTGCTGCTTGAATCTTCTCATTGGTCTAAACATGATAAAGATTATAGCTGTAAAAGGAGTTGATGTCAGTTAATCTGAATTTTTAATGATAGCCAGGGCGCAAGGCATTCTGCCGTCAACAACTTCGTAAGTGACATCAGAATATCCCATGTCAGCAAAGAACTTTTTGTAGGAATCAAAATTGAACTGGCGCTTGAAGTTTGCACCCAGGAGTTCAATGAACTTTACGGCAGCAGTTCCGCTTCCTTTTGACATGTTGATGTAGGTTGGGATGATGATTGTTCCACCTGGTTTTGTGACGCGTTTGAGTTCTTTTCAAATAATTTTCTTTAATTCTTCTCGAACTTTATTTAAATCTGAACAAGTTAGAATTGGAATTAAAGAATTTATTTCTTCGATAGATTTATCCCACCATTTTAATTTTTCCATTATTTCAATTAATTCTTGGTCAAGTCGTTTCCTGATTTCTTTTGCAGGATTTCCAGCAATAATTGTATATGGTTCAACATTATTACCTACAACGCTGTTTGCTCCGATTATTACTCCGTCACCAATATGGACACCGGGAAGGATTGTTACATTCTGGCCAATCCAGACATCATTACCTATGATCGTATCACCTTTTAAAGGTAAATCTTTTTTATCAGGAGCAGACTGTTCCCATGTTCCGAAAATGTAAAACGGATATGTGGAAACTGCATTCATCTGATGATTTGCACCATTCATTATAAATTCTACGCCTGCGGCTATCTGACAGAATTTTCCGATTATTAATTTGTCCCCGATAAAATCATAATGATGTGTAACATGTTTTTCAAAATCCTTGTCGGCAAAATATGTAAAATCCCCGACAATTATATTGGGATTTTTTACGGATGGTTTTACATAAGTAATTGAATCTAAATTTTTAATGGGGAATATTAAATTAGGATTTGGAATATTTTCTTCTTTCATTTTTCCTTCCTAAAAAAGGGCAGGTCAGTGTGCCTGTCGTCATAACAACAGGTTGTACCGCAGCGGGCTTGCCCCGCTGTCGGCTACGAACCTTTGTTAGGTTTTATTTATCATCATAGTGATTTTTGCACTGAATAATTTTTATCAGT
>CAMVJE010000114.1 GCA_947167745.1 uncultured Treponema sp.
AATTAATTCCTCAAATTTTGAATAAACTTGCAAATAAGAAGAACGAACGGTCGTTCATAACTTGGTTGCTCAAAATTCAGGATATACAAAAAACGAACGAAAGTTTGTATGAATTGATTTCTGATAAAATCGAAAGAATTAAGGCTGTTGCTGAAAGAAGATTTTCAGTTGTGAAATGATTTGTTGAAAATTGATTTTGGCTAACGAACGATAATAAAACTTTTCCACAAAATGTTAGTAAATTGTGGAAAAGTCTAACTAACGATTGGTCGAACGCGAAAATTTTCTATGTGGAAAACTTTCGTTATTTTCTTACTTAATTTTCACCGCCCTCATCTTGCCCTTGTGTTGATTCTGCGGCTAATTCGCTGAAGATGTAATATGTATTGCCGGCTGAGTCAGTACCCTTGTAGACTTCTTTGTTTTTAGCGTAATCTTTAAGAGTTACCGAAACTCCATTTTCCGTCGTTATGGCAGAAATAGTTCCGACAGTCACACCGGTTAATTCTTCTGCAAATGTCGTGCCTTCCCCATCTTCTTTTGAGCCTTTTGCAAATAATAGCCCTTCTGGTTGTGGATTATCAGGGATAAAAGTCACGCTTGATACAGGAATCATGTATTGGCTCATGCCGTCTGCGAATATATCCTTGTCAATTTTAAATTTCTGCTTAAAGCAGGAAATTGAATCAACTGTTGTGCGAGCTGTATCAATTTTTAAGTCAACATAACAAGAAAGCCCGGAAAGTTCAGGGGCAGTCATTTTATAAGAACCTGCCGCCTGGTAGCCTGAAGCACTGTCCAGGATATATGTTTTGTTGCCTTCTTTGTAATAGGTTATAAGTTCTTCGATTTTTTTCCCATTAACAGACTTAGAACCCAGGTATTGTTCTTGTGCCGTGTTAATAGAAGTCTTATCATCATTATCCTGGCTTTCGTCATAGGAAGAAGGAGTTGTTGTATTTTCAAGAAGTAATACGACCGGTGTGCAGGCAATGGAATTTTCATTGTTTTTATTATTTATGAATTTAGTGACAGCCTCAGCCAGTTTTCCTTCTTTCTTTATCAAGGTTAAGGCGATGGAACCCAGACTATAACTTTCACCATCGGTGCTTGAAGCTAGAAAAGCTCCTTCAGGTTTTTCAAATGCGGTAAAGTTCGAAAAGATGGAGCAGACAACAGCCTTACCAAAATAATTGGCTGTTCCCTCATTGATATCGTTCAGGCTGATGCGTTCTGCCTCATCTTTAGTTTCACTAGAGCTGCAATATTTTTCGTTCCAGTATTTTGCTTTTGAATAATATTCATTGCGTTTTGTTGCATTATCAAAATTATTGAAGGCTTTGTAAAGCATTATGTTCGTGAGCATACGATATGTTCGCGGGGTAAAGTCAATTGGATAAACTTGTTCCCGGTTTTTGCTTTCAGTTGCTCCCCAAGTTTTTCCCTGCACATAAAAATGGAAAGATTCGTGATAAAAGGTCTCAAGATTGTTTAAGGCAATTTCCTGGTCACTGGGGGGAGGAAGACCTGCCATCTCATATTGTGCTCTCAATTCTTCGGAATTTGAATAATTCATTAAACAGGCTTTTTTATTTTTGTAAAAAGCTGTCCCATAGCCTTTACTTCCCATTTGCTCTAGGGCCGCCTTTAACTTGTCATCTTGCATTGGATTTGCGATTTTTGTTTTTTCAGATGTATTTACAAAGTACATTTGAAGGTCGCTCATGTCTTCCTGTGTAGCATAAACCATGATAAGGTTGAAGTTGTCCGCAGAAAGAACAGAATCTCCGGGCCAGACTTCCGCCATTTTGGGGTGCATGAGTTTTATGCACTGAAAAGCAAATTCCGCCTGAGAATCAAAATTTGTTGAGGTGAGTTCAGGAAGACTTGTCGTTTCCTGTCCGGCTGTAGGGCTGGAACTTGATTTGCTGGAATTATTGTCCTCGGAATTATCATCATTGGAGCAAGAGATAAAAAACAACGCGATTAAGCTGAAGAAGATACAGCTGACCTTTGAAAAAAATTTGCTAATTCTCATAAGAAAAGTATAAGGCTTTTTTTGAAAATTTCAATTTAATTTATGAATTATGAAAAAAAAATGTTTGTAAAAAAAATCCCGCCTGATGAAAATTCAAGTGGGATTTTTGATAAAGATTAGCTCAAAAGCACAAGGGATTGTAGCACCGCCGTAGGCGTTCCGTAGCATCGCGAAGGAATGAAGCGACAGCGGTTCTCGCAACGAGTATGAATATGCGAAGTTACAAGCGAGTGCGGAAAGCAAACGAGCACGACAACAATAGTGCTCGCCGACCGCCGTACCACGAAGCGATAGCGTAGTAGCGGCGGATGTGCCCGAAATTATTTTCCGAAATATGCCAGAGCATTTGTCGCTCACTGCGTTCGCTAACGAGTTTTTGACAAGCAAAAACTCGCCATGCAATTTACTTATTTTCCGAAGTAAGCCAGTGCGTTACCGAATGAGATGTCTTTGACAATCTTAATCAGCATTTCCATGTCGTCCGGATACTCGCCGTTCTCGACCCAACCGCCGATTACATTGCAGAGAATGCGGCGGAAGTATTCGTGGCGTGAGTATGAGAGGAAGCTTCGGCTGTCTGTGAGCATACCAACGAATGCCGGAATCATGCCCAGGTTGCCAAGAACTTTAATCTGCTGTTCCATGCCGTCGCGGTGATCGCAGAACCACCATCCTGAGCCAAGCTGGATTTTGCCTTTGATGCCGCCGCCCTGGAAACAGCCCATGATTGTTCCGATTGAGTAGTAGTCTTTCGGGTTCAATGTGTAGAGGATTGTTTTTGGCATTCCGCCTTTTTCCTCGATGAGGTTCATAAGGCCGGCCAGGTTTTCTGCCATTGGTTTGTCGTGGCTTCCGTCGAAACCTGTGTCAGGGCCGAGTTTTTTGAACATAGCCTTGTTGTTGTCGCGGATTGCGTTCATGTGCC
>CAMVJE010000115.1 GCA_947167745.1 uncultured Treponema sp.
TTCGTAAAAAGAATTCGTGGAAGCGTTTTGAGATAACAGGCAACAGGTAGCAGTTATTTCTGGATTTTGTAGACCATATTTCGCACTAAATTCCCTGGCATAATCTTCGTGAGAAATGCGAAAATCTGAGTGGAAAGGCCGGGAAGAGCCAGAACTTTTCCCTTCATCAGCTTTTTGTAGCCGTAGCGTGCAATGTATTTCGAATCCGCAAAAACCAGACTCTTGAATATTTTTGAAGAGCCAGCTTCCGCCCTGTCCCAGAAATCCGTTGCAACCGGTCCCGGACAGAGAGCCGTAACCGTTACGCCTGTGTGCTTCAGTTCGACAGAAAGGGCCTCCGTAAAGGATCGGACGAAAGCCTTTGAGGCATAATAAACCGACATCTTAGGCCCCGGCATAAAACTTGCGATTGAAGCCACATTCAAAATACGCCCGCTTTTTCGTGCTGTCATTTGCGGAAGGAAAAGCCTCGTAAGTTCGGTGAGAGCCAGAATGTTCAGGTGAATCATCTGGTTTTGCTTTTCAAGATTGCAGTCAGCAAAAAGTCCCCAGTCGCCAAAGCCCGCGTTGTTCACAAGCACATCGACTGAAATGTTCTGCTCCTGTGTAAAAGCAAGGACCTTTTGCGCCGCCCCGTCCTTTGACAAATCGCACTCAAAAACCGAAGCCTTGATTTTGTGAGCCGATTCAAGTTCATTTTTGAGCTCAATTAATTTTTCTCTTCGTCTTGCAACCAGAACAAGGTCGAACCCGTCAGATGCAAAAAGCCGGGCAAGTTCCGCCCCGATTCCACCAGAGGCACCAGTGATAAGCGCAGTCATATTGATTTGATTTTAGTTTGGATGGGAGAGCTTTGTCTACTCTTCCGGGGAGACGGCATTTTTGTAAGTCCCAGAACGGCGATTCTTTTTATTCACCTGTAGTACCTCCCATTCTTGCTTTAAAAATTGCCAGAATCGCTCTATAATTACTGAGATAATCATGACAGAATCTCAGCAGATTTTATACATGCAGATTAGAATTCTCAGAATCACGGCAGCAAAATTGAAGCTTTCGTTAAAGCAGACCTCTCAGCTTTTCAAGAAATTTGATGTCTTAAAGTATATTCGCGAAGGTTTCGGTATTTTTCATATTGAAGGCGACGAGGCTGTTTTTGAAGATGTGTACGAATATCTCAAAATCAAGGGGGCGTTCGCATGAAAAATCTGTCAGAAGGAATTGTTCTTTATCACGGCAGTTATTGCGCAGTCGAAGATCCTGATTTGGAAAAATGTGCGAGATTCAAAGATTTTGGCAGGGGATTTTATCTTACTTCGTCAAAAGAACAGGCAAAGAGTTTTGCAAAAATAACTGCGACCAAAGCAAAATCAAGAGGATATGTTTCAGCTGGTGAGAAATTTGCTTATATTTCCTGCTTCAAAATTGAGTCTGTTGCTGACTTGAATATTTTTGCCTATGAAACCGCAGATGTAAACTGGCTTCATTGTATAGTAGCCCATCGTCGGAAAGATGTTTTTGTCGAACTTCGCAAGCAAATGGAATCTTATGATGTGATTTCCGGGAAAATTGCGAACGATGACACGAACACGACAATTATGGCATATATGGGAAATGTCTTCGGCGAGATGGGGAGCGAGCAATCTGACAAAATGTGTATAAGCCTTCTTCTTCCTGAGCGATTACAAGACCAGTTTTGTTTTAGAACAGACAAGGCTCTTTCAAAATTACACTTTTTGAAATCTGAAAAAGTTTCCTTGGAGTAGTTCATGCCTAGTGAAAAAACTTTGTTTGCAATGGATATAAACACTCTTCTTGCGGTTGAACAACTTGCAAAAGAAACAGGTAAAAACACAGAAGATGTTCTCCTTGATTTTATGGAATCAAACACCGCAAAAATGGCTTACGATGATGCGACAAAACTTTGGTGGGACGGCCCTGCCAGCACTGCAGAATGTTACAAAGAGGAAGTCGAAAAATAATCAGTCCGCAAATTAATTGAGTTGGAGACCAGAACGGCTTTTTGCACAACTGGGAAGTTTTTTTTCATCCAAACAAAGCGGCAAAGGCAGCCCTTGCCTGGTCGGATTTGCTCGACCCCTGATTTCCAGTTCCCGCATCAATCTGAGCGACTGAAAAATAATCGCAGAAATTTGCGCTTTCCTTGTCCTTTACAAGCTCGTCGATTGTCTCATGGCAGTCGTAATGGCTTCCCGGAGAATAGAATTTGCAGTTCACGCAAGAATGTAAGTCTGCCCCGCAAAACTCGCAGGTCGAAGTTCTGAAAATTTGAGTCTGACTAATCGGTTTTCCACATTTTTTACACATGAGTTCAGTATAAGTCAGGATTGTGGAAAATGCTAATGGATTTTGAACTCAAAAGTTTCAATTTCAAGAATTCTTGACATTACAGTGATTTATATTATATTTAGTATAGATAGCCCGATAGATTGCGCACGGGGGGCTTTTTGGCTGATTGGACTGCGCCCTTTCCTATCTCTTAATCGCCGTTTTGGTTTGTCCAGAGCGGCGTTTTATTTTTAAAGAAATCAATTCTGATATGAGCCGATTCAAGTTCATTTTTGAGCTCAATTAATTTTTCTCTTCGTCTTGCAACCAGAACAAGGTCGAACCCGTCAGATGCAAAAAGCCGGGCAAGTTCCGCCCCGATTCCACCAGAGGCACCAGTGATAAGTGAAGTCATATTGATTTGATTTTAGTTTGTCTTCGAGGGGCTTGTCTACTCGCCCTGGGAAACGCCGTTTTTGTATGCTCGTGCGATTTCAAGGAAATGCGTAAGCTGGTGTGGCGTCAGCGTATTCAAAATATGCGAGATTTCCTTCTTCTGCCAGTCAGATTTTGTGCCTGATTTTGAAGGCGGGGTAGTTGAGTCTGCCCCCGTCACGAGATATTCCGTGGTCGTGTTGAGAGCCTGCGCCATTTTGACCGCAATATCTGCCG
>CAMVJE010000116.1 GCA_947167745.1 uncultured Treponema sp.
GCGTCAAATTCAGTATTGTCAACAGCCGGGGCTGGATTTTCGCTTTCTGGGGCAGGAGTAGCCGCTTCAACAGAAGATTCTGCTTCAACAGAAACGGAATCAACTTCGCTTGGGGCAGCTGGCTCTTCCTGAGCGAAAACAAATGCCGAGAGGAATATTCCAATTATTAACAACGATGCTCGTTTCATCATAACTCCAACATATTAAAGCACAAATTTCAAAAATTGTCACCAATGTATTTTAGAAGAATCGATTTCAGGGGACTAAAAATGAATTTTATTAAAAAAGAGTACCCGGAAATGCCATTTAATGATATAATCATTTCAGAAAGGAGCAGCTTATCCCTATGTTCAGTGCCGTATACCCCCGCGAAAAATACCTTGCTCGCCTCAGAAATTTTTACGATTCAGACATAATAAAAGTCATAACAGGAATCAGGCGATGCGGAAAATCTTTCATTCTCAAAGCCGTGATAAACGAACTTCTGCAAAAAGGCGTGGATGAATCAAAAATCATTTATCTTCCGCTCGACCGAAGAGGCTTCAAGAACATTAAAACCCCGGAACAGTTAGAAGAAAAAATCGAGTCCATGATTACAAGCGAAGGATTCCACTACCTTTTTATTGATGAAATTCAGAATGTACGGCAGTTCGAAAGCGTAGTCCAATCTTATGCAGAAGAAGGATACTCAGTTTTTTTGACGGGCTCAAATTCCTATCTTTTGAGCGAGGAAATCACCACAAAACTCACCGGGCGTTACCTTTCATTCGAGACATTTCCGCTTGATTTTCAGGAATTTCTCGAAATGAAAAAATTCTTCAAACTCAAAATCAATCCAGATTCAGAAAAAGAATTCAATGAATACATTTTGAACGGTGGTTTTCCGAAAACTTTGGAATTTCCAGACACATCAACAAGGCAAACATACACAAGAGGAATAATCTCCGAAATCTTTGAGAAAGATGTAAAAACACGAAAAAGAATCTCAAACATAGCCGTCTATGAGCGCGTCCAGAGTTTTCTGATAAACAATTATTCATCCCCCTTCTCCATTTCAAATTTAATCGACTGCTTGAAAAATGAAGGATTCTCAACAAAAGCGACAACAGTCCGCGGTTACATTGATGACTTGCAAAAGGCAAAAATTATATATGAATGCAACAGATTCGATTTGAAAAGCAAGAAGGCGATAAGGCGGGAGCAGAAATACTATCTCGCAGATATGGCGATTTATTTTTCAACAAATACCGACAACCGCATGAGTTTTGGACCGACTCTTGAAAATCTTGTTTACCTTTACTTAAGAAGCCATGAGTACGAAGTCAGTGTCGGAATAATTGGAAAATTTGAGTGTGATTTTATCGTGCGTGACAAAAATCAATCCTATGCCTATATTCAAGTCACTTACACTTTACACGGAGAAGATGAAAAAGCCACCGAAAAAATAAAAGAGCGCGAATACCGTCCGTTCAGAAGCATAAAAGACGGCTATCCGCGCTACATAATTTCCCTCGACAAATTCCAGGACCAGCAGGAAGGCGTTCATCACATCAACGCAGTGGATTTGTTTTTAGGAAAAGTGAAGATTTAGGGAAAGTTGTAAATCAACTCGATTAACGCAAATCAGTTGTAGTAATATGTGATTTTTATTGTAACAAAAGCGTCAAAAGCCCAGTTTCTATTTTTCAGTGCAAGATAAAATTTCGAACCATAAGGATATTTGTCAAGTTCAATTTCCCGCATATAGTTTTTTCCAAGATAATCGAAATTCATCCAACGAGTATATTCGCCATTCACAGAACTGTTTGAAAACTCATTGAAAGCATTCAAATCTGGCAGCAAGTCAAATTTTAGTTGGGTTCCATCAGAGTCACAATTTGCATCAATAGAGATTCTTTTTACGCCAGCAGTATCAAGTTCAATATATTTTGCAGTACGAGAGGGCATTGAATACGAATAAGAAAAAGTCTGTGGGCTTAGAAATTTCTTGATAATATCAGATGAAGTGATGGCGACCGCTCCGTCCGGTATGTCAGAAGAAGATAAAGCCTCAGTTCGTTCAATTTCGGAAGGAGTTTTTGTTACTGAAGCCACTGACAGACCTAGGAAAACACCACAACCAACTTCCGCCACAATGAAAATCAGCAAAGCAATTCCTGAATAAACACACTTTTTCTTAAACTTAACCGGCAAAAACGGAATCACAACAAAAGCCGCAAAAAGCATCAAACTGCAGGCAATGCTTAAAATCAAACCAGCTTCTGCAACTATACCAGGAAGGAAACTTACCTTCAGAGGAATAGAGAAAACAATCAATATAAAGATTTCCAGCACAGACAGGACAACTCTTTCTCCTACTGTTCCATAATAAGGTCTGAGCTTGCCAAGTCGAACTTGACCGACAAAATAACAAGACGCAAGTTCAAAAATCATTAAATAAATGAAAAGACCTCTTCCCTTTCCCAAGTCCCAATCGTTCAAGATATTGTAAGTTGCAGCATAAAGCAGAATTGAAAATAAAAACGCAACAATTGACGGAATCACAAAAGGATTTTTGAAAAAAGTTTTCAAAGCCGATTTTTCATTTTTAACTTTTGTATCCCCCGCTTTTGCTCCGCACTTAGGACAAAAATTCACATTTTGAGGAAGTTCAGTTCCACAATTTGAACAAAACTTCATTGAATTTACAGTTTCTTCAGACATAGCATCTCCTTTTTCTAGAAATACTATACAAAAAAAAAAGCACTGTATCAAGTCTGGGGTTTTATGGGCATAGCCCATAGGCGAAGTAGCAGCGGAAGCCCCCAACTCCTCCCTGCTAACTGCTCCCTGCTAACTGCTCCCTGCTAACTTTTTATCTTCCATGCGTCCGAATGGTATCGCTTCAAGAAATTCGTTCTATATTCTTCAAACCTGTTTTCTTGGATAGCGTTACGGATTTCAGCCATCAT
>CAMVJE010000117.1 GCA_947167745.1 uncultured Treponema sp.
TCGCTCCATTCCTTCGCTTTGCTACGGAACGGCTGCCGCCGCGGCTACAATCCCTTGCGCGCTATTTGTCGAAGGCTTTTCGTACTGTGTCGATGTGAGTGTTTCCGTTGAGAACATTTCCGTCTGCATCCAGGAATTTAATGCAGGCAGCAGGAACTCCGCAGAGTTTTTCAATTCGCTCGATGATGTCAGTTACGCTGTCGTTGAATGAGGCTGTCTTTTTGAGGCCTTCTTTGATGTCAGCGTTTTCGATTCCATATTCTTCTTTGAGGAAAGCCGGGATGCTTTTGTTTGGGCCTGGAATGCTTCCGTCTTTGTTCTGTATCTTAATGCATTTTTCTGGAAGTTTCAGGACTTCTTCGAGATAGTCTTTGAGAGATTTGATGTTTGTAAGCATGATTTATGATTTCTCCATGAATTTAATTTAAATTTTCTGAAAACGAAAATCATTCTCATTATAACCCAGTGATTTTTTTTCTTCAAATACTTTATCAGCTGACGAATGTAAAAACGACAAAAATGGCAAGGTCAAAAATCTCGCACATCTGAAGGAACCAACCGGCCGTATCCCCGGTGATGCCTCCGAAATTCTTTACGGCTACAATAAAATAGAAGCAAAAAATTGAAAGGCTTGCTCCAACAAGAGCGATTCCCAAAAAGTGCCAGAAATAAATCAAGGCGGATGAAATCAGAAAGAAGAAAAGATAGCAGAAAATTGCCGTAAATTTTCTTGCGCTGGCAGAAGCAAATGTGTGTACAAGGCCGCTGTTTTTTGCAATAGGAAATGTGGCCACGGCGAAGGCACTTAAAAGTCGGCTCATAACAAACACGCTTACAAGAGGAAGGAAATTCATAAAGCGGACGAAGAAATTTGCAAAACGGCTGGAAGATTGGCTTCCGAAAAAATAATCGCAAACTTCAAGAGTGAGTAAATAATAGGAAAGAAAATAAAGAACGCAGCCCAAAACGGCGAAAGCCCCGGAATGGCTGTCTTTTAAAATCTCAAGCTTTTTCTCCCGGTTGGCACGGCTGGCCAGGGCATCGCAAGTATCCATGAAGCCGTCGAGGTGAATTCCGCCGGTAATGAAGACCGGAAGCAGCGTGAAGATAAGCGCAATTAAATGAAGGGAAATCGGCCGACTTAGGGCAAGGTTTAAGCGAATCCCAAAAACAAAACAGGCCAGGCTTACAAGGGCGATTACCAGGCCTACAAGTGGAAAGGCCGCCATCATATAGCGCATGTTTTTTTGATTCCATTCGACTCGGGGAACTGGAATGGCAGAAAATGTGCCGAATGTAATTGCTATAGACTTTAGAAAACTCATTTTTTACCTGCTTTCATTTCTTTTTTATTTTTGTACATTTCGGACTCGGCCCGCTTGAAGAGACTGTCATAAGACATGTCCAGCTCAGGATTGTAAACTGAATAGCCGATTGCCGCCGCAAGTTTTTTCCATGAGTCAATATTTGGATTGTCTTGCAATTCTTTGAGATCCCGCCGTAAGTCCATAATCAAGTCTTCAATATTCTCTAAATCGTGGCCTTTTAAAATCACTACGAATTTATCATTTTCGACTCTGAATACAGGAGAATGTTCAAAAATACGGCATACAAGCTTACAAAGCATGATAATTGCGGCATCACCTTTTTCACAGCCATAAGTCTCATTGATTTTTTGCAGGTCATTCAGGTCGATTACGGCGACACCAAGTTCCTTGAATCCTTCCGCAAGCTCCCATTCAAGTTTCTGAACTTCCTTGTCGTAGCCAATCCTGTTTCGGACATCAGTGAGAATATCTTTTATCGCAAGTTCGTTGAGCTCTATTGCCTGCAAGCGAGTATCTTGCAAAATCTGCTTTGTTCGGGAAAGATTGCAGACATATAGCTCAATCTGATAAATCATGTCGGCAAATTTTGCCATAATCATGGAAATTTCATCATCATCCGTAACTTCTTCGATAAGGCTCTCGGCAATTTTTGGCTCTTTTTTCTCTGAATAAAGCTCGATTACATTTCTGAGTTTGACCAGCTTTCGGATAAAAGTGTGGCGAATCAACAGAAGGAGGAAAAACATGAAAATAACAAGGGCACTGCCAATCACAATCATTTGATTGAAGGTGGCAGCCAGTATTTCTCGATTGACTTTTTCGACTTCAACCTCAACGCCAATTATGCCAAGTTTTTGGCCATTAATGAAAAGAGGGGTGTAATATGCATAAGTATGTCCGTATTGATTGTCGTAAACATGGTAACCTGAAGGCCTTTTGCCGCTGTCCCAGGCCTCCCACATAAGCGGATAGACAGAACGGGGATTTGAGATGCACTCATTGACAAGCAGGCAATCCATTCCGTCTTTTTGGACTGTCTCGCGAAGACTCAGGATAAGCCAGTTCATGTGCTCAGCTTTTTCGGAGGGAACAAGATAATATGTATATGCGATGTTGAATGATTTTACGGCTTCCTGAAACATGAGCGCATAATATTCATAATTATATTTTGCATAGGCCGCTTTTATTTCTTCGGGGAGGTCGTCAAATTCGATGTCAAAGTCCAGAGTTTTCCCGGGATAGGCCTTCGCAAAAAGTTTTTCGTAAATTTCCCTGTCCTCGTCCACATTCTTTTGGGTGAATTTCGGATCAATTTTTAATTCATCTGAATGAAGGAGAAAGTATTTTTGAAAATCAAGAAAATCGAGGCCGTCAGCAAGAATCCGGCTGTGAAGATAATTCGCGACATACTGAATGCTTTCTTCCCGCTGACTTTTGTAGAGTCTGTTTTGTCTAAGGTAGGAGAGGAGTGAGCAAATAATAAGAGTGAGAAGTGTGAAAGCCGCAAACATCAGCGAGAATTTAAATGTGAGATTGCGCTTTTTCATAAAA
>CAMVJE010000118.1 GCA_947167745.1 uncultured Treponema sp.
ACTGATTTCTTCAAGGAATTTTTCTTTCCAGCCATCGTTGTCGTCTCCTGCTAGATGTTTTCCTTTGGGTTCTATGAAAACCTGATAGTAAGCGTTTTGCCCATTTTGTTTTCCGTGCAGAAGCAAAAGAAAATCTGGCTGGAATCCGCGACCTGTATCAAAATCAAAAATCTTGTAAACTTCTTCGTTTCTTAAAAGCTGAAAGGAATCATATTTTTCTTCCAAATTGCTTTCGTGACTTTTTATAAATTCTATCAGTTTTCGTTCTTCGCTTGTTCCCCAAAAAGAATCAAGCATATACCAGTCTGTATTTTTCAGTTCTGCTTCAAGAGTTTTGTTCTCCTGTGTTTCAGGATTGGAATCGTCCATCAAAATCATTTTTTCTTTTGTAAAACTGATTTTGCCTTTCTCTTCGTCCAAAGTAAAAAGGTCGGAAAATTTGACGAGATGGAAGTCTGTGCCAATAAAAGGATTGTCATAACTTTCAAGTTCCTTTTGAATGTGATTAACTAGGAAATCTTCGCACAAGGACAAGATTTTTTTGTTTGGAATTTCATCAAATTTTGAATCGCTCGTAATCGAGATTTTTACGTCTTTAATGAAGTCAAAAAAATCATCCGCGCTTTCTACGGAAAAACGCTTCTGCAAATTTTCAAAACAGAAATAGCTTTGAGGATTTGTGTTGAGCCTATGAAATGCTTTTTGCCTTATATGAAGCGGAATCTCTGAAAAAGACTTTGTTGTTGTGGAAAAAACTCCAGATTCTGCAACATAGCGTTCATCTTCCTTTTTGGAAAAATCCACAGATTGTACTTCTGAATAAATGTTCGTAAGAATTTTTGCTTCAAAAGCAGGAAGATTCTTAAAATCTTCAGGGAGAGTCTTTAACCGCCGTTCAGGATTATCTTTCTGCTCATTCACAAAAAGATACATTCCTTTAAGACTGTCCTTTTTATTTTCTTTTACGCTGAATACTTTTTGAGTTCTCTTTTCTTGAATGAGTCCCTTATTTTTAAGCTCTGCTGAAAGTTCAGAAATGTACCTGTGGTCTTCATCAGAGTGAAAATAAAATTCTTCCAATACACGCAGTTCATTCTGTAAGTCCTCATCAAACTTGCGGCGGTTTTTAACCTTGTCTTTATAGGCAAAAGGATAATAACGCACACCACGACCAATCAACTGAACTTCGCTTGTTGTGCTGCTTCCGGCTTTTTTGCTGTGAAAGTCCATGTCGCGGCCTTCATAAAGGCGGACAATATCAAAAAGATTCAAAACATCCCAGCCTTCTGTAAGACGCTGTACAGTAAAGATTGCTCGAATGTGATTATTTGAATCTTCAAGGCTATTCAGAAGTCTGTCCTGCTCAGATGTGGTTCTTTCTTTTGTCTTTGTTCCGTCTTTGCTGTTTGTGATGATGAGGTTTCGTTCCTTAAAGTTTTCACGGATATACTGAGCAACAGTTTCAAAAGAAATGTCATTTTCATTTAGATAAATCATAATCCGCTCAAAAATTCGGCCGTCAAGATTGTAGAGATTGTTTTCATCCGATTTGATCTTTGAAAGTTTTTTCACAAAATCAAAATCTTCGGCTTTTACATTTTTGCACAATTCCAAAAACTTCTGATAATCCGCTTTAGATTCTTCAATAGTTTTGCTTCTAAACAAAATCACTGGCTTGAAATTAGAGATTCCATATTTTGTTGCAATTGCATAACGGTACCAGTTCAAAAGTAGAGCCTGTAAAATACGCTCGCGCAATTCAAGGTTGCTTCGCACAAGGCGGATATGTTTTGTACAGCCAGCCTCAACAAAATCTTTCAACTCAAACTTTGAAATGATTTTATCTTCATATTTTTCTTTTACTTCATCTGTATTTGGAATTGTGGCTGTAAATTCAAGGAGTACATTTTTATTTAAGTCGGTTGATTTTCCGTCTTTTTCCAGAATGCAGTGCCTTACAGTGTGTTCCCAGGACCTCTCTATATCTTCAGCTTTTGCACTGTCCTTCAGTTCTCCAATAAAAGAAATGTCATCTGTCAGTTCGTTCGCAGCAGATTTCTTTTTTGATGTGGATGCATTCAAGTGATGGGCTTCATCTCCGAATAAAACTACATCACGCTTCTGTAAGTCCGAAAGCAGCAGGGCGTTTTCACCTTCTTTGTAAATGTCATTGTGGAGTTTTTGAATAGTAGTGAACTTTATCTGAATGTCATTACAAGAGTCAGAGAACAGTTCAACCTCGCGGATATTTACATGAATGCCGTCAATCACAATGTTTTCTGCAAAGAGATATTTATTGTGCGAGCTGTCTATAAAGTTTGCCTGCGTTTTTCCAAGGATTGCGTTCTGATTTACAAAGAAAATGAAATTCCTATAGCCCTGCTTGTAGTAATACAAAATTAGGGCTGCCATTACAAGGGTTTTTCCGCTTCCAGTGGCCATATTGAACATAAGATGGTTTGGTGGGAGGGTTTCACCTTTTGATATTTTTTTCTGTCGCAGACGTTCATTAATCAAAAAGTTTTCCAAAGCAACACGCTGCCAGTCATAAAGAGGGTAGCGGAGATTATTTGTAATATATTCTGGGATGGTAAAAGTTTCTTCGTCCAAAACTTCTTTCTGATTTTCGATTTTATTACAAAGCATTATTCACCATCCTTTTTTAGCTTATAAAAATCTTCTGTGATGGCAATATCATCTTTTGTAAGTCCTGTGTTTTTATCGTGGCGGTCGTCTGCATTTACATACAACTGATTCAAATCCAGCATACGGGAGAACATTTCTTTTTGCTGTTTAAGGCTCAACTG
>CAMVJE010000119.1 GCA_947167745.1 uncultured Treponema sp.
GAAATCTTACGCTTTGCAAAATCTATTGCATTATACCTGAGAAAATTTTCTATTTCGGGATTTTTGGAACACTCAAAATCAGCGAGAGCTGTGCAAACTTCATTTTCGCCAACAGAAGAAAGCAAATCTGTTATATTTACGACATTGAACTTCATTTCTTTGCTTTTCTCTTAGCCCTAGGAAAAATCTAGTGAATTGTTCATTCTCTACGCCCTACACAAACCTGCGTCCCATTCTTTCCAGAAGTTCAATCGTGTTCTTTGTGTAAGTCTTGTCGTATATACGACTCAGATAGTTTTCCACGGTACGGAGCGAAATATTCATTTTTTCGGCGATGTCTTCTTTACTGAGGTTTTCTGCAAGATACTCAAGAAGTTCGAGTTCCTTTTTGGTCAGAATGCGGTACATATCCCGCACGGAAAGCATGTCGTTCACCAAGTCTCCCTGTATGAAAGTCTTTCCCGCAAGGATATATTCCACAGCCTTTAAAAGCTGTTCCTCGCCCGAATTCTTACTGACGAACGCCTGCGCTCCTTTTTCACACGCCATGGTAATGTAGCCGCCGCCGTAAAAAGACGAATACACCACCGGAAGCATGTTCGGTGCATTCTTTTGAATATAGTCAAGGATATCGTAGCCGCTTTTTTCTTCATTGGAAAATGACAAATCCGTAACGACGATGATTTTTTCGTTCCCGAAGGATTTTGAAAGCGAATCAATAAGACAGATTGCTTCTTCTACCATGCCCGCACTGCCTTCAACTGAAAAATCAGGCTGAGAAGCAAACCATGAAGAAAGACCCTGCCTCACCATCGTGTGATCATCAAAAAAGACTATTTTCTTTGCCATGTTTCATCCTTAATTTTTACAAAGGGGGAACCTGTTCGCAAGCTTTGCCAGATACCAACCGGCAAAGACTGCGATAAGTTTATCAACCATATTCACAGGGATTCTTGCAAGCGTCGAAGAAGCGATAAGCGAAATCTTCTGCGTGATGAGTGTGTAAATCAGCGTGGAGACCGCCTTGTTGTCAATCACATATTCTGAATACTTCAAAAGAAGCACATAAAAAAACGCCCCCTCAATGCTGATAACAAGTGCCATCATGATTCCAAGCGCAAAAAGATGAAGCGGAGAAACCGGAAACTCCCTTTTCTCTGAAAGATGAATAAGAATCCGCATTCCAAGAACAACCGTAAGCGAACAGAACACAAAAATCATATTGGAAGCTTCCTCTGGAAAAGAAAAGCCCGCAATCACGAACGACACGATATGACTTGAAATCGCCGCTACAATCCCGCACACAATCCCGAAACAACTTGCCGTCGCCGTAAAAATCGTGTCCATAAAAAGCGGAACTCCGAGCTTCAGCATTGAAGAAGAAAAGATATAGTTTAAAAAGCCTGCGAGAATTCCCACCGCAAGCTGGAAGACCATCGTTCTCCTTGCAAAAACTCCACTAGAAAGGTCATTAAATTTATCCATTTATTTGCCCCCCCCGCACTCTTATTTTGTATAGGTATAGTTAATTTGATTTCCGTTCCGCTTTCTTCTGTTGAATCGACCACAAGTTTTGCCCCGATTGCGTTTGCCCGGCTCATCATTCCTTTTATGCCGAATGTATTCTGCGTGATTTTTCCAGAAAGCGACTCAAAGCCTTTTCCGTCGTCAGTCACAAAAATATCGATGAAATTATCCTGTCCTGTAATCAGAAGCGAACATTCCGTAGGAGATGCATGTTTGATTGCATTGTTGAGGGATTCCTGAATAATACGGTAGATGTGCAGCTTCTGGTTTTCGGAAAGATCAAGCAATTTATCCGTAATTTTCGGCTCAATGAGATACTTGCACGGAATCTTCGTGAGATTCGTCATATTCTGACATAAATCCTCAATTGAGGAGATATAATTTTCGTGCAGTTCAGGCGGAGTAAGATTCTTGATAACGACATAGATTTCGTCAATCATCCGCTTTCCTAAAAATTCAATTTTGGAGAAAAGTTCTTTTGTTTCCACATTTTGCTCAGGAAGGGCTGTAAGCTGGCTCGCAAATAGATTCAAAGCCTTGATGTCCTGTGCCACCGTGTCATGCAAATCCCGGTAGATTCTCGTGCGCTCATTTTCTTGCACCTGAACAATGGTTTTTGTAATCAGCCGCTCGCTTTCAACCGTTTTTTCAAGTTCCATAACTCGTTTTTGCCGGCTGAAATACAAAAGTACAAAGAAAAGAAGCAGAATTCCCAAAAAAGAAAGAAGAATCACAAGAATAGAATACAAAAACTGTGCTGTATCAGCAATTTTCCGCTCGTTCAAAAGAATATCAAAGACTATGTGCTCCATTTCATGCTTTTTATCTGCCATAAGCGAAAGAGCCTCAGAATCAGAAAGCGCACTGTCAGAAATAAGCGTAAGAGTAGAAAAGGTCAAATCACGAAGATTAGAGACAAGCGCAAAAAGCTCGGGATTTTGATCACGCACATACAAAAAAGAAGAATCTGAAAGCATCGAATCAAGTGAAGAAATCATCGTATCGAGGGAAGAAATACAAGAAGAGCGACTGCCTTTTTCCGTTTGCGTATCAAATTCCTCCCACAGCGGGGCAATTATCTGCTTTGCAAAAATCGGAAGAGAAAGCAAAAAAACTGCGAAAAAAGTGATAAATCGCCTCATATCCATCTTTTCTAATTATAACAGATTGTCACTAAAGCGAAAGTGAGCAACGCACATAAAACACCATGCGTAACGCACGGAATTCACTGTGATTTTTACTCACTACAAAAAGTAAGGTTTTTCTTATAATT
>CAMVJE010000120.1 GCA_947167745.1 uncultured Treponema sp.
CCGAATATTTTTGATTCTTCATACTTTATGATTATCGGCTATTTTGTTATACTCTTTATGTGAGTGAAAATAATTTTAAATGCAATTTCTGCAAGGTCTGCAACGGAAAAGGCTGTATTTCACAGCTTCCAGGAATGGGCGGAACGAAGAAAAATGAAAACTTCATTCTGAACTGTGCGGCCTGGGAAGTTGTACGAAGCAAATATATAGAAAAAATAAATAAATTCCTTGATTTGGAGCCAGAATTTCGCATTCCTTCCATAAGTATCGCACCAATGACAGGGGCTGTTGAAAATATCGGTTTTGCCAAAGAATCTGATTTTTACGATACAATCATTCAAGCTATGCACAAGGTTGGGGTGGGGCTTTGCATAGGAGACGGATACCCGGATGAAAAAATCAAGTTCGGAATTGAAGCCCTAAAAAAAATCAAGATAGAGGCTCCAGATGCCCGTACTTCTGTCTTTATAAAGCCATATTCAAACGAAAAGATAATGGAGCGTTTTGAGTGGGCGAAAGATTGCGTAAAAGTCGCAGGAATTGACATCGATTCTTACAATATATTAACCATGCGGAATTTGGTAAAACTAGAAAAAAAGTCTGCCGAACAGCTAATTGAAATAAAAAAGCACGTTAAAATGCCTTTTGCCATCAAAGGAATTTTTAGCAAGGCAGATATTGCCCTAATCAAGGAAGTTAAGCCTGATATAGCCTATATTTCAAATCATGGCGGAAGAATCGACACCAGACGGGGCAGCACGGCAGAATTTTTTGCAAAATACGGAAGCGAAATAAAAAAATATTGCGGGGAATTGTGGATTGATGGCGGAATTCGCTCCCCAAAAGATGTTGCCACGGCAATGGCTCTTGGGGCGGACTGTGTTTTGGTAGGGAGGCCTTTTGCCACGGCTCTTTGCCATGGTGGTGCTGAAGAGCTGTGCGGGAAAGTGCTGGAGCTTAGCCTGATAAAATACGGCTCAAAACAATAAGCTCAGGCTAAGCTTTTTATGGTTTTTTATTTGTTACTGGTATAAATATAGGCATTTCCCGGCGGAATTGCCCATAAGCTGGTAAAGGCTGGCCTCTGGATTTTTTGCAAAACTGGCGGCTCCAGAAATGAGTGAGAGCCAGTTTTCTTCGTAGCGGTATTTGTAATCAACAAAAATCACTTCTTCACCAGCTTTTTCTTCTGTTCCAGAGAAATAGTCTTTGAAATCATCTTTGGCAACTTCGTATTCAGCTACGGCATCAATAAGGCCCAGGGCTTTTGCCTGATTTGCCGTGTAAACTCGGCCATCGGCAATTTTTTTGATTTCTTCGATGGGCTTTTCCCTTGATTCTGCAACGATTTGCGTGAATTGTTCGTAGGCTTCATCTGCAATGGACTGAAAAATTGCCCGCTGCTCCTCAGTGAGCTTGCTGTTGTAATTTCCCATGTTTTTGTTTTTTCCAGCCGTGATTGTGGTCATTTTGACTCCAACTTTGTCGAGAAGTTCAGTCGCATCCATAACCTGACCTGCGATTACGCCTATGGAGCCGGTGAGACAGTTGCGGTTTGCAAATATGACATCTGCCGCACAGCCAATATAATAGCCACCACTTGCTGCGAGAGCACCGAAGTAAGCGAAAACCGGGCGTTTTGTGACTTGCTTATAGTTTATGAGGGCCAGATAGGCTTCGTCAGATTCGTAGACTGTGCCTCCAGGAGAGTTGATGAAAAGCATGATCCCGCGATTGTTGGGGTCATTTTTGGCTTTTTTTATTTGCTTTAAAAGCCATTTTTGGTTGTAGGTTTTGTTTTCTTCAGAAATTATGCCACGGATGTGAATTACGGCGATATAGGGAGTTTTTTTGCTTGTTACGGGTGAATCAGTGTTTTTGTTTCGGGCGATGCTTATGATTCTTCCCAAGGTTCCGTTGTTTGAAAAATCTTCGTCAAATTCATCGCTGAATTCGTCTTCGTATTCGTCATCAAAATCGCTGCTGGTTGAGAAAGAAAATGAAAAATTGGGCTTGCTAAGGCCTTTTGTGATGATTGATTTGATTCCGAAAATCAAGGAAAGGGCGATTAGCACTATTAATATGAAAAGACCTTTTTTATTCTTCATTGTATGCCTCTTATGCCTCGAAATCTGCCGGGGTAAGTTTGTTTTGAGCGAAGGCCATCCGCTTTAAGTCGTAGTATGCGTTTATTTCAGTCATGGTCATGTAGGGATAGAGCCAGATAAAACCGATTCCGCATGAAAGTATGCTCAAAATTATCCAGCCGAGGAAGCTCAAGTCCATTATGAACAAATCAGCCTTGTGGCCTTGTGTAAGGATTTTGCTGATATCCATGGCTTTTATTGCTCCAATTTTTGGATTTTCTGCGACTATATAGAACATCATCGAATAGCTGTAGGCTTTTACGATTCCTGGGATGATAAAGAGAAGGGACCAGAGAATGACCCAAAGTGCGTTCCAGAGACCGGCCAGGAGAGAAACAAGCCAACGGTCTTCCAGTGCCTCCAAAAATGTAGAGAAAGAAACTTTTTCTATCTGGAGATTGCCTGAAGTGAAAACATAAGCCATTTTCATTAAGGTAAAGGAAATTCCAACACTCATAATTGCGCTAACGATTATACCGAGGAAGGGTGTCATGTCAGCAAAACAGCTAAGAACAACATAGATAATTGTGAGGAGACATGGCAGGCTCCAGTTGTTATGCAGGATAGCGAGAGCATTTTTTTTGTATTCGACTCTGTTAAACATAAAAAACTCCTTAAGTTATATTAAAGAAAATAATAGCA
>CAMVJE010000121.1 GCA_947167745.1 uncultured Treponema sp.
CATATACTAGCATAAAAACAAAGTATTTGTAATAGGTTCTTTCTTGTTTTATATTAAGGGTATCTCTAAAAACTCACCTTCGGTGATTTTTTAGAGAACCCGACGAGTTTTAACTCTTGAAAATAGCAAGAGTTAAAACATCGCATTTTCAAAGTTACCTCTAAAAACTGAAGTTTTTAGAGGTTCGATAAAAAGCACAAGGAGAATCAGATGAGAAAAATATCCTTTGTTTTATTTTCAGTTTTATTCCTCGCTTCCTGCCATGGAGAATCAATCACAATTCTTGAAAGCGGGCTTTCTTCTGCAACTATTACAGGTGATTATGGGCTTGATGAATTCTTGCAGAAGGGTGGCGCCTTAAATGATAAGGCAGTCGTACGATTTTTGATGGAAGGAGCGGGCTGCTCTACGATTCAGCTTGCTTCAAAAAACGGCGGGTATCTTTTTGGACGTAATTTTGACTGGAACCGATGCAATGCGCTTATTCTTACAACCCGTCCATCTACTGCATATGCATCAATCTCTACGGTAAACACAGATTTTATTAAAGCGGGAGCGGGAGTTCCGGTTTTGCCGGAAGAAATGCTGCTTCGTGCAGCAGTGTATGCTCCTCTTGACGGAATGAACGAAAAAGGGCTTTGCGTAAGTGTAAATATGATTCAAGATTCTTCGACTATAAATCAGAACAGCGGGAAGCCTGGCCTTACAACGACAACAGCAATCCGGGTACTTCTGGATAAAGCCGCGACAACCGACGAGGCTGTGGAACTTCTTTCTAAATATGACCTTCATGCATCATTTGGTTACATGGTTCATTTTGCAATCTGTGATGCGTCTGGAAAATCTGTGGCCGTTGAATACATTGGCAATGAGATGAGCGTTATACAAACTCCTGTTTTGACAAACTTTTATCTGACCCTGGGAGAAAAATATGGAATTGGAACTAAGCAAAGTCACCAGCGGTTTGAAGTTCTTGAAAAAAACATTAACGAAGCTGCAGAGAAAAATCTTTATGCTGATGAAAAATCAATGGCAGCAATTTTAGAATCGGTCTCCAAGCATAATTACAATGAGTTTGAATCCACCGAATGGAGTGTTGTCTTTGATCAGAAAAATCTTTCGGCTACTTACTACCATCGCGAACATTACGGCAAAAACTGGAAGTTTAATATTTTCTAAATCTACGAGGAGAAATGACTATGAACAGATTGGATAATTTTAAGAACAAAATTTCACTTTTGTTAAAGCTTTTTCAGCTTGTTCAGAATACAAGAAAATCAAGGGAAAAAATTCTGTCTCTTCAGCAAAAGAAACTCCGACGGCTGCTCATTCATGCTTATAATCATTCACCTTTTTATCATACTCTTTTTGATAAAGCTGGTATAAATGAATCGAACATTAAAACAGCTCCTCTTTCTGCATTTCCAATGACGGACAAAAATCTCTTGATGGAAAACTATGACCAGGTGCTTACAAACCATGACATTTCACAAGCTCTTCTTAAAGAACTTGACGAAAGAAAAAAGGAAAGCGACATCCATTTTGTTCATTCTTCAGGTTCAACAGGAAGTCCCCGCTATTTTTATTACGACAAAACTGCATGGAATACAATGCTTGCCGGAATTATCAGGGGCGCATTCTGGAATATGAACATTGGCGAAATAATGAAATTTGTCCATAACGGTGCAAGGCTTTGTTACATTGCCGCCACAAATGGAAATTACGGGGGAGCAGCTTCTATTCACGGTGGAAGCAGCCGCATGGGTGCAGAAGAACTTTATATTGACCTGAATATGCCTGTGAATGAGTGGCTCCCAAAAATCGCGGAGTTCAAACCAAACCTTCTTATGGGGTATCCGTCTGCTCTGAAAATTCTTTGTGACGAAATTGCGCATGAGGATTACGACATCAAAAATAAAATCGATTTTTCAAAAATCTGTCAACTTGTAACTTGTGGCGAGCCGCTGTCTCCTTCATGTAGAAAATACCTTGAAAAAACATTTGGTCGCAATGTTATAAATTTTTATGGCGCCAGTGAAAGCCTTGCCATGGGGCTTGAATCTTCTTCGGACAGTAAAATGATTCTTTTTGATGATCTGAACATAATAGAAGAAATTGACGGTAAAATGTATCTTACCTGCCTTTATAATTTTTCGCAGCCACTTATACGATATCACATTTCTGACAGAATAGAACTCATCCCTGCGAGCAAAAGTTTTCCCTTTTCGCGCTGCTCAGTTATCCAAAGCCGGGAAGAAGATGTAATGTGGTTTACAGACGGTATAAGGCGGGAATTTGTTCATCCGCTTTCGGTTGAAGGCTTTTGCATTGAAGGACTTACCGATTACCAGTTTATTCAAAAAAGTAATGACTTTTTTAATGTTCTTCTGCAAACATCCTCTGAAACTGATTTTGTTCAGCGAAAAAATATCAGCATCAAAATCAAAAAAGAAATTCAAAAGGTGCTGGATGAAAAGCAACTTGATTTTGTGCATTTTGAAATTTTATTTGCAGAATGCATAAAGCCAGAAGCCAACGGAAAAAAGAAACTGATTGTGAGGTGCGCATGAAGACGATTTTAGAAGCAAAAAAAATAAACAAACTCGTACTGCATGATTTGGACGTGCAAATTTTCAATGGAGATTTTACTGTGATTATGGGGCCGTCAGGAGCAGGAAAGTCAACCTTGCTTTATGCCCTGAGCTGTACGGACAAGATTGAAAGCGGTGATATTTTATTTGACGATGAAAAAATCAGCAGTGCTGGTGAGAA
>CAMVJE010000122.1 GCA_947167745.1 uncultured Treponema sp.
AACAGCATAGCAATCGCACAGACTGACAGACTTTCTGGTGGCGACATCAACAAAGCCTACGCCCTTCACCTGAACAACGGCGAAATGGTCTTTATGAAGGCAAACGAAAAGAAAAACGCCTCATTCTTTACAGCTGAAGCCCTTGCTCTTTCGGCTATTGAATCCACAAAAACAATAAAAACTCCAAAAGTCCTTTGCACGGGAACAGATGCTGGCGAAGATGTAGGCTATTCATTTTTGTTTTTGGAATACATTGAATCAGCTCCAAAAATCAAAGATTACTGGGAAACATTCGGACAGGAACTGGCCGCCATGCACAAGGCGCCAAGCGGGAAATTTGTTGACGGCAAGAAGTTCGGTTTTCTTCAGGACAATTTCATCGGAGCAAGAAAACAGGAAAATCACAATTCTGACTGCTGGATTGATTTTTTCAGGGACTCAAGGCTTGCTCCTCAATTTAAAGCTGCGGATTCATATTTTGAAGATAACGAACGAAAGTTAGTTACAAAACTTCTCGACCATCTTGATGATTTTCTTGTTGAGCCAGAAAATCCATCCCTCCTGCATGGAGACTTATGGAGCGGGAATTCAATGTGCGGCTCAGACGGTAAAGCCTGGCTGATTGATCCTGCAAGTTATGTCGGGCACTGCGAGGCCGATTTAGCCATGACCGAGCTTTTCGGGGGCTTTAGTGAAGATTTTTACGCCGCATACAAAGAAGCAAATCCCTTGCAGCCGGGCTATGACGAAAGGCGGGATTTGTACAATCTTTATCATCTTCTGAACCATTTGAATATGTTTGGCGGATCTTACTTGAACCCGGTCAAATCGATTGTCCAGGAGTATGTCGGGTAAACTTTAGTTCACTTGAGAATATTTTTTCACAGGGGTAAGTTTACAAATACCAAATCTACAGAGGTAAAAAATGGCAAAGGAATACAATTTTGATGTTGCAAAAATCACTGATGAAGTTGTCGCATGGATTCAAAAATGGATTTCAGACAACGGAAACGAACTAACGAAAGTTATTGTAGGTGTTTCTGGTGGAAAAGATTCTAGCGTTGTGTCGGCCCTAATGGTCAAAGCCCTGGGAAAAGAGCGAGTTATCGGTGTAATGATGCCAAACGGCGAGCAGAAAGACATTTCGGATTCACAAACGCTCGTTAGTCATCTTGGGATTAAAAATTACACTGTTAACATTGCAAAAGCCTATGAAGGACTTCAAAAAGCATTTGATGAAGCAGGTGTAATTGAAACGAGTAATTCTATGAATAATTGGAGGCAAATAACTAACGATAGTTTTTCATCAGTTTTCAAAACAAACACTCCCGCCCGTCTCAGAATGACAACCCTCTATGGAATCGGTGCACAAATAGGAAATTGCCGGGTCGCCAACACCTGTAACCTGAGCGAAGACCTGGTCGGCTATTCAACATTTTACGGGGATGCAGCCGGTGATTTTGCACCAATCAACAAACTTACGACAGAAGAAGTCGTGGCGATTGGCGATTATCTGGGACTTCCTTCTTCGCTTACTCACAAGGCTCCCAGCGACGGCATGTGCGGCAAGACAGACGAAGACAACCTGGGCTTCACCTACCATGAAGTCAACGAAATAGCCCGCAAAAACCAAAAAGGCAGCAATTACGAAAAAATTCTGGCAAAGTATAAGGCCAATCTTTTTAAGGTTAAAATCATCGCACTGCCCTGCTACAGACCGGATTTGCCGCTTTTCCTGGAAATTTAGGAAAAAAATTCAAAATTTAGGCAAATATTGCAAAAAATTATATTGTATCCTATAGATTTTTATTTACTTATGTGCTATTGTTAGTTATATTAGATAGGGAGAAAAGAGAAAACGACACCTTAAAAAGGTTTCTTTTTCTCTTTCAATCTTTTTTTCTTCCAAAATCACAGGAGGTTGTTATGGAAATTACACTTACAGAATCAAACTTTGAGGCAGAAGTTCTCAAATCAGATAAACCAGTGCTCGTAGACTTTTGGGCAAGCTGGTGTGGCCCTTGCAAAATGCTCGCCCCCACCATTGAGCAGATTGCAAATGAAAACGACTCAATCAAAGTTGGAAAAGTAAATGTGGATGATGAGCCGGATTTGGCCCAGAAATACGGAATCGTAAGCATCCCGACAGTCATTTTGTTCAAAAATGGCGAAGTAAGCAAAACTTCAACAGGTTTCGTTCCAAAGGAAGCACTGGAAGCAATGTTTAAAGAATAAAAAATACATCCATGTGGGGCTTTTTTAGTCTTGCAGACTTTCTTCCAGGCCGAACTGAGCCCATAAATCGTGAAGCTCGTCACTGGAAAATACAAATGTGATGTAAACTGAAAGGTCAGGATAGCCTTCCGTCTCTGGAGAAGGCACCTGACCTATTTTTTCGCTGCCAGCCTCCACGACTTTTTCTTTAAAGATTTCATATTGCTCGGCCGTGCAGGCATGGTTGATTTTAAGGCTTGCCTCAATTCCGGCAAAATTCCCGCACAAGACAAGATAAACTTTTTCATTCATTTGAGCCGAATAGACAAAACCCTGATATTCAGGAAAAGTGAATTTATCCCAGCTTTCTGGAAGAGGCTCTGCCCGATGGCAGGAAAAAACAAAAAACATCACCAAAAAAAGAAAGCTGACATGAATTAATTTTTTTTCCATAGGAAAATTATAGCATAATTTTAAAAAAAACAAAGACTTCCGCTAATAAGGGAAGTC
>CAMVJE010000123.1 GCA_947167745.1 uncultured Treponema sp.
ATAGCAGACCTTCCCACCGTGGTCAAAAAGGACATGTGCGAGAATTACTACGAGTCGGTCACTCATCTCATGTTCCGCATGACAGGCTGGCGCGTGGTCTCGGAGCTGCAGAATGTCTGTGGCAGAAGCGATGTGGTTGTGGCCTCAAAGGACAGCGTTTTCATCTTCGAGCTGAAAATGGATAAGGGGCGGCCATTCGAGCAGGTCGCGGAAGAAGCCCTGACCCAGATTGACGAAAACGGCTATTCACAACGATTCGCCGTCAGCGGAAAGAAAATGTACAAAGTCGCCCTTGTTTTCTCCAGCGAGGGAAAGGGCCTTTTGGGCTGGAAGGTGAAGGAATGACAACTGCGGGGCTTGCTTGACACGCTGCAACGGGTAGCCTTTTTGCTGCACATACATTTCATTTGTCCAGCCGATATCTATAATGCGTTTGCCCTGAACTTTAGTGCGTTCCCTTGAATTCTGATTATTTTATGCTATACTGAATATTGTTGACCAGTTTGGACAACTGAGAACTTACGAATCACGGGGAGAACGCAATGAAACAAACTAAACATATATATAGGCAACAAAAACTCACTTCAGTTCTTAAACAACTCCTTCTTGCCTTGTTTACAGGGGCATTAATCACTTCTTTTGTCGCCTGCGCTGACGATGGCGCTGATAAAGCAGACCCTTTGAACGATAACGGCAGCGGCTCGACTGAGGGCTGGGAAAACTGGCAGACTATTGAAATCATCGAGGGCACAGGAACAGCTACTGGTAAAATTTCTGTAAGTACTCCATGGAACACTACAAATCCGCAGAACGCCTTTTCAACAAATATAGGCTCTATAAGCACTGAAGACGGCTGGGAGCTTATCATGAACACCTGCGGTAACACTGAATACGGGGCTGGCCGCAATTACCTTATCTTTTACAATACTATTCTTGGTATTATGCGCGTTTTCTACTATTGCGATATAAATATCACAGGCACTGGAAACGAACATTTCTGGGAAGTTCTTCTTGGGAAAAATGATGAAAAGCGTGCCTATTACGGTCAATTACCTTTCACTCCTCCCTTTGACAAAGCAATCAATAAAACGATTTCTGGCGGTTCATTTAAAACCGATGACATTTTTCGGCAAATGGTGAGCTCTTATCGTGACAGCAGTGGAAAAACTTTCATTCACAAAACCTGGAACTGCTTTGATTTGGATATGTCTGCCTATTTCAGCACAAACTTTAGGAACAGCTCAGACGAAATTGTTTTTAACCTGTATGCAAAAAAAACAGAGGCTGTAAGCCTTGAATCACAGCTTGAAGGCAAAATAGAGGGTAATTTTGACTTAACAAGCAAGAAACTTCCCGTATCGTCAACAAAGGGCTTTTTCGGCGATTTGGCAGATGTTATGAGCCTTGGAAGTGGTCTCATAAAAGGAGCATTTGGCATTTTTTCGGGAAACTATGGCAGCACAATAGGTACATTGAATACTGTGGCGTCTTCTTTATCTGGTGCGATTGGAAGTATTAATGGCTATCTTGGAAAAGAAAAAGTAGTCTACAAGGGCAATGTTGATTTTCATTTGACAGGCACAATCGACACACAAGGATACATAACAGAAAACGGTCTTGCAACAGATATTCCGACATTTAGAATTACATCAGGATTGATTTCTGCAGACTCGCATTTTGGCGAAGGAATATGGAACTTAAAGACTACGCCGCGAATCATTGCTCTTGAAGGACTGCACCTTGACCCTGCATATACCGAATGGAATTTCGGCTATAATACGCTTACTATGCTTGATCCTGAAAGCATAGAACTTGTATTGAGAGAAGACATAAAGGAAAAGGCGACAGACATACAGTTAGATACAGTATGGGGGCTGTGGTCTAAAGATAACGTATCTTATTCCGACTACAGAAAAGCACTTGGATTGCCTGAAACATGCGAAGCTGGCGAAAGCACCAGTATTTGGTTAAAACTGCCAATCAACCAGCCTTTTAGCATTCTTGATGCAGAGCTAAAAGATGAAATAACAGAACAAAGAGAGCATGATTCTAGCCTTTACGGTTCAATCTGTGCGAAAATGCAATTAGAGAACTCAGAAAATGCTTTTATAGCATTTCCACAAAGCGGCCAGTATTACAATTCCTGGCCTTTTGATACACAAAATCTATTAGTTGTTGTACGCCTGCAATTCAAAATTGATGGAAAGCAGTATGTATTTACCAGACGATATTTGCCTACATTGACTTATTATCAGTCTGCATTGACTGAGAAAGTTACCGCTCTTCTCAAAATTCGCAAAAATAGAAAACTTGCTGACTGGCTTGTAGACGGTATTTCCTACCCTGTGGTACAGGCAGAGCTGGATAATTTATACAGCATCTACTACAATGAAAATCTGCAGGATCCTGATAATTGCTATGATATAGACTACACCTACAAAGACTAACCGCTAAAATTACTGGGAGCAGGCAATTGCCCCTTAAGCCCTTCCGAATTTTCGCCTATATACACAGTAATGCAATCTTCTATTAAAACACTGATTTTTTCGTCACTTTCGCTCCTGATGCTTCCTGCCTTTGCCGTGCAGAGATTCCGCCACTGACACCACAGGGCATTACGAAGTCCTCTCCAATCATCTTTCTATCACAAACGATGCCATTAAAGGAAGTTTATTCCGGCGAAGCAAGACCAGTTTATCCATTTAAGCGGCAAG
>CAMVJE010000124.1 GCA_947167745.1 uncultured Treponema sp.
ATAACCTTGATTTTGGCAAAGGCTTTTACACAACAAGTATGCAGAGCCAGGCAGAAAAATGGGTACAGCGTTTTATTTCCCTTGGTAAAAAAGGCATCATAAATATTTACAACTTTGATGATTCTGATATTCAGACAAAATACCAGTATAAGAAATTTCCGGAATACAATGAAGAATGGCTTGATTTTGTTCTTGCCTGCCGTGGCGGTTCTAAAGAATATCAGAATTACGACATCATTGAAGGCGGTATTGCAAACGATAAAGTCTTCAACACTGTGGAACTTTTTTTCACAGGCCTCATAGATAAATCAACTGCCTTGCAACGCCTTAAATTTGAAAAACCGAATAATCAGATTTGTTTTATTAACCAGGAAGTCGTAGATAAGCATTTACATTTTGAATCCAGTTACGAAGCAAAAGGAGAGCAAGCATGACAGCAGATGCAACACTTTTGCAGATGAAATACGCACGCATAATTTCCCTTCTTGCAAAAAAAGCAAATGTAGATGAAGAAAAAGCAATGGAGCTTTTTTACAAGTCAAATACTTACATGCTTATGAGTAAAGGCATCAGCGACTTTCATTGTTTAAGTGATGCCTATCTTGCAGAAGAAATTATGCTTGAACAAAAACAGTAATTTTTGGCAGCTCCATCGTTTTCCGCTACCCCCTCTGCGGGCTCAAACGCCGCCCGCAACACCTGCTTTTTTTCTTGCCTAAACAAAAATCGCTTAGCGAAAAAATATTGTCAACTGATTGATTTCACATTATATTTAATTTGTAAAGCCACTGCACAGAAAACTCAATCCAGCAAATACTTACACTTATCGGTATGTGCAGTTATATTAGATTGCCGTGTTCGCCCTTCGACAGGCTCAGGGGTCACGCAGCAATGACACATTTATTTATCTCCGTTTTCTTTACCATAATTCAGGCCTGAAGCTGGACTGGCGCTGAAAAATCAATTTTCTCATGAGGAACTGGTATGGAAAATGAAATTTCAATTCTGGAAGAAAACTCTATCCGTTCAAAGATTCATGTTATCCGTAGCCAGCAGGTGATGCTGGATCGAGATTTGGCAATAATTTATGGAGTTGAAACTAAACGTCTTAATGAACAAGTAAAACGAAACATTGAACGCTTTCCCGAGCAGTTTTGTTTTCAACTTACACGCGCTGAATTGGAAAATCTAAAAAGCCAAAATTCCGTGATGTCGCAATCTGCGACTTCACCAGATAAAACAAAAAATATGTTCGCTGGTCAGGAAGGCGGAACAAGGAAACTTCCATTTGTTTTTACTGAGCAAGGTGTAGCAATGTTGTCTGCTGTTTTGAAGAGCGAAACAGCAATAAAGGCAAGCATTCAAATCATTTCAGTTTTTGTAAAAATGAGACATTTTTTGACGGCAAATGCTCAATTATTTCAAAGACTTGATTTCATTGAAAAACATCAAATTGAAAGTGACATTCATCAAAAAGAAACAGATAAAAAAGTTGATGAACCCTTTTCCCTCATGGACAAATACAACATCAATGAAACACAAGGCATCTTCTTCCAGGGCCAGATTTTCGACGCCTATGTTAAATTCGAAAGTTTCCTTGCCACTGCCACGAAAGAAATAATCCTTATAGACAATTATGTAGATTTATCAATTCTCCAGCGTCTTGCAAAAAAGAAAAAAGGCGTAAATGTGACTATCTACACCGCCCCAAAGACAAAACTAACCGCCCAGGATGTCCAGACTTTTAATGCCCAATACCCGACACTCACCGTGAATCATACAACAAAGACTCACGACAGATTTCTGATTATTGATAATTCAACGATTTATCATATTGGAGCCAGCCTCAAGGATTTGGGGAAGAAATGCTTTGGATTTAGTATAATTGACCCGAGCTTTATTCCGATGTTGTTGGGGAATTTATAAAAAAACGCCAGCTCCGACCGAAATCAGAACTGGCGTCCTTTACGAAAATGTATACAGCTTTGCACGAGTTTTAATGTTTTTTGCGAAGCAAAAATGCGAGCCTCTCAAGCAAATTAAAACTCGTTATTCATTAATTCGCATTAGCGAATTAATGAATGGTATTCCTGCAGTGACTTAACTCCGCCAACCCCGGCGTTGCCGTTCTTTGTAGCCTCGATTCCCTTAACTGCGGCAAGAGCTCCTGCCAGAGTTGTGATATACGGAACCTTGTACTTCAAGCAGACCTTGCGGATTGTCTTTCGATCTTCGGCGTAGTTGCGCTTGGCTTTTGGTGTGTTGATTACCAGGCAGACATCCTTGTTCATAATCAAGTCGTTTACATCCGGGCGGCCGGCACCGATTTTGTTGACCAGGTCGCACTTGATGCCGTTTGCGTTGTAGAAGTCAGCTGTTCCCTGAGTTGCAACCAGAGTGAAGCCCAGGTTTTTCAAAGTCTTACCGATTTCAAGAACTTCTTCTTTCTGGCCTTCCTTGTTGCTAAGCGAAATCAGAACCTTCTTGTTCTCCCATGCAGCTGGTGCATGTGGAAGTTCTGAACCTGCAGCTTCCTGTGATTTATAGAATGCCAGAGGGAAGTTTTCAGCCAAACCGAGAACCTCACCGGTAGAGCGCATTTCAGGTCCCAAAATCGGGTCTACTCCAGGGAAGCGTGCCCATGGCA
>CAMVJE010000125.1 GCA_947167745.1 uncultured Treponema sp.
AGAAAATGTAGTATTATTATAGAAGATTTGCAAGTAAAACAGGATTAAAAATGTCTCTTAACTGTAACGAAATAGATTTGATTCTTTCAGAACTCGATTTGACCGGCGGATTTGTTCAGGAAGTCGTTCAACCCAATTACAATTCCATTGCCATCTACACATACAAGCCGGGCAAGCCAAAAACGCTTTTTATCTCTCTTGAAGGCGGAGCCTGCCGAATCTGTGAGACAAGGCGGAAAATCACCAAAAACGAAAAGCCTCTGCGATTCAACGAAATGCTCAAATCAAAAATCAAAGGCGCGAGGATTCTTTCTTGCAGTCAGCTGGGAAAAGAGCGGGTCATCAAACTGGAGCTTGAAAAGGCCGGGGCAATTTATGTAATGCCACAAGCCCAGGAACACGCCGCAAAAAAAGCAAAATCCATTCAGGACGAGGGTGAAGACGAATTTTTCTCCCTTTACATAAGATTGTGGTCCAACGCAGGAAATATTTTCTTGTGCGACAAAGATGATATGATTTTGGACTCATTTTACAGAAGACCGGGCAAAGGCGAAAAGACCGGTGAAAAGCTCGTCTTGCCGGAAGAAAAAAAACTGAGTCAGGCAGAACTTTCCGCTTTGAGCGAAAAATTTCCAGTGCGTGACTTTGAAGAAATTGCCGCAGACTACGCAGAGAAACATCCTGATTATCCAAATCCAACTTACAGCGAGAAAGTTGATTTATTCTATTCAGAGAATGCCGCCCAAACTTCCCTGGAAAGTCTTTTGGAGCAGGCCGAAAAGTGGTACCAATCCCACAAAAGCCGTCAAGTCGCCGCCCTCGACCGCCTAAAAGAAAAGCGGGAAACTTTTCGAAATGCAGGTCAGTACAAACATCAGGGCGACCTAATTCTTGCTTTCGGCTACCAGATTGACGGAAGCTCCTCTTTTTTGGAATGTGAGGACTATGACACGGGCAAAAAAATCAGCATCAAGATTGACCCAAAGAAATCAGCACAGGAAAATACCGCCGAATATTACGAGACCTACAAAAAACAGACCAGCGGCTTAGAAAACCTCGACTTCGACATTGAAGCCGCCGAAAAAGCCATTGCTGAGCTTGATGCCCAATATGCAAAAATCGTGGCCGAAAAGAACCCGATTAAGCTGGAACAGGTTCTTCGTAAGACACAAAAACCAAAGCAACAGGAAAAGAAAGCTCACCCTGGCCTTGATTTCTTTATCGACGGCTGGCAGATTATCGTTGGGCGTGACGCAAGCGAAAATGATGATTTGCTCCGCCACACGGTCAAGGGAGCGGATATGTGGCTTCATGTGCGTGACTATCACGGAGGCTATGTCTTTATCAAAAATCGCCCCGGAAAAACCGTTCCTCTGGAAATTCTGCTTGCGGCCGGAAATCTTGCAGTCTACTTCTCAAAGGCCCGGAAAAACGGCAGTGCAGACTTGTATTACACTCAGGTAAAGCATTTGAGACGGGCAAAAAATGCGCCTAAAGGAACAGTTTTGCCTACAAACGAGAAGAATTTGTTCATAAAGCTGGACGATGGAAAGATCCGGAAGATTTTATCAGGGATAAGCACAGATTAGGGGACATTGCGGAGGGGGAAAGCCCTCAGTGGGAGGGTGCGACCGGCTTCCTGGGGGAATTGTGCTAACGCTACGCATCTAACGACGCTATGGGCAAGTTTTTTATCTGTTTAATCTGTGGTTTCTTTTCAATCTATCTGCTATAATCAACCTATGAAAATCGTAGACATTTTGAATTCTAAAAAAGTCACGCTCTCGTTTGAGGTTTTTCCACCAAAAAAACAGGACGCTCTTGAATCAATCAAGAATACAGCAGTTTCGCTTACAGAACTAAATCCAGATTTTATTTCCGTCACTTTTGGTGCCGGTGGCACAACCCAGGGCTACACAGCCGACATTGCCCAGGCAATCGAAGCTCAGGGAACAGCTGCCCTGGCCCATCTCACCTGCGTGCGCTCAACAAGCGAGGCACTGAACAACATAATCAGCAATCTCAAAGCAAAAAATATCTCGAATGTGCTTGCATTGCGGGGTGACTTCCCAAAAGATGCCGTCACCGGTGAAAATGTCTTCCCGTCAGGATTCTGCCATGCCTCTGATTTGGTAAGCCTGCTCAAAAAAGAGGGATTTTGCGTGGGCGGAGCCTGCTACCCGGAAGGACATCCTGAGAGTGCAAGCCGGGAAACCGATATTGAAAATTTAAAGCACAAAGTCGATGCCGGAGTTGATTTTCTGACCACACAGATGTTCTTCGACAACGATATGCTCTATTCCTTCCTCTACCGCCTGCAGGCAGCAGGGATTCATGTTCCCGTTCTGGCAGGAATCATGCCGATAACGAACGCCAATCAGGTAAGCCGAATGGTAGATCTGTCCAATGCCTATATTCCCCGAAAGCTTCTGGCAATCTGCGACCGCTTCCGAAACAGCCCTGAAGCCATGATGCAGGCCGGAATCGCCTACGCCACAGATCAGATTATCGATTTAATCTCCAACGGCGTGCGAGGAATCCACATCTACACCATGAACAAGCCTGAGATTGCGAGGGCAATCATCGGGAATGTGAATGAGATTATTAAGGCAACGAATGGGTAACGAGGGCAAATAAGGCCG
>CAMVJE010000126.1 GCA_947167745.1 uncultured Treponema sp.
CTTCCAAAAATGGAAGAAAGCTGCTTCGGCGGTTTTGCGAATGCTACTGATGTTGCCGATTATCTTGTGCGAAAGGGTATGCCTTTCCGCGTGGCTCACGGTGTTTCTGCAAAATGCGTTCGTCTCGCGATTGACTCGGGGCTTTCTGCAATCGAGGATTTGAAAATCGAAGACATGAAAAAGATTTCCGATTTGATTGAGGAAGACATTTTCGACTGCATCACGCCTAAAGCCTGCATGGAAGGAAGAAAGACGATCGGTGCGCCGGGCGCAATCGACAGGCAGATTGAAGTTTTGAAAGCATTCTGCGGAAAGTTTTAGTGATGAAAAACATATTGCCGCTGTTGATGATATCTTTTTTCTTTTCCTTTGTGTGTAATGCAGGGGAAAAGGAAAACTTGAGACAATTTCCAGACAGACAGGTATCGTTTTATGGCGGAGAGTTCTCATCACAACTGCATGATAAAATCCGTATATTTGAGGGAAATCCAGCAGAATATCTTAAAGAAATAGATGATTTTGAAGGTTATAAGAATCATCTTTTGACTCAGTCTGAAGAAAAGCTTTTTTTAGACTATTTTTCTTATCTTCCACCGAAACTTCAGAGTATAGTTCTTGAAAATGTTTATGCAATTTATTTTGTTGATGAAATGTGGTACGGTGGTCAGACAAAGTTGATTTTTGATGAGAATAATCGTCCGTATTGTGTTTTCTTTTTTAATGCAAATACATTTTATTGGTCCATGAGTGAGTGGCTGAGTTATCGCGACAATACGATATTCAGCAATACCGATGACGAGAACAGGCTTTTTGTTGAGTGCTCTGATGAATTCGCTGAATTCTTCCACATTTTGATCCACGAATCTGCGCATGTTTATGATTTCATAAATAAAGTGACGCCCGGTAATTGTGACAAAAACAGGGCTGAAAATACGGATGAAGGAAACTTGTATTATTCAGTTTGGAAAAATAGATTAGAACCTCTTGAACAATATCGGAATAAAAAATTTGAAAAAACGGGTTTTTACGAGTATGGCGAAAAACTATCGGTTTCGGATGGGAAGGAAATTGTTGATTATTTGAAATCTTCTCCGTTCAGCACTCTTTATGCGGCAAAAAACTGGCAGGATGATTTTGCGGATACTTTGACTTTTTGGTATTTGCGGGAAAAATTCGGGATTGATTACAGGTTATTGTTCATTGAAAATGCAAGTGTAAAAGCGGTTTACAGCTATAAAGACAATCCAAATGCTAAAATTTGGGATTCTCTTTGCGAATCTATTTCGAAATGAATGTCAGATGATGCTTGCCCGAAGTTATAAAAAGTTATAAAATATCTTTGAAATTATAAAAAGTTATAAAACTTTTGATGGAAGGTGATTATGAATAATCCTTTTAATCCGAGCTTTGGAAAAGTTCCACCGATTTATATTGATAGGAGCCAGCAAGTTGAAGAACTCGTGTCTGAACTGAAAAACTCAGATAGTCCGTATCAGACAACTTTGATATATGGTCAGAGAGGAAGTGGCAAGACTTCATTTATATCGGCTCTCTGTCAGAAAATTGAAACACAAAAAGACTTCATTATTTTGAACATCCCTTCTTCTGGAAATATTTTGCTCTCGTATGTACAGGGAATATACAGCAAAACTTCAAAGACTATTCAAAAAACGCTGGATTCTTTGGACGGAATTTCTCTTTCGGTTTTTGGAATTCAGGTTGAATATAATAAAAAAACTGAGGTGCAGGTGAACTATCAGCTTCTTTTGGAAAAAATTCTTAAAAAACTTTCCGAGAAGAAAATCACCGTACTTGCTGTCATTGATGAAGTTAAAGCTTCTGCGGAACTGAGAAAGTTCATCTCAATTTATCAGATTCTTCTTCAGCAAAATTTACCCGTCCGATTGCTTTTGGCAGGGCTTCCGCAAAATGTGTCGGATCTTCAAAATGACAATCAGCTTACTTTTTTGCTTCGTGCTCCGAGAATTACGATTGAACCGTTAGATAACTCAAATGTTCGTTTTAATTATAAAAAGGCATTTGAAAAAGGCGACAAATTTATTGATGAAAAAGCGTTGGATAAAATGACTAAGGCTTGTGGTGGTTATGCATATGCCTTTCAGCTTCTTGGATGGCTTGTGTGGAAGAATACCACCGATAAAGTTTCTGAAAAAGATGTGAATTCTGTTCTTGATGAATATAAAATGCTTCTGTTTCGCAATGCGTATATAAAGATTTCTGAAGGTTTTTCCCATATGGATAAAATTTTCGTAATAAGCATGGCGAAAAATTCTGGTTCAACATCAATGAAAAAAATGGTCGAGGAAACCGGAAAGTCAAATGCGTATCTCTCAAATTATCGGGCTAGGTTATTGGATTCTCAGGTTATAAAACAGACTTCATACGGATATATTGGATTTGTTTTGCCGTTTTTCCGTGAATTTGTGAATGAGCGAGTTGTAGTTGAATTTGAGCAGGACTGAAAAAAAGCGGAGCGTCAAAAATCTTAAAAATCAGTTTTTATTCACTGCATGACAAAACCCTCGATTTATGATACGCTTGTTTCTATCTACAAAATCGAGGTTTCTTCTATGAAAATTACAAAAGT
>CAMVJE010000127.1 GCA_947167745.1 uncultured Treponema sp.
GACTGCTTTTCGATGATGGTCTTTTTGTATGTTGATCCTGATATCCGTGTACAGCGGGCGAACCAACGTGCCATTCAAAGATTCGGCGAGCGAGTTCTTGAAGGCGGTGATATGTATGAGAGCAATCAGGACTTCCTCAGAAAAATCCGCCGATACGAAAGTGACGGTTCTCCAAATCTTACCGAACAGAAAGCCTGGATGGAAAGTCTTTCCTGTAAAAAGCTTGAACTGGACGGAACTGAACCGATCGAAAAAAATGCGCAGATAATTGCTGAAGCGTGGAAAGCATGAAAGAACTGAATCTTACCCTAGACGAAGCAAAACGATTTATTCTCTATAAACAGGGCCTGCTTGGGGAGCACAGGTTTTCCGGCAAGGAAGGTGTACTTGATTTTGTGAGACAGGCGGGCTGTATACAGTTTGATCCGATTGATGTTTGCGGAAAGAATGCAGAGCTTGTGCTTCAGTCGCGGGTGAGCGGTTTTACCAAAAAGATGCTTTATGAGCTTTTGTATGAGGATCGTAAACTGCTCGATAACTGGGATAAAAATCTTTCGATAATTCCGGTTGAAAACTGGCCTAACTTTAAGCGTGACAGAGACTGGCATTTTGAACACGAGCGCAGCTTTGATGAGATTCAGAAAGCTTGCGAAAAAATCAAGGCTGTAATTACGGAACGTGGAGCAGTCTGTTCTGCTGATTTAGGAATGTCAGAAAAGGTAGACTGGTACTGGACTTCAACCAAGCTTTCCCGCGCGGCTCTTGAGCATATGTATTTCCGCGGAGAACTTGCAATTCATCATAAAAAGAAAAGTCTTAAATATTATGATTTGATTGAACGTTGTTTGCCTCGAAAGGTGTTGGAAACGGCAGATCCTTATCCAGATGATTTTGAACATAAGAAGTGGCGGGTATTGGAACGAATCGGAGCCCTCGGACTTTTGTGGAACCGGCCCTCTGATGCCTGGCTTGGAATCGGGGATTTGAAGAGTGAAATGCGTAATCAGATTTTTGATTCGTTACTCGCAGAAGGGAAGATTATCCCAGTACAGGTGGAGGGAATTAAGCATAAACTTTATTGTCTGAAAGATGATGAGCAGATTGCGGAGATTGTAAAAGGCACAGGGAATGTCAACGGAAAATCTCGCTGCGAATTCATAGCCGCCCTGGACAATATGATGTGGGACCGTAACCTCATAAAGGCAATCTGGAACTTTGATTATAAATGGGAAATCTACACTCCGGCTGCCCAGCGCAAATACGGCTATTACGTTCTTCCGATTCTCTATGGTGAAAATCTGATTGGCAGAATTGAAATGGTATTTGATAAAAAAACAAAAAAACTTGAAGTAAAAAATCTCTGGTATGAAGACGGATTCAAGGTCACAAAAAAAATAGAGAGTGCCGTAGAGTCTTCTATCAAGAGATTTGAAAAATTCAGTTTATCTTAAGCGAGGTAATTATGAAAGACTTGAATAAAATTAAAGAACTTTGTCCGTCTGCATACGACTTTATCGTAAATAAAGCTGCGGGCGCAGCAGTTGGAAAATACGATCTTGAAAACGGTGCGTATGTCAGCGTTCAGGAATATACAACTAAGGCCCGCTCAGAGGCAAAATATGAAGCTCATAAAAAGTTCATCGACATTCAGATGATTTTGAGCGGAAAAGAACTGATTGCTGTTTCACCGATTGAAAAAATGACAATCAGCGATGAATATAATGAAGAAAAAGATTTCATGCTTTTCCATCACAATGATGAATGCACAGATTACGTTCTTGAAGCCGGCGATTTTCTGATTTTATATCCTCAGGATGTTCATATGCCAGGCGTATGTGTAAACGAAAAATCTCCTGTCCGCAAGATTGTAGTAAAAGTGCCGGTTGAGAAATAATTTTTAATCACCTGATTTTTACTTCTTAAGATTCTGCTTGTTTTTGTACATTGCCTTGTCTGCGCGATCGAAGATTTCTGTTACAAGAGTATCTTTTTCTGGAGTAAACACAGCCATTCCGGAAGCAAGGACTGGACCAGATTTTGACTGCAGATTTTCTCGAACCTGATTCTGGAGAGTCTGCATCAGTTTATCTCTGTTTGAATAATCATCGCCTCGCAGGAATATAACAAATTCGTCACCACCAACTCTGAATACAGGGCTGTGATCAAAGATGTCGCACAGAAGCTTTGCAGATTTCTTGATATATTCATCGCCTGCAACATGACCTTCTGTATCATTAATTTTCTTGAGGTCGTTAGTATCGCACACAACAAGTCCAAAAGGCAGATAATCCATTCCGTTGTCGATATTGGTCTGAACCGATTTTTCCAGTTCATTATAGGCAGTCTTATTCTTTACACCTGTAAGCTCGTCGCGTCTGGCAAGTTCTTTTTCTGTATTCAAAGCTTTGAGATGCTGTTTTTCTTTTTTGACTTCATCATTAATATTTTCAATTCCAATAATATAGTGAGTTTCATCAGCGGTCTTTTGCACAGTCATTCTGACATAATGAGTTTTCTTAAAGGCGACAATCCTGTAATCCTTGTAGCAGCTTTTCTGATTCATAAGAGTGCAGG
>CAMVJE010000128.1 GCA_947167745.1 uncultured Treponema sp.
GACTGCAATTCCTTCAGGCGTGAAGTTATGATTTCAGTCAAATCAATATCATTCGTGTTTTCCGATACTTTATACCGTGTGCGAAGTTCCTGGATTTGATTTTGCTTCGCATTGCGCTGCTGCTGTTTGTCGGAAAGTTCATTCGTGAAAACTTTGATTTTTCCTTCGAGAGCATTTTTTTCTTCCGTCAAAGTTTTCAATTCACTTGAAGAATCTGACCGGAATAAATCTTGCATTTTTGCCTGTGCTGAAAAAACAGCATCATTCCATTGCTTGCAAAGAGATTCCAACAAATAAAGAGCAGAATTTTTGTCAGTCTTACAGCGATTTTGCAATTCGTCTGAAAAAGCATTGCGGATTTCTGTTGATAATTCTAAACCGCCAGATATTTGAAGCCTGTCGCGCTTTAGTTTGAGTTCATCAAGTTCTTTTCTCTTTGCGTGGCTCTTTTCCAAATCATAAGATTCAAAAGCTTCTGACATTTCTTTTCTGCACAATTCAATTCTTGCATTAAGATTTGAAAATTCGGAATTCGCATCACCTAAAGAAGCAGATTTCTTCAAAACATCAATCAGGTTCTTGATTTCCTTTTGCAACAGGTGTGCCGGAATGAAATTCTCTGGAATTGTTATTCCGTTATTTTCAGCAAAAGTTTTTACAGCGGAAAGATTATCTCTAAGAATAGAATTAAATTCATCAGGAAGAATATCGTACGGTTTTCCGCCATCTATAAAAGTTCTGCAAGCTTCGAATTTTCGACGCAGATTTTCCTTTTCAGCCTCGTCTTCCTCAATTTTTCTGATTTTTGATTCAATATTACTGTAATCTGATTTTGCAGAATTCAATTTTTCTTGTGATTCTGCAACTTGGCCACGAAGCAAATTCAAATCTTTCTGTAAAAGAGAAATGTCCCGTAAATCTTTCTGGCACTGGTCAAGGTTTGCATCTGTTTTTTTCCAGTCATTTAAAAATCTTGAAGAAATAGAGTTCGACAGCGACTTGTAATAATATTTAAGAGCGTCATTTTCGATGTATTTGCACTCCTGCTCTTCACCCTTCTTCTTCTTTTTTCCGCCACGACCGCCGAGACGAATGGCACGGATAGAAGGATTGTTTGAAAGCCTGTCCAAAGCGTTGTCAACGGCATCGTTAGATTGAGAAGAGACAAGAACACGAAGTCCTTTTTTTGCAAGCTGGTAGATTATTTCTGCGATTACAGTTGTTTTTCCGGTTCCGGGAGGTCCCTGCAGCAAGAACAATTCGCCTGCATTCAAGGCTTTTTCTACAGCAAGCTTCTGGTCTTCATTGTCTGCAATTTTGGGATTTGCCCATTCTACAATCTGTGCCGCTTCCTCTGCAGGAACCGCCGCATTTTTCACATCAAAAAGCCAGTTTATGAGAGTCTGAGAATAGCAGTTTCCGTCACGCAAATCACTTATGGCATTTTCAAACCGTCTGATGAGAGCAAATTCACCAGCCGCAGAAAGAGCAATAAACCCATTTTTAGGGATTTCAGAAAGATAATTTTCAATATCCTTATAATCATCTACTTTAGAATCTTCTTCTTCATCCTCGTCCAAATTTTTAAGCAAGTCATCGGGAAGTTTGTATGATGCATAGGCGATGTAGGCATTTTTAAATCTTTTTTCTAAATCAATTTCTGAAAGAGCTTCTTTGCTTGTGTTTATAATCTCTCTGTCCTGCTCCCTTGAATTCGGATGCTCATGGACGATATTCGGATTTTCTTCTGCACTTCCCTGCAATTCGTGTTCGTTTGAAAAACCTTGGAAAGTTCCCAAATCCGCCCTTTCGATTCTGGTTAATCTTCGGTCATAAGAAAAATTCCAGAAATCAAGTGAAACAAGATTATTAAAAATGCAGGCCTCACGCTTTAGATAGCGTTTTTCTTTATCAAAGTACTCTTTCGACTTAAAAATCAGGCCAAAGGTAAGAATACTGTTTTCTTTATTGAAGTTAAAATCAAAAAATTTTGCGCCGTGAAGCTGCTTGTTGGCAATTTCCCGCCGCCAGCGAAGATAGCCCTGCCACTCATCAAGATGTTTCGCTGTATTTTTTCGCAAAGATTCGAGAGAAGCGACACAATCTAGAAATCCCACATCTTGCGGAAGAGGAATACGGGACACAAAAATTTCTCGTTCACTTTCATAATCCTGCAGGTCTGTTTCCTGCACTATCTGAATAGAATCAATGTAACAGATTCCAATATGATAATGGCCGGCAAACAAAAGCGTTTTATTTTCATCACCAAGATAACGGTCACAAAAATCTCCTTCAGTACGGACCGGCCTGATTCCAAAGGCGATTTTTTCGCTTGAAGCTGAAAGTTTTCGTATATAGACTTTTTTTGAAAAAGCCACCGGAAAAACTTCTTTTATAATAGAATCAAGAAGATTATCAGTTTCCAAATCCCTTAATTTTTGACAACTAGAAAGCAAGTCATTTTTGTTTTCATTGCGTTTTTGAAGTTCCCTCTCTCCTGAATTTAATCGAAAACAAATCTTTATCTGTTCAGCCATACCAACATTATAGCATA
>CAMVJE010000129.1 GCA_947167745.1 uncultured Treponema sp.
GGAACTATAATTTCTATCCTTCTACTTTAGGTGACAATCAGATTAACCTGAAAAACAGGACTTATGTAAAACTCCAAGCTTTCCATGAACTGTTCGGTGAAGACAGTCAGATTTATTCTACGGAAGAAGAAGTCAAGCACTTTGATAAAGTGGAGCATGAAGAGTTACAGGATGCAGAAACTCCAATTATGCCATTTATTGCAGAATTGAGAGATTTTAAATTCGAAAGACCTAATGAATATGAAGCATTAAAAAAGATTACTGATAAGGTAGTTTCAACTATTGAAAATAATGGACATCTTGCTTTTGCAAGCTTGCATGAATTGGATAAGGCAAACAATTTAATTCAGTCAAACCTTTACATTGGAAAAGAAACTGGAAGCGCGAAAAAAGTTGGCCAGCTGGAATTCTTTGAAACCCTAAAGCCATTGTCGCATAACGAAGGAATAGAAACGGATTTTGAACTGAATGAAAAATATAAAATTTCAGTTTTAAATTGTTATGCCAGTGACAAACAGAATGCCCAGCTTTCTATGAAAAGTAAAATCCGAACAGGAGAGAAAGAAAAGGCAACAGCCAGAAAAAAAATCAAGGCTCTCTACAACATAGAAAACTTGAATGATGAAACTTTTGACAAACTGGATGAAATTTGTAACTCCATAGAAGACGGAAATCATTCATTGATAAACAAAATCATAAATATGGATTTTACAAATGATGGTCTTGGTAACATTCAAATTGAAAGTGATGTAGAGTATCTGTACAAATTTACAAGAGTCCATGATGAAGATGTAAGTACAGAATTAGCAATTGAGTTCATAGCTAAATAAAAGGATTAAAAATGACAGACAGCAGTATTTTGACAAATAGAAAACTGGAAAAACTCCTTAAAGACGGTGAAGGATTTACTGTTGAATTCAAAAAATGCAAGAATGCTTTGCCGACTTCGGTTTTTGAGACAGTCTGCTCGTTTTCCAACCGTTACGGCGGTTTTATTCTGCTTGGAGTTGACGATTCTGGAAATGTTCTGGGCGTTGAACAGGCCGCCGTTAAAAAAATCAAAACGGATTTTATAAATATACTAAACAATCCTAATAAAATTCGTCCATCGCTCTTCCTGAATCTTGAAGAATATGACTACGAGGGAAAAACGATTCTTTGGGTGTACGTGCCTGTTAATTCTGATGTTGAGTTTTGTGACGGCAAAGTTTTTGACCGGAATGGCGATGCTGACCAGGACATAACAAAATCTGTCGATTTAGTGGCGAATCTTTACAACAGAAAGTCTCATGATTTTTATGAGCGGATGCTTCTTCCATATGCGACGCTCGACCACTTGCGGCTTGATTTGATTCCAAAAGTTAAACAGCTTGTACAGATTAAGAACACCCTTCATCCGTGGAAAGACATGGATGAAATGGATATCTTCAAAAGTGCAGGGCTTTACGAAGATAATCTTATAACTGGAAAAAAAGGCTTTAATCTTGCGGCAATACTTTTGTTTGGAAAGGACACTGCAATTCAGTCATGTCTTCCTGCATATAAAACGGATGCAATTTTCCGCGATAAGAACCCAGACCGTTATGATGACCGACTGATTGTAGAGACAAATCTTATAGAAAGCTACGAGAGGCTGATGGAGTTTGTCCAAAAGCATACGGACGACCGTTTTTTCTTGGTTGACAATCTTTCGACTAGCGTGCGCGACAAGATTGCCCGCGAGGTTGTCGTGAATACGCTTGTTCACCGCGAGTATTCAAGTGCATATCCTGCAAAGCTGATTATCACAAAAGGTAGCCTTTATACCGAAAACTGGAACCGCTCCACAAAATTCGGGCGGCTCACTCCCGAAAATTTTACGCCTTACCCAAAGAATCCTCTCATCGCAAAGTTTTTTATGGAACTTGGAATGGCAGATACACTCGGTTCGGGTGTACGCAACCTGTACAAGTTCACAAAAATCTATTCCAGCACTGAACCTATTTTAGAAGAGGGCGATGTTTTTAAGACAACGGTTTTGCTTGAAAATGGCGGAATAAATAAAGAAAAACTCATAGAAAACAGAGAAAGTTCACAGAAAATTGACCTATCAGATGTCGGTGTAAATGTCGGTGTAAATGTCGGTGTAAATGTCGGTGTAAATGTCGGTGTAAATGAAGAACGAATCTTTACACTTATAAAAGCAAATGCAAACCTGACGGCTCATGAAGCATCTGAGAAGCTGAATATAAGTAAACGCCAGGCAGAACGACTTTTTGCAAAGCTTAAAGAAAAAAACATAATCCGTCGTGTCGGTGCAGACAAGGGCGGACATTGGGAAATAATACAATCTACAGATAAGGGAGCAAATTAATGACAGCAGCAACAAACCTTCGCACACTTTTTGAAAACAAATATCCCGGAAAAGAAGTTATCTTTAGTGAAGTTATTAAACCAATTTTTGACAAGGCAAAGGATGCGACATTAACGGATAATCAGCAGTTATCAGAAAGTGATAAACGGCTTGTAAAGTCATTCAGCATTATTGCCCAGGTTCGCGGTGGATTTCCAA
>CAMVJE010000130.1 GCA_947167745.1 uncultured Treponema sp.
CAGCATCAGAATCTTCTTCACCATCCATAATGAATTACCGTGGCACCAGAAAAATCGCTAACAACGGGGAATTTACCATGCAGAGCATAAAAAGCAAGCTTGAAAGCGGTGATACTCTCACTCTGGAAATTCATTTCAATCAGGGCGTGAATCCGTTGAGTATTACAGGCGAGTCTATTTTTGTTGGCGGTAAATCAGTGCCATCGGAACGCATGACATTCAATAAAAAAGGCGACACCGTAAAGTTTACAGTTTCGTCTGAGAATAAATATTTCTCGCTTCTCGTTCAGCATATAGAAGCTTTTGACGGAACAAAAATCACTCCTGTCGAAATAAAAGATATTAAGGCAGGCTCTACGATAAAAAATCTTGCGAAATAACGGAGGGAAAGATGAATAACATTGACAGTAAAAATGTTAAAATTCTGGTCGTAGAAGATGACAAAGGAATTTCAGATTTTGTAATTCCAGAACTGGAACATGAAGGTTTTAAGGTTTGCCTTGCTGAGACAGGGCGTGCGGCTCTTGAAAAATTTGAGCAGGAAAATCCTGATTTGATTTTGCTCGACATCATGCTTCCAGAATTAAGCGGGCTTGAAGTTCTTCGCCGAATCCGCGCAGTTTCAAATGTTCCTGTTATTCTGGAAACTGCCCGTGGCGAGACAATTGACAAAATCACCGGGCTAAATTCTGGGGCGGATGATTATATCCCCAAACCTTTTGAAATCGAAGAATTACTGGCCCGAATAAACGCTCTTCTAAGGCGCGTAAATTCAATGAGATCAAATGAAGACAAACTTTCAGTGCGCGCTCTTACCCTTAATGTTGGCAGAATGAGTTGTTTTATTGAAGGAAATGAGCTTGTTCTTTCAAAAACTGAGTTTCTAATGCTCAAATGCTTTGTAGAAAACCAAGGTAAAGTTCTTTCTCGTTCAAATATCATCGATGAAATCTGGGGCAAGGGGCATTTTATTGATGAGAATACCGTTGATGTTTATGTTGGCTACCTCAGGTCAAAAATCGCCGAGCATACAAAGGAAGAATACATAAAGACCGTGCGCGGAACTGGCTACATAATGGGATAACGGAGTTTTTGATGCGGATAAAATTCTTCAAGTCATTTTCAGCAAGACTTTCTCTCAGATACATGTTCGTGCTGACCATTGCCGTTGTCCTTCTTTCGGTATTTTTTCTGCTTTTTACGCGGTCACTGGTTAATAAAAATCAGCGGATAGAGCTGGAAATCTCCGAAAAAACTGTTTTCAGGAGTTTTGAGGAATATCGTGCCTCAGCCGAAGACAAGGCGGACTTTATGAGAACTCTCGATTCAATTCCTGGAATGCCTTATTACATAACATATACTGTCTATGATGTGAAAAATTCGATTTTTCTTGCAACAAATGACCCTTTCCTTCCTTATCTGGAAGATTCAAATGGGAAAGTAATGCACTATTTTAAGAAGAACTATTTTTTCGATGGAGATTTGAACATCATTTATTACGCAAAGCGACATTCTGATTCAGAAAATGACATTGTAATTGCGACGGCGATGAACATGGACAACAACGCAATGGCAGAAATGTTCCAGAACCTGCCGTTCGTCCTGCTTTTCACAGTGATTCCGATTCTTGCATTTTCGTTTTTAACTTCACTTTTTATCACTAAAAAAACGATTAATCCTGTTGTAAAAATCACGAAGGCGGCTCAGTCTGTTACTATCGAAAATCTTTCTGATTTGCTGCCGCTTTCTGGCACTGATGACGAGATTGACGAGCTTTCAAAAACCTTCAACTCGCTTTTTTTACGACTCAAGTTGGATTTTGAGCGCGAAAGACAGTTTTCAAGCGATGTTTCGCATGAACTGAACACTCCGCTCACGGTAATTTCAGGACAGACGAACCTTCTTCTGCGCTGGGGCAAGGACAATCCGGAGCAGCTGGAAAAATCCCTGAATGCAATCAAAACAGAATCCAAGACAATGCAGGCAATCATCGCAAATCTCCTGCAAATTTCCCGGCTCGAAACCGGAAGAATCATGCCACAGATTTCCCAAGTTCAACTTTCAGAAATGTTCAGGTGGCTCTCAGAAGAATTTGCCGAAATCGCACCACAAGTGCAAATCATTTCCGAAGCAAACGATGTCCAGCTCAACACAGACCCGGAAATGCTTCACCAGATTTTAACGGTACTGATTTCAAACAGCGTAAAATTCGCCGGCTCTGACTGCCAGATTAATCTTCGGGCAGTACAAAACGAAGGCCGCATACTCATCGAAGAATCCGACAACGGCCCCGGCTTTTCCGAAGCAGCCCTTCCCCACATTTTCGAGCGATTCTACCGTGCCGATGAATCCCACACAAGAAAAATTGCCGGGTCAGGACTCGGACTTTCCATCGCGCAAGCCCTTTGCACCGCTTTAAACGCAAAAATCTCCGCCTGGAATCAACTTCCAAGCGGAGCCTGTTTTTCTATCGAGTTTCAGCCTTAAGCAATGCTAATCTGAATCTTGCGTGGTGCAACTTCAGCTTTTCGCGGGATTCGTACTGTCAA
>CAMVJE010000131.1 GCA_947167745.1 uncultured Treponema sp.
AAAATGTGTAGAAAAAGAATTAGATAATAAATATATAAATTTATGGTAATATCATTATTGGAATATAATGGAATATTTAAGGAAATCTGTTCAAGCCAATTAATTGAACTTTAGTGCTTGGACGAAGAAGCAGTAGTACGCGGCTTTACGCCGCTTGAAAAAAAATAATAATAGAAGCATAGCTTCAAAAAATATACAGAATAATTCTTAAAGAAAAAAGAGAAATTAAGAAAGCTCATTCTGTATAAGAAATATAACTTGTCATAACAAAGCTTCAAAGCCTACACGCGGTCAAGCCGCGCCACCGTTTAACCAGTTGTTATGCTGCCCCCGCACCGGCAGCGACAACACCGCCCAAAAAGGCTATTTTTCCCCTCGATTCTTTACTTTAATCGTTGCGGCGTAGGCGCTATTGCACAATCCTAAGATTGCTGAGAGCACGAAAAGCGTCTCAATTCCCAGCTTGTGCCATATCCAGCCGCCGAAAAGGGCAATCAGAATCGTAATCAGGTGATTTACAGAAACGCCTGTGGAAATAGTTGCCCTGACTTCCTCAGGACTGTCCGCTAAATCCTGAACATAGACATTTGAAGCCATTGAAGCGAGGGAAATCACTGAGTCAAGTATGTAATTCACGCAGCAGATAAGAAATGCGATGTTCTTTGGGAAAAGATGATGGGCGAATCCATAGAAAAAGCAGACAATCACCAGAATCAGCGTATCTGAAATCATCACGATTTTATAGCCGAAGCGGTCGATGATTTTTCCTACCAGAGGAGAAGCGATAAAGCAGCAGATTGCGCTCACGGCAAAAAGCAGGCTGATTATCATGGCATTGGCACCATAAAAAAGAACGAGAACATAGGGGCCGAAAGTGAAGAAAATCTGCTTGCGTGCCCCGTAAAAAACTTCCAGCATGTAGTATTTTGAAAATTTCCTTCGGAAGTAGAATCGTCTTTTTGACTTGTCCGTTGCACTTTTTGCGTTCATTCTCGTTGAGAAAATTGCTCCAAGACCGATGATGCAGGCACTTGCCGCAAAAAGCGGGCGAAAAAGACTGCTGGACTTTCCGAAAATCAAAAAAACTGCGATTACGGCAAAAAATCCAAGAAGCGTTCCTATCTGATAGACTGAGTTCTGGATTCCCAGGGCAAGACCGCCCCGTCCTTCTTTTGAATATTGAATCGAAAGCGTGTTCCTCATGCCCAGCTGAATGTGCTCACCCAGCGAATAGACAAAAATCGCAAGGGTGACCATAAAACGGGTAGCAGGAACAAGGCTTTGCATGGTCATTCCGGCCAGCATAATAAGGGCACCGATTTTGTAAATGTTCTCGGCAGAGAATAAATAGAGTCCGGCAAGCACGAAAACAAGCAAAAAGCCCGGAAGCTCACGGAAAAACTCAGAAAGCCCCTTGTCAAACTCGCCCATCCCGACAATCTCCGCAAGATAATTGTCCATAACGCCCTTATAAAGGCCATAGGCAAAGGCAAATGTCGCTATAGAAACGAAAAAAGCACGGAACTTAGACTCCGGCCGGAAAATTGATGTTAACGGTGGCATGACAGATTCATCGCCTTATTTTTCTTTATGCCTTCGATCCAGCTCGTTGTAAACATCCTGCCAGGTGACGCCCTCTTTGTACATGAGAACGCTCACGAAATAAAGCAAATCTGCCGCTTCCCAGATTACTTCATCTTTTGATTCAGCATCGTCGGTGAGTTCTTCGGCTTCTTCCATGACCTTTTCGCGGACTCGTTTTGCATCCAGCGTTGCAGTGTAGCTTCCCGGACGAGGATTTGCAAAGCGTTCTGCAATCGTTCCATACAATCGCTCAAGATTTGATTTTGCATCCGGCTCAGCACCAAAGCATGTGTAGCTTCCAGTGTGGCAGACTCCGCCATGTGGCAAAACCGTGGCCAGAACAGTGTCCCTGTCGCAGTCAACCCGCATTTTGATAAGCTCAAGGAAGTGACCGCTTGTCTCACCCTTTGTCCAAAGCGTGTTTCGTGTGCGGCTGAAGAAAGTAAGTTTTCCGCTCTCGAAAGATTTTTCAAATGCTTCCTTATTTGAGTAGCCCATCATCAGAACTTCACCGCTGGGGCTCTGGGCGATTACCGGAATCATTCCGTCAACTTTTTCAAAATTAAGACATCCGATGAAAGCATCTTTTAAATTAACTTTTCCAGTGTACAAAGCCATTCCCAGCTGAACATCACAGCCCATTTTTTCAAGCTCGACAATCTGCTCCAGGGAATTTACGCCGCCGGCAACGACGACACGGCATTTTACGGCTTCTCGCAAGCTCTTACAGGCTTCCATATCTGTTCCTTGCATACAGCCTTCTTTTTCGACGCAGGTGAACAAAAGTTCAGAACAGTATTTCTCGGCCTGACGAGCCCCTTCAATCAGAGGAATGTCCACGGTCTCAGTCCAGCCTTTTACCGCAATTTTGCCCTTAATCGCATCGACAGAAATAATGACCCGCTGCTTACCGATTTTTTCGCAGAGTT
>CAMVJE010000132.1 GCA_947167745.1 uncultured Treponema sp.
ATCGCTCTGGATTTCCTTTGGGATTCATGTTGTTTACAATTTTCTTTCTTTTTTGCTGGCCTTCCTGCTTTTTTAGTTTTTCTGTGTGAAGATGGATTTTATTCTTTCATAAGTCCATGCAGAAATTTCGTAGACAGCGTTTTCTGAGTAAAAGGCAAAAATATTTTCCTGTGAATCCACTGGGGATGCTTGTATAGATTTTTTGTAAAAATATGATTCGTTATCACCTATCTGCATTTTGAAAAATTTGACTTCTGCCAGTCTGCCGCTTCCGTCCTGAATTGAAAGCGTTGAAATTATATTTGCTGAATTAATGGTGCTTTCTGGCCAAATTTGTCCGTGTCTGAGAGAAAGCAAAGTGTTTGATTTTGAGGTAAATTCTGGAGATTTTTCGTCTAAGGCCTTTGTATTTGAACTTTCTTGTATGAATTCTTCATTAGTTTTTAGAGAAAATTGAACTGGATTTGTGATTTCCGGAGTGATTGTCCCTTCTGACCAATAGTTAGGTTCACTTGTAAGATATTGATGGAAGTCATTTTGAGTTTCGTAAACTATATTTGATGCTTCCGAACGGAAATAAATGCGATTTGTAAATGAATCTGAATGACCGAAGTGCACTTTTGTATACATTTTTATATTGTTTTGAGAAATAGTAATGCATGTTTCAGTGTTTTTACCAAGTCCTAACGAATTGTAGTCACTTTCTTTATCGCTTATTCTATAAATGTTTCGGATTTTGCCTGCGTTTTCAAGAAGTGAGGAAATGATTTTTGAGTCAGCAATTGTGCAGATTTCATTTCCGTTTTCGAAAGTATTTGAGAGGAGCCAGAAATCTCCATGTCTTTTTAGGGTGATTGAAGAGCCTTCTCTGGTTTCAATTTCAATTAAGTTCACTTCGTTTTTGTAACTTGGGTTCAATATTGCGGACTCAATGGATTTGTGCGCATTTCTCTCCTTTTTTGAAAAAGCAAGAGATAACGCGAAAATCAAAATTGAAGCGAGAAGAATCTTAAAAAGCAGTTTGTTCTGTCTGGTCATTTTCAGATAATCAAACTATTGCATGTATATGAACTTGTCGCCGAAAATAAATCCTTGGACAGGTTCCTTTATGTGAATCCATTTCCCTTCTTTTCCATCGATTGTTTCCATTTTGCTTGTTTCGATGGTGCTTGAATATTCGGATTTGTAATGTGGTACTTCATGCTCACCTAAGAATTCTGATTCTGTTGTTGGGGCAGAATAAACTTTGAACATGAAATCATTGTTAGCGTCAAGAGTGTAAGTGAAAGTCTCCAGGTGAGAAAAATTTAAACTGCAGACTTCACTTTTTTCTTCGAGATAGCCGCCAAAAATATAGCCGATTTCGGGATATCTTATTTTGTACCAGCGCCCTTCAATTCCGTCTATTGTTTCTGTATCGATTGTGCGGGCATCAGCATAGAGCCAGGTTCCCTTCGGAATAGTAATGATTTTATTTGTAGCTGATGAATTAGCCAGCCTGAGAGTTGCCTCTGCTTTTACGATGAACCAGCTTCCTTCATCCATTTGCTCGTAATCCATGCCGATTTTAAAATCTTCGGCCGGAAGTTTTTCAAAAGAGCCAGTCTGGATTAAGACTGATGAGCCGGGAAGCCATGTGTTTTCTGTAATTTTGAACCAGTAAGATGTTATGCCCTTGTATGTTACAGGCTCACTGCTTTTTGCAATTGGTACAAATTCACATTCAGCACTGTAAATGTAGGCCTTGGATGGGGCCATGTCATCTGGATTTATGCTTGTACATTCTTCTTTGAGCATGATGAGAGTTAAATCTTTACGCTCACCTTTGACTGGAATGCAATATCTTTCGTAAATTGAATCGTACTCCCCGCTTTCATAAATCATATATTCCCCGTCTGGAGACAGCGTTTTCGAATCACACCTTTCTATTTTTGTCTCATGCTCTGTGGCAATATCAAATTCGCCAGGCTGTTCGTTATTTTCAGGCTGTGAGCTTGATGATTCATCTGGAAGAGCAGACTTTGATTCTAGAGCAAGTGGGTTTTCTTCCCCTTTATTGACTGAGGAAATTTCTTCCATTTTTTGACTTTCTGTAGCGGGAAGCACTTTAGTTTGTTCTGGAAGATTTGTTTCTTTTCCTTTCTTGCATGATGTTATAGCCAGAATAGTTAGCAGCAATGTAATAAGTGGATAAACTTTTTTCATTTTCATCTCCTTGATGCCTATTATAACATTTAAATCCTTTTTCTTCCTAGAGTTATCGCAATAAAAAGAAGAAAAATCAAAAGAGGGAGAATGATAAAATTCAATATGATTGTGAGCTTTCTTACGGATTTGAACTGGGAGGCGTCCGTGATTTTATACAATGCCGTGATTGGTGCCTTCCTGTAATTCTATTTTGAAAACAAAAACTGACTTGTTTTTTGAAGAATCGGCTTCTTGAAAAAGTCGTCGTTCAAGATGGCTTTTCCCGCCTTGTCCTCAATCGGAACGAACCACACTTCG